>JAFGUP010000032.1 GCA_016938475.1 Sphaerochaetaceae bacterium
ACATGAGAAACATGATCCTCGAGCGTTTCTCCGGGTCTCTGAAGACACGAGAGAAACAGCTCAGATTCTTTACAAGCCATACCTATCGTATCGGAGACCTGCATAACCACTGCAATATCAGCTATGGTCACGGTTCCCTTGAGAAGGCGATCGCATTCGCCTCCCAGCAGCTCGACTTCTTCAGTGTCACAGGTCACTTCGCCTGGCCCGATATCTCCAGTGCCCAGGATATCCCCATAAGCACTCAGGTTGCCGACTACCACATGAAGGGGTTTCAAAGACTCCAGAAGAACTGGGATACCTACCGTGAGAAGATGGATGCAGCCGAGAGCGAGACGCTGATCCCCTTCTACTCGTATGAATACCACGGCCTGGAAAACGGGGACTATACGGTGGTACTCAAAGACGCCGGCATGAGCCTTCCGGCCATTCCTGATGCCGAAGACGCGCTCAGGGACCGACTCCGGGGACCTGCAGATGAGCGGGAGATCATGTTCCCCCACCATATCGGGTACACGAAAGGGTATCGGGGGATCAACTGGGATACCTTCAACGAACACCTCTCTCCCGTTGTCGAGATCATCAGCCTCCACGGGTGTGCAGAGAGCCGGAACACCCCCTTCCCCTACCTGCATACCATGGGACCGCTCGAGAGGTCCCAGACGATGCAGGGAGGGCTCGAACAGAACCACCACTTCGGAGTGATCGGGTGCACCGATCACCACAATGCCTCACCCGGCAGCTATCAGAGTGGCAGGACAGGGCTTTGGGCTTCATCGTTCACCAGAGAAGGAATATGGGAAGCCCTGAAGAACAGAACGACAACCGCTCTCAGCGGCGATACTACTCAGTTCGTACTGTTCGTGGACGACGAGGTGATGGGCAGCATCCTGCCCGTACATGACGCAAAGGTGTGTGCGGTCGATCTCTATGCGGCCGGCTATGAGGAGATAGAGAGGATCGAACTCATCCATAATTCCCGGGTCATCCGGCGCATTCATCCATCGGATGAGGCCATTGTTCCTCCCGGGAGTTCAACTCGCTTTATCGCGGTCTCCCTCGGTTGGGGGGAGAAGGGAGTAAGGTGTGATTGGGACGTGCATCTGGAGGTACAGGGGTGTGAGCTACAGGAGGTCTATCCACGGTTGAGAGGTGTAGATGTGGTTGACCCGCTCGACACAGTAAGCGATGAGAGTACCAGTGAGATCACCCGTACAGGATCTGATGTGCACCTGCAGACCATGACCATGGGCAACCCGTCGGTACATGATGACGCGACCCAGGGTTTTGTCCTTGAAGTGAGCGGCAACAGTACAGGCACGTTACATCTCAGTGCCCGCGCAAAGATAGGTTCAGCCCTCATCGAGAGAGAATTCTCCGTGGCAGTTGAGGATCTCGAGACCGATAGCCTCAGTTTCCATATGGACGGCTTCGTCTCACCGGTGATCCACTGTGAAAAGTCTATCACATTAAAGCAGTGTACGGCAGAACTTCATGAACAGATCACCCTGTCACCGGGCGATCACCTCTATGCACGGCTGTTTCAAACCAACCGGGACGTCGCCTACACATCTCCGGTCTCTCTTCGATGAGACCGGCGGCATCCCGTTTCTGACACAGCCCATTTCACGCAGCCGTTCTTTCAGACACGTGATATCTGGTGAAAGACAGCCCATCCTCTACAGTCTGATCAGATGCTGATCCGTGAGTTCATCGAAGGAGATCAGAACACCCAGGTCAGTAGTACGTACATCTCCCGAATCACATCCTGCAATCTTATCTCTGTTTCTCAGAAGGATGCTCCATCCCTGTCTACCCTCCCCGGCGGCGACCGTCCGGTTCACCAGGATATTACCCTCATTTCGCTCAACACGTACAGAGAACAGGATTTCTCCGTCTGATGAATAGAGGGGAGTCTCAAGGTGAGAGCCCTCGGCGAGGGTGAACAGATGGAACGTGATGTCCTGTGCATAATCATAGGCGGGGACATCGGAGTCGGGCCCCACGGGGATCAGCGTGTTCTCAGGTATCATGATAGGAAGGCTTTGGTAGTCGTAGGTCTCGGTTATCCAGCCCGGCCCCTCAATCTGCTGCCCGCTCAGGAAGTGGGTCCATGTCCCTGCAGGAAGATAATAGGTAACCTCCCCTGTTTCGGTGAAGATCGGAGAAATCAGCATCGATGAACCGAAGAAGTACTGACGGTCGAGATATGCTGCCGAAGGATCCAGAGGATACTCGAGGACCATCGGCCTCATCATCGGAATGCCTGTCAGGTGGGTCTCGATCGCTTCACGATAGATGTAAGGCATCAGAGAACATTTGAGACGGGTGAAGAACCTGAGAACGTCACTCGATTCCTCATCAAAGTTCCAGGGTACCCGGTAGGATTCGTTCCCGTGGAGGCGGGAATGGGAGGAGAACGAACCGAAGGCGATCCATCGCTTGTACAGATCTGCACTCGCGGTGAGTTCGAAACCGCTGATATCGTGTGACCAGAAACCGAAACCGCTGAGAGCAAGAGAGAGTCCTCCGCGAAGGGTCTCTGCCATGGATTCATAGGTCGCAGAGCAGTCTCCTCCCCAGTGAACGGGGAACTTCTGCCCTCCGGCCGTCGCTGACCGGGCGAACACGAGGGCCTTGCCCTCACCGAGTTCTTCCTCCAACAGGCTGAACACCGCTTCGTTATAGAGATAGGTGTAGTAGTTATGCATCTTTAGCGGGTCTGAGCCGTCGTGATACACCACATCCGTGGGAATACGTTCACCGAAGTCAGTCTTGAAGGTGTCGACTCCCTGATGGATCAGTTCCCTGAGTCCCTCACGGTACCATATTCGTGCCTGTGGGTTCGTGAAGTCGACCAGAGCCATCCCGGCCTGCCAGCGGTCCCATTGCCACACATCCCCGTTGCGGGTCTTCACAAGGTAGCCATTCTCCTGTCCCTCCTTGAACAGCCGTGAGCGCTGTGCTATGTAGGGATTGATCCACACGCAGATATTCAGGTTCTTTCCTTTCAGCCGTTTCAACATCGCATCAGGATCTGGGAAGAGGTCCTCATCCCAGACAAGATCGGTCCATCGGTACTCCTTCATCCAGAAGCAGTCGAAGTGAAAGACGTGCAGGGGAATATCGCGCTTTGCCATCCCGTCGATGAAGCTCGTTACCGTCTTTTCATCATAGCTGGTGGTGAAACTCGTGGTGAGCCAGAGACCGAAGGACCATGCGGGGGGGAGCGCAGGTCTTCCTGACAGGAGCGTATAGTTGGAGAGAACCTGTTTGAGAGTATCTCCGCTGATGATGTAATAATCGATCTCTTCACCCGGCACAGAGAACTGCACTGCGGTCACCACCTCGGAAGCCACCTCGAACTGTACCCGACCGGGATCATTGACGAAGATACCGTAGCCTCTGCTTGACAGATAGAAGGGAATGTTCTTGTATGCGATCTCGCTGCTCGTTCCCCCGTCCTCGTTCCAGATATCGACGGCCTGACCATTCTTCACAAAGGGGGTGAACCGCTCTCCGAGGCCATAGATCGTCTCACCGACCGAGAGGGTGAGGTACTGACACATATAGGTCTCCTTCTCACCACTGTGATAGTTCCCCGACAGCTGAGCATCCAGGGTCATGTGACCCGAGTGGCGTCCGGAGATCTCGGTCAACTTCTTTCCTTCACGAAAGAACGTGAGAGCCCAGGAAGAATGGGATAGAGCCTCCATGACCGGATCCTTCTTCTCTATAGAGGCAATCAGTTTTCCACTGGAGAGGGACGAGACCTGCGTTGTGGAAGAGACCTTCACGTCCGCCTCTCCCTCCGAGAGAACGAAATGGGGTCCCACATCACTTCCCCCCTGAAAATGGGTGGTCCTCACCCGGATGATATCATCATGGGGAGAAGAGATCTCAGTGGTGAGTATCGGACAGTTCAGTGTCGCTCCCCGGTGATGTATCGTTCGTGTAGCTGAATAGAGAGTGAGGGCATCTTCTGTGTGCTCGGTATCTCTGATCTCAACAGGATTCAACAGCTGAACACCGCGTTTCAGGCCCCAGTAACCGTCTCTGAATTTCATATCGTATTCCGTCCTTTTTCAGTATCTTGTTCATGACTCATGCATCATCTCATGCATGTTCGGTGGCGACCTACCCACCACCCGGTTCACGTCTTCACTGCCCCTGCGATCATCCCCTTTATGATATGCCGCTGCAGAGCAAGGAAGATCATGACAGCAGGAATGATCGTGAGAAGCACTCCCGCCATCGCATAATGCCACTCGACTTTGTACTGTCCGAAGAAGTTGTATGCTGCCAGCTGCAGCGTGAGAGCCTTCTTCGATCCGCTGAGGAGAAGAAGGGGGAGCAGGAAGTCGTTCCACATCCACATCGCATTGATCACGATCACGGACACGGTTACCGGCTGAAGCAGGGGGAGGATCACCTGGAAGAACGCCCGCATGGGGGAAGCACCATCTATCATGGCACAGTCATCCAGGTCCCGGGGGATCGACTTCACGAAGCCGTGGTATAAAAAGAGTGCAAGAGGAGATCCGAGCCCCCAGTACATGACTCCCAATCCCCAGGGGCTTCCTGTCAGATGCAGCACCTTCGCTACTTTGACAAGAGCGATCATGAACGAATGGAAGGGAATCATCATCGGAGCAATCAGGATGATAAACATTACCCATGAGTAGCGGGTCCTGGTCCTCGAGAGTTTGTACCCGGCCATCGAAGAGACAAGCACGACGCCCGCAACCCCGATGCCCGTTGCGATGAGGGTATTCAGGAAGAGATTCGGGTACTTCATCAACTTGAACGTCTCGACATAGTTGCTGAACTGCGGACTCTCTGGAAGTGCTACCGCATTTATCGTTATCTCTGCAAACGTCTTGAGAGAGTTTATGACGATCAGGAACAAAGGATACAGGTAGATCAGTGCGATAATGGTGAGAATGACCGTGATACTCAGAGAAATCCTGCTCTGTCTCATACTTCCACCTCCCTCTGTTTGAACACCTTTACCTGGAACACTGTCAGGACCAGGATGACGAAGAACAGGACGACCGATTTGGCCGTACCGTAGCCGAACCGACCGGTGATGAACGCGGTACGGTAGATATCGAGGGCGATACTCATCGTCGCGTTCCCCGGACCTCCGCTGGTAAGAGAGAGGATGACATCGAAGACCTTCAGACCGTTTGAAAGTGAATAGAACACAGCAACGGTTATCGAAGGCATGATCATTGGCAGTGTGACCCGGAAGAACCGTATCACAGGCGAAGCTCCATCGATCGTCGCCGCCTCTATCAGATCCTTCGGGACAGTCTGCAGTCCAGCGATGTAGATCACCAGATAGAATCCGAGCTGCTGCCACACTCTCACCAGAACCAGTGAGAAGAAGGCAAGGTCCTTGTCACCAAGCCAGCTGAACATGAACACCCCGAGTCCGGTCATCTCATAGAAGGAGTCGAACCCCTTGGTGAAGATGAAACGCCACACATACCCGATCACGATCAGAGAGATGATGTTCGGGATATAAAAAGCAACCCTCAGTGCATTCTTCCCCCTGATATCACTGTCCAGAAAGACAGCGAGAGCCAGGGCGAAGATGTTGGTGAAGACCACGGTAAAGGCAGCCATCCTCAGGGTGAAGCCCAGTGCATAGAGGGCATCCGGGTCGTTGGTGAATATCTCGATATAGTTCGCCAGACCGATGAACTGGGGAATCTTATCCAGTCCGTTCCATTTTGTGAATGAGTATATGACACTCATCAGAAACGGGATCTCTACGGACAGGAGAATCGTTGCAAGGGCCGGAACCGTGAAACTGAGAAATATCAGAAAGGAGGTGCGTTGTCTTTTCTGGTGCAGGTTCATACGCGTATTTCTGCCTTCTGAGAAAGAACTGACCGATGTACACGACACTTCAGCCGTATATCGGTGAGGTCTCTCTCACAGAGTCATCGAAGTGAACTGCATGGATCGCTCACCGCTGTCGGTCAACAGGATCCAGGCAGACTGAAGGGGGTTCCATTCCCTCTTGTCAGAGGGAATGGAAGGAAAACTAGAGAGCTAGAGAGCACCAGCGATCTTGTCGTATGCGGCATCGAGGGCCTTGATCGTCTCTGCCCGATCGGTGACGTTGGCGCAGTAGCCCTGGAAGATTGCTCCAAGCTGCTGCTCGGTTCCGGTGGGGAACATCTGATAGAACCATGGGTATCCGGGAACGCCTTGTGCAAGAAGCTCGCTGGTAGCCTGTGCGATCTGAGAATCGGGAGCAGCTGCACCTTTGATCGGTGAAGACTGCTTGATCTTCCCGGGAACCCAGTTCTTTCCGTATTCGCTCGTGGTAAGCCATTCGAGCCAGTCAAGAGCCGCCTGAAGGTTCTCACCGTCCTTTGCAACCCTGATAGTCTGGTTGGAGTCGAACATGATTCCGCCTTCAGCGTCCCCTGCGGTAGGACCGACCAGGAACCCGAGCTCCACATCAGGATTGACCGAAAGGATGGAGCCTTCAGCCCAGTTCCCCTGATGGATGATACCGACCTTTCCCACTGCCAGTGAAGCAGTCTGATCAGTGAAATCGGATTCATTGGGTTTCGGTCCGCCGTACTCACCGATGATGTCGAGTACATCGAATACATACTCCATCTCTGCAACGTCTGCAAAATCAAGAGTATCATTATTGAGACCATTCACAAACGCTTCAAAACCTCCATAGGTGTCGACATAGGGAGCAAGGATCTGCCATGCAGTCTGAGGAAGCACCCAGAACTCCTTGAAACCGGTAGCAAACGGCTGAACGCCCGCCGCTTCGAGTTTCCTGGCAGTCGCTTCAAGTTCACTGATCGTCTCGGGTGTATCGAGACCGAGCTCTCTGAACAGAGCCTTGTTGTAGATGAATGAATGTGACTGGACAAGGAACGGATAGCCTATCACTCTGCCGTCCACGGTCACCCCTGTAAGGACCGAGGGTTCAATGTTCTGCATGAACGGTTCATCAGTAAGATCATACACATAGTCCTTGTAGGTGGAGTTATCGGCATAGGCACTTGACATGAAGATGTCGGGAATGTCTCCACTGTTAATCTTGCTTGTAAGAACAGCTCTGAAATCTGTCTGAAGAACCGTGATCTCCAGATTCACCCCGGTCTCAGCCTTATAGGCATCCACCATATCAGTGTACTGATCCTGAAGTTCGGGAGAGTAGAACAGGAGCTGCAGCGTAGTCTCAGGCGCCTTTTCAGCACTACCTTGAGCGAACAGCGAAACCGGTATCGCTATCAGAGCGATACAGCATATCAATGCAATTTTTTTCATTTAATACCTCCTCTTTCGTATGAAATGAATTATCGGACATATAATCTTCAATCAGGAAGATATGATATACGTATATCATACGTTATATCAGGAGTCAAACAAAAACTCACCATTCTCCGAGAAAAATACCAATCGCTCAATAGAGAAGAAATTTTATTGTTTTACAGCAAAAGGTAGAGTATAATCATGAAAACAGTTCAGAAACGGATTAAGGAAGCGCTTTTTTATACCCTTGAAAAATCCACACTCGCCGTTTTATTGAAACTTCAGGACTATGATATGCGTATAACACAAAAAGAGATTGCAAAGAGACTCGGGATTTCCCTTATCACGGTAAGCAGAGCACTGAACGGTACCGGGTATGTCTCCAGGGACCTCAAGGAGCAGATTCTCTCTTTCGCTGAGGAGAATAGGTACGTTCCCTCGAAAGCATCTCAGGTCCTGGTGCGAAACAAACAGCGCAGGATCGCCCTCTTCTCCTCCTCTCTGCCAGAGTACTTCTGGGATGAGATACGCAGGGGAGTGAAAATAGCCACTGAGCAGATCGAAGGGTTCAACTACGACATATCATACCATAACATTCCCGAGTATGACTCTGAATTGTACCTGAGCGAACTGGACCGACTGTACGCATCAGGTCTTGATGCAGTCGGGTTCGTCAATCAGAGAAAATATGATATGGACAGAATCATCGCAAAGATAGATTCCTTCAATATCCCCTATGTGACATTCAACGTAGATGCACCGGCAAGCAGGAGAACCTGCTACATCGGAAGCGACTATGCCGCCGGGGGGCGTATCGCCGCAGAATTCATCGGTAAGATGCTCAGGTTCAGAGAACACAGCTCTATACTCGTCATCAATCTCAACGAAGACACCTCTACCTACTCCGATGCTCCGGACCTGAACACGGAACGACTCAAGGGATTCCTTCAGATCATGAGAGATCACTACCCGTCCATCTCCTGTGAGATCAGGATGATCACAACACACTATCAGCCTGAGCTCATGGACTCCCAGATATATGATATTCTCAAAGAGAGAGTAGGAAAGGTTCAGGCGGTCTATCTGCTCCCTGCATTCAATACACTGTTTCTTGAGGCGATCGATGCACTTGACTACCGAAACACAGTCACGGTGCTCCACGACCTGGACAAATCGGCGATCACACACCTTGAATCACACCTCCTCACCGCTGCCATCTACCAGAACCCGATTCTTCAGGGGTACTATACCGTTAAAGTCCTTGAAAAGATCCTGGAATCTCCCGAGGGTACACAATTCGAG
>JAFGUP010000236.1 GCA_016938475.1 Sphaerochaetaceae bacterium
GCTCGGTATGAATCATGCGGAGGTAGGGGGCAGGATTGCATCATTATGGCGCTTTCCGAAGGAAATGATCGATACCATCATCCATCATCACCGACCTGATTTGATGGAAGAGGGCGACAACACCGGTGCATACCTCATCTACCTTGCGGATAAGGTCTGCATGATGATGGGAATCGGTGGCGGGGGGGCGGACGATTTGGCCTACCGGGGACTGAAGGGCGCGATGGAGAAATTCAAGATTCACCACAGAGAGCTTGAGGTAAGTATGATTCGCCTGTCTGATGAGATTGAGAAGGCGAAAGAACTGGTTAAGCTGCTTTAATACAATAGAATTACCGGAGATTGACAGGGAGAGTAACGCCCCCTGTCGGTTTTGAGGGACAAGGAGTGGTCATGGCATTCAATATATTAATCGTTGATGATTCACGTTCAATGAGATCAGTCATCAAAAAGGTTATTTCCATGTCCGGGTTTAAGGTGGATCAATGTCTTGAAGCTGAGAACGGAAGAGAAGCCCTGGATCTGTTGGCTTTACACTGGGTGGATATCATTCTCTCGGATATCAATATGCCGGTGATGAGCGGATTTGAGATGCTGGAAGTGTTGGGAAAGGACAGCCTTCTGGGGAGTATTCCCGTTGTAGTGATAAGTACAGAAGGCAGGGAAGAGCGCATGCGGAATGCCTTTGAACTAGGGGCAAAGGGTTTCATCAAGAAACCGTTTTTGCCCGAGGATATCAAGAGAGTACTTTATGAGGTTATAGGGGTGGATGATGGAGAGTATGGAGACAATGAAGGAGATGATGGAGACCTCGATTTTTGAGGTCTTTGAGAAGATGTTCTATGTATTTCTCGAACCTGATGGTGTCGAATGTCCCGATTATGATGCGGAGGCACTCGTCAGTTTCAGCGGTTCCATGAATGGAAAGATGAGTCTTATGCTTTCGGAGAAGGTAACAAAGGTTATGGTTAAGAACATGCTCAATCTGGAGGAGGAAGACATTACGGACAGAGAAGTAGAGGATTGTTCGAAAGAGGCCGTGAACATGGCCTGTGGGAATTTCCTCGCAAAGCTGGATGATACCGAACGATTTGATCTTTCCATCCCGGTCTTTCTGAACCCCCCTCGGTCTGTTTTGAGACAGGGTGATGATACGATCAGCCTGAACCTTATTTCTGATGAC
>JAFGUP010000237.1 GCA_016938475.1 Sphaerochaetaceae bacterium
GACCAATGAAGAGGTGAACAGGCTTATCATCGCGGTAATCCGGGGTGACATGGAAGTAGAAGAGAACAAGCTGCAGAATGCAGCACGGGCCAATGGCCTGAGAACAGCACATCCTGATGAGATCAGGGAAAAGAAGATGTTTCCCGGTTACGGGTCTCCGATCGGCGCCGCAGAGGATGTCATCGTCATCGTAGATGATTCAGTAGCAGGCAGCAGCAATCTGGTCGCAGGAGCGAACGAAGAAGGGTATCACTATCTCAATACGAACTTCGCAAGAGACTATACCGGTACAGTTGCAGATATAGCTTCTGCCCGGGAAGGTGATATCTGCACTGTCTGTTCACATGAACTCACGATCAACCGCGGGGTTGAAGTCGGCAATATCTTCCAGCTCGGTACCCGCTACTCCGAGGCCATGGGGCTCACCTATCAGGATGAGAATGGGCGTCGGCAACCGGTCATCATGGGCTCCTACGGGATAGGTGTGGGACGGCTTCTTGCCTGTCTTGCAGAAGAGTATCAGGACGAAAACGGACTTAAACTGCCCATATCGGTCAGCCCATTCCAGGTTCACTTTGTGTCACTCATGAAAGATCAGAGTTTCAGCGAGGAGATCTATAGCAAGCTTACCGATGCAGGACTCAGTGTTCTCTATGATGACAGAAAAGAGAGTGCCGGTGTCAAATTCTCTGATGCAGACCTGCTTGGAATCCCGATCCGTATTACACTGGGAAACAGGGGATTCAAGGAAGGACTCTTCGAACTTAAGTACCGCAGTGACCTGTCGACGATGCATACCCTTCCCATCGAAGGGATCGAGAAGGAGCTGGGACGTCTGGTGCGTGAAATGGAAGCTCAGGTAGTAAAGTAATACGAAAACGTATCGCCTTCTACTCCTGTGCTCCTGAAGCTTTCAGCAGTCTGACGACGTAGGCTCTTTTTGCCTCCCTGGCATAATCAAGTGCACTCTTGTCTTGATAATCGCGGGCATTCACATCACTTCCCGCCTTGATCAAGGCAGAGATGACCTTGGTTGCGTTACCGCTGTTCACGGCCATGATCAGGGCAGTCTCTCCGAGGTAATTCACATCATGAAGGTCCGAGCCGGCAGCTACCAGTGCTTCAATCACCTGTGGAGAGTGATTGTGGTTACTTGCAAGCTGGAGTGCTGTGGACTTGTACTGAGGTTCCCTCTTGAAGACATCCGCACCGTGAGCAACGAGGGTCTCAATGACAGCTGCACTCGAAGAGAACAAGGCAGCGCGCATGAGCGGCGTCAGTCCAAAAGCATCCTGTGCATGAACACTTGCCCCTTGCGCTATGAGAGATGCGATATCCTTCCCTCCCCTAGCCTTGTCACACAGGGAAAACAACTTTTCCTGCAATGCTTTTTGATCCATACTGTTCCTCCCGTGGAGAATCTGAATTATGGGTATAATAAACCACAGATACGAGCAATACGTAAAGGGCTCGTCCGAGCGAACGGACAATATAGTTGCCCTGTAGATAATTCTTATAGTACTATGAGTGCATGATACCGATAGAAATCATCAAACAGGTTCCGAAAGTCGAACTCCACGACCATCTCGACGGATCAATGAGAGTCGACACGATCATTGAGCTGGCCCGTGAAGCTAACATCACACTGCCCCGAGTGGACGCTGGAGAGCTGGAACAGTGGTTCCATCAGGGATGTGAGAGAAAATCACTGCCACTGTACCTCGAGACCTTCGGGGTGACAACAGCAATACTGCAGACCAGAGAGAATCTGATGAGGGCAGCTATCGAGACGATGGAAGATCTGGCGAAGGACAATGTTGTCTATACCGAGATCAGATTTGCCCCGATCCTTCACACAGAGAAGGGACTTTCCCTTGATGAGATCGTAGAAGCGGTTCTTGACGGTATGGACGAGGGAAAACGGCGTACCGGCATCAGTTACGGGATCATCCTCTGTGCCATGAGGAACCAGAGCCCGAACATCTCCGTGAAGATCGCCAAACTCGCAGTTGCCTTCCGTGCAAGAGGTGTTGTAGGAATGGACCTTGCCGGTGATGAGTCAGGGAACCCGCCCAAAGCACATCTTGAGGCCTTTCAGTACATCAGAAACCAGAATTTTAATATCACTATCCACGCCGGGGAAGGCTTCGGTCTCGAATCGATCTGGCAGGCAATACAGATCTGCTCGGCACATAGGATAGGTCACGGGACCCGACTGATGGATGACATGGATATAGAGAACGGAACCATAGAGAAAATGGGTTCACTTGCACACTTCATCCAGGATAAACGGATACCGATAGAGATGTGTCTCTCCTCGAACGTAGGTACCGGTGCGGCCGAGAGCATCGAACAGCACCCTTTTAATACCTTCTTCCACCACAACTTCCGGGTCTTTCTCTGCAGTGATAACCGTCTGATGAGCAACACAAATCTCACCAAGGAGATGGCTATTGCCAGTGAAGCGTTTGATCTGAAACTGGGTGATCTGGAAAAGATATCGACCAATGCAATGAAGTCGGCCTTCATACATCACGATGAAAGAATCAGAATCATCTATGATGTGATAAAAAAAGAGTTCAATGAACTGAAAGCCCGATACCCTCAATACCTCTAGAGTCTTCTGAACACATCCATAGGATGGATGTTCAGGCGGAAGAGCATGTACAGGTATGCGAAGGCAAAACCGGCAAGATGCGTGAGGTGGGCAACACCCCCCACCGTTCCGGTTACCTGATTGAACAGCTCGATTGCAGCATAGAGAAGGACCATCACAGGAGCTCTCATGGGAACGATACCGAACAGGAAGATACGTGCGTGAGGGTAGAATACCGCAAAAGCGAATAGAACCGCAAAGATTGCACCGCTAGCTCCCACAAGCACCACGTTTACGCCTGCAATCAGATAGGCCAGGAAGGAAAAGATACCGCTCAGAGTTCCTGTAAGAAGATAGAACAGGAGAAACTCTCTTGACCCGAGTTGACGCTCGACGGGCAGACCGAATACCCAGAGCCCGAACATGTTGAAAAACAGGTGTCCGATCCCTCCATGCACGAACATGTAGGTGACGAACTGCCAGTACCAATGGTTGTACAGAACAGCTCCCGGGATCATTGCAAGATAGGTCGCTAGGCGCGAAGAGACCATGGTGAACAGAAAGATCACCACATGTGCTATGATGAGTTTAATCGTGACCTGTGTATAGCTATACCGGAATTTCCGGTGAATGAAGGACTGTTTCATATACAAGAAACATAGCGACAGGAAAGACAATAGTCAATTGTGCACCCTTTGCTCACTTTTCAGGCAGTGTGAAAAATTTTCTCATATCCGGTGAGAGCCGGCTCATGTGCAAACGGACATCCAATTGGTCTCAAACCATTATACAACATGGAATAAGTTTTTTTATCCGTTTTCCCTCCTGGTTGGCATAGGTAGTGCATATACTTCTGTACAGAGCAACAGTTTTTTTTCATACCTCCTTTAGTGTGATTTTCCCTGGGGGTCAGCAGTGATTCTCTCCCCACCCAAACCTCCTGCTGACCTCCTCCTTTTTTCCCTCGACATAACCAGTGTCTCAATACCTGAAAGGCTATGGTGAACAGGCATATCTGTTTATGAAGAAGATAGTATAGGCAGAAGAATTCACTCTGCCCGGAACACGAGATCTGCATCAAGAAATCGCTTCAGCTCTTTCATTCTGAGTAGAGGTTCAAGAGAGTTGAAAAAAACCATATGGAAGGTTTCCCACATAAATACCCAGGCACCGATCAGAACTCCCTCGACAAGGATTCCAGAGAGAAGACCCGGCCCTTTCCCATCTTTCAGTAACGTGTAGAGAGCTATGAGAGATATCGCTGTCAGGAACATGACAAAAGCAGAACGGAGTGTCCGATTGAGACTCCGCCTGACCATCTGTAGTTGTGACTGATAGTAGTTGCGGTAACTGGCAAGGACCATCTGCTCCTCCATTGGATCGTCAGCTCTGTCCTTGATACAGAAGTTCAGCTCAAGCTTTCTGCGGAGGGGAATCTCCTCAGAGCAGAGATCGAGAAAGGCGGCAAGCTCGGGATTAAGGTCCCGCTTTTTGAAGCTCGCATTATCCCATTCATGAAAATAGTCTAGATACCGGTCAAGTGCTATATCGATGACCACTCTGTGGGTCTTCTCATTGATACGATACATCTGCAGCAATTGAGCTTTTCTGGTTCTACCCATCTGTCAACCTCCAATCCATTCTACGACACCTGACAGCACCCGCCAACAAGAATCATCTTCACAACAGAGAAATCTTGAGTACAAGGGTTCGTGAACAGACCTGCAGAGATCCCATCACACTCCCGCTGATATCCGGTCTTCTCTTTGTTGCGGACAACGGCCTTGATACTACAAACTGAAGGAACTCTTGTGGTAGGATACACGTATGGCAAAAAGCAGAAGAGATACAGCAGATTCCTACACACTGAGAGCACGCAAAGAGGGGTACCCTGCGCGAAGCGTCTATAAACTGGAGGAGATCCAGAAACAGCACAACATCATCCGAAAGGGAAACAGAGTCCTTGATGTGGGGGCAGCTCCCGGTTCATGGACGCTGTATGTACAGAGAACGATACTCAAAGAGACCGGAAGAATCGTGGCTGTCGACCTAAACCCGCTGAACATCAATCCAGTACCGTTCAACGTAAAGTCTCTTACAGGAGATGCCTTCTCCCCTGAAATCAGAGAACAGCTCATCGCTGAGGGTCCCTATGATGCGATCATCAGTGACGCCGCCCCCATGACAACCGGGAATCGGTCGGTCGACACCGCACGCAGTGAGTACCTCGCCGAACAAGTCTATGCTCTTGCAATGGACCACCTCAAAGAGCACGGCAATCTCGTGATCAAGATCTTTCAGGGAGGAGGAGAACAGGAACTGCTTCAGCAGATGAGAAAGGCCTTCGTCAAAGCCAAAGGCTTCAAACCAAAGGCAAGTCGATCAGACTCCTTTGAGTTGTTCCTTATCGGACTCGATCGACTGAGAACATGATTATCGATTATGTACATCAAGCTGAGGAAAGGGTATCTCGATCCCTTCCCTGCGGAAGGTCTCAAGCACTTCCTGCTGGAACCTGAAGTAGACCGACCAGTAGTCCCCGGGTACCGTCCAGGGCCGTACGACGATATCTACTGAAGAGCCGCCGAGCACGTTCACCTCAACGACAGGAGCCGGTTCCGGAAGCACCTCCGGATAGGAGGAGATGATTCCTCTGATCAGCTCCTTTGCCTTGTTCACATCTGCATCATAGGCGATGGAGACACCCATCTCCACCCTCCGCCGTTCCGTGTAGGAGTAATTGACGATCGCATGACCCCAGATCAGCTTGTTCGCCATCACAACCCGTTTGTTATCGGGAGTGGCAAGAGTGACGCTCATGAAGTCCATATCGCGTACAGTACCGTTCATACCGCCCACCTCGATATAATCTCCGATCCTGAACGGTGCATTGATCGCAATCATCGCTCCTGCAAGGAAATTCCCGATAGTCTCCTGAAAGGCGAACCCGAGAATGAAACCCGTGACCCCGAGACCTGCAATGATCGGAGCGAGATTGACCCCGAGTCGTTCAAGAATGATCATGCCCAGTACGAGCTGAGCCAGCCCCACAAGCACCTTCACAAGAAGTCTCTGGAACAGCTCGGACAGTTTCCGGCTTCTGGCGAAGGCTCTGGTCAGCACCTTCCTGAAAACCGAGATGAGGAGCTCACCTATGACAAGAATGAGAAGAATGACAAGGACATTGAGTATTACCGAGAACAGTTCCTCGTTCATCCACACCTTGATTGAGTCTACAAGAGAAAGACCTTTCACCACATCGCACCCCCTTACACTGTTATTCTCTCATCATAAACGTAACGGGGCGATTCTCTCAAGTGATAGAATGAATAAACGGGCGGGATACATCCCCGCCCGACTGGTAATCGTGCAGAAGCTTTCTATTTTGAAAGAAGCTGATGGAGGTTGTTGACGAAGTCTGCAGGATTCTTCAGCATCACACCCTCATGAATGAGAGCCGAATCCAGCAGGATGATGCTCATACTCTTCACATACTCATCGTCCTTCGATTCCACGACCTTCTTCACCATCGGATGGTCCAGGTTGATTTCAAGGATCGGCTTGCTGTCAGGCACTTCGCCCTGCCCCATCTGTTTCAGGATCTGCTGCATCTGAACCGACATATCATTGTCGTCAACGACAACGGCTACAGGAGAATCGACAAGGCGGGTCGATACAACCACATCCTTCACTCTGTCACCGAGGGCTTCCTTCATTCGCTTGATAATATCCTTGCCCTCTTTCTCCTTCTTCTTCTTCTCTTCCTTCTCTTCTATATCATCCACAGCACCAGATTTGTTGATCGCCTTGAGAGGAAACTCTTCGAAGGTGCCGATGGAGGGAACCACGATATCGTCGATATCATCGGCCATAATCAGCACTTCATAGCCTTTCTTCTTGTACCCCTGAAGCAGAGGTGAACGGCGGACCGTCTCCTCATTCCCGCCGGCAAGATAGTAGATCGCCTTCTGGTCTTCCTTCATTCTCTCCTTGTACTGGGAGAGGCTGGTGTACCCGTCTACTTCAGTGCTCTTGAAACGCACCAGTGAAAGCAGGGCATCACGATTCGCATAGTCACTGTACAGCCCTTCCTTGAGTGGTCTGTTGAACTCGGTGATGATGGTGGTGTACAGCTCGGGATTATCCTGGGAGACTTTTTTCAATTCGGAGAGAATTTTCTTCACTGAAGCGTTCCTGATGTTGCTCATTACACGGTTCTGCTGCAGGATCTCCCGACTCACGTTGAGAGGAAGGTCTTCACTGTCGATAACGCCCCGCACGAAACGAAGGTAGGTGGGAAGGAGTTCCTTCTCATCATCGGTGATATATACCCTCTTCACATAGAGTTTCACTCCGCTCTTGTAATCAGCATTGTACATATCGAAGGGAGCCTTCGAGGGAATATAGAAGAGGGTGGTATAGTTGTTGACACCTTCCGCCTGGGTATGAATATAGAACGCAGGATCTTCAGTATCATACGAGAAGCTCTTGTAGAACTCATTGTAGTCTTCTGTTGTGAGTTCGCTCTTGCTCCGCCTCCACAGGGCCGCAGCAGAGTTCACCTGTTCTCTCTTATGCTCACTTCCCTTCTTCTTTCCCTCATCATCATACTGATCCTGATCATAGGAGAGGAAGATGGGATAGGCAATGTGATCAGAGTACTGTTTTATGAGACGATCAAGGGCCCAACGATTTGCGTATTCATCACCCTCATCATTGAGATGGATGATGATGGTTGTTCCCTGTTCCTCTCTTTCTGACTCTTCAAGGTTGAACACTCCCTTACCAGTACTGGACCACTTCCAGACTTCATCGCTGGCAGCCCTGCGGCTGATGACTTCTACTTTATCAGCCACCATGAAACTGCTGTAGAAACCTACCCCGAACTGTCCGATGAGATTGGAATCCTTCTTCTGTTCATCTGTCAGATTCTTCAGGAAGTTTCTTGTTCCTGAGCGTGCTATAGTCCCGAGGTCGTTCGCAAGGTCATCGTGTCCCATCCCTATACCATTATCACTGATAGTGAGCGTCTTCTTCTTCTCGTTACCATCAAAACTGATGTCGATGTGGGGATCGAACTGCAGATCCTTGTATTCCGGGTTTGTCAGTGTCTCATATTTGAGTTTATCGAGCGCATCAGAGGCGTTACTGATCAGTTCCCGGAGAAAGATCTCCTTGTGTGAGTACAGCGAGTGAATGATAAGGTGCAGCAGTTCAGACACTTCTGTCTTGAATTTCTTTTGCTCCATGAGTTCCTCCAGAGTATTCTGTTATGTTATCCGAACCATAACATAGTAAAAAATAGGGTAATCGGCAAGAATTTTATTAACAATCGAATCAACTTCATGTATCATTGAGCGGTGAATTTCACTCGAATATCAGATGTCAGGCATGTCAACCGATACAGAATCCTCAATACAATAGCCACGCACGAGGGAATATCCCGGGCACAGATCGCTAAAACTATTGGATTCAACAAGGTAAGTACCGGAGAGATCGTTGATGGTCTTATCAATGAGGGTTTCGTATCGGAAGGTGAGAAGCTGCGTTCACAGTCAGGTCGGCCATCCACTCCGCTCTACCTGGACAGAAACAGGTACACAATCGTCGCTGTCGATATCGGGATCAGGACCATCTCCTTCGCCCTTGTCAATCTCAAGGGAGAACTCCTTCGGTTCGAACGGATCCCTGCACCAGCGAGCCCTACTGCCGAAGAGCTGATGGCACTGCTCATCCGACATATACAAGGACAGATTCAGAGAGTTTCAGAGGAGAGGAAGATTGTTGGGATCGCCCTTTCCGCCGGTGCTCAGATAGATCGCGCAACCGGCACTCTGCTCCACCACAGTCAGTGGGACCTGTATGATGTGCCTCTTGTATACACGGTCAACAAGTATACGAACCTGCCTGTGGTTCTTGAAAACAATGTGATAGCAATGATCCAGGGAGAGATCTGGTTCGTTCCTGAGCTGAATGACCGACGGGTTTTCTATGTGAACTGGGGAGAACACATGAACGGCGCTCTGTATGACAGAGGCCGGAAGGTGACCCCGGAGATGCTCTTCGGTCACATCAAAGTGAGAGAAACAGGGCTGTGTTCCTGTACAGGAACCGGATGTCTGGAGGCTGTCGCCAGCGGTGCTGCTCTTGAACGCTACAGCAGCAGGGGGAATTCAGTCAAATCTCTTGCCCTGGAAGCACAGGAAGACCAGACAAAGCAGAGTATACTGAAAGAAGCCTCCCGGGCACTCGCCGATGCGCTCATCACGACAAGTGCAATCGTCAGACCGGAGACTATCATCATCGGGGGCGGCATCTCAATGCTCCCCGACATCTACCTTGAAACAATCAGAGAACGGTTCTCCACCAACTGCCCACCTATCGTCAACAATGGGATCACGATCGAAAGATCGCAGTTGAAAGAACGGGGAGGAATCATCGGAACAGCGGTCCTTGCTCTTGATGAGTTCGTCTTCCATCGCTCTCACATCAGCGGCATATCCTAGGAAAAGCTGTATTATCAAAATAGAATGCTGGATGCAACTTCAGTATTATCATATGATACGATCCATGATAACAACCTTCTTAGCCGGAATGGGCACCGGTGGCAGCCTCATCATCGCCATAGGAGCTCAGAATGCATTCGTTCTTACCAAAGGAATTCAAAGACACCACCATATTGCATCAGGTCTCACCTGCGCACTGATTGATGCGATTCTTATCAGTGCCGGAGTCTTCGGCATGGGCAGACTGGTCGAGCGAGTTCCTCTCCTGATGCCTGTTGTCACCCTCGGCGGAGCGCTCTTCCTGTTCATCTACGGCATCCTTTCGCTCTATTCGGCAATCAGGGTACAAGAAGGTATGAGGACTAGAGGAGAGGCACAGGGTGGAAGAAAACAGGTGATCCTCACAACACTTGCTATATCACTGCTCAACCCCCACGTGTACCTCGACACTGTGGTGCTCCTCGGCAGTATCAGCACTTCCTACCCGCCACCAGCAAACTACGTCTTCGCACTCGGCGCGATAACCATGTCATTCATCTGGTTCTTCGCACTGACCCTTGCAGGAAGCTTACTTCTTCCACTGTTCAGGAAACCGGTCACATGGAGAATCCTCGATACCATCATTTTCGTCATCATGTGGACCATCGCATATAGACTACTGATCTATTCGGACATTCTCAGCCTTAGCCTACGATAAACACAAAAGTAGACCTATAAATCCGAGCAGATTAAGGATCATGTTGTTTTCAGTTGCAATGCCTCTTTCTTGA
>JAFGUP010000238.1 GCA_016938475.1 Sphaerochaetaceae bacterium
ATCGCTGATCCACGGTGTGATATACGGATCCCTGTCACACAGACTTGAGAGGTAGGCAAGGGAGAGGTCGACCTGTCCCTGAACGATGGGATTCTCGGTACGTTCAGCGACCTTCAGGAGGTCCTGACGGAATCCTGCCATCCTCTGATGTTCGCCACGAAGGAATGAGACACGGGCAAGAGTGAACAGTGAGGAAGCAACGATCTCTTCCTGCTGATCCAGATCTCCCTGATGGTAGGCGTAGAGCGCTGTCTTCTCAGCCGATTCCAGATCCCCGGTTTCCAGGGCGTACTCTGCTTGCAGCAGACTGTCGAATCCCGTTCCGCAGCCTCCTGAGAGCTCATGGTACAGGTGAAACAGCTCTCGAAGAGTACAAGCAGATGCCTCAAGGGTTCCGCCGTCGCGGACATAGAGAAACAGGAGATGAGGAGAGCCGAAGGTGATGACCTTCTGCGGGTTCGCAATGCGGCTGGGACCTTTCAGCAGGCGCTGAGCCTGATCCATCAGGCGGTGCATACCCTTGATGTCGTTGAAGCATGCATAGGACTCAATCAGGGCCAGTTCACCCCGGATCTGCTGTTTCTTACTGGCGGTCAGTGCGGACCGCTTTATAATGGCATACAGCTCCTGAATCTGATGTGCAGCGAGCTCTGCATTGATGTTGGTCATCATGAACCCGATATACTTCAGCCAGACATAGATGTAATGTTCCAGTGTCTTCCTGGGAATCCGGGAAAAGAGACGAACGAAAAAATCGGGATACTGCTCAAGGAGCACTGCATCCGGGAGCACTTCGAGATGATTCATGATCTGCTCATAATCCTGTGCCTGTATAAGCGCTTCATAGCCGGGCAGGTATAGGCCTCTGTCAAGGTAGAAGGCCCCTGCGGCAGAGGAAAGCTCTCTGCGCGCCTTCTCCGCCTCAGGCACACTCATCGCTGCAAATTCCTGTTCGTAGATGCTGCTGAGAACTCTCTTCAGCATACGATGCATCCGGTACATTCCTGTTTTCACATCAACAGAGATACATGAATTTTCCGATGCCAGACTGTACAGCTCCTGCTGTGTCACGCGCTGCCGCATCAGGATGGAGGCCAGGTCCGCATCGAACAGCTCCACATTGCTGAGCAGGGAAAGGAGGTTCCGCTGCCTTTCACTGAAGGAGACCAGTTCACGCTCTTTGAGAAGCAGGTAGGGGCGGTGGGAAAAGAGAACCTTGCCGTGGGTAATGAACATCTCCAGTCCATCGAGAACTGCGGGAAACCAGCCCTCACTCTCTTCCATGAGCTGTTCCACCTCACTTCTGGAAGGCGACAGGTCTCTCCAGACAAGATAGTCATCAAGCTCTTTCTCCGTGAGTGCAAGGTCCTGAGCACGCAGGAAGAGCGTGTTGCTCACCTCCATCTTGGAATGATCCAGGGTGGATGGAAAGGTTCTCGAGGAGAGTAGAAGAAAGATTCCAGGAGGTCCACAGTCTGCGATATATCCGATCAGTGCATTGAAATCGGGATCCTCCAGGACCTGGTAGTCATCAAGTATGATATAGAGGTCCTTGCCCCTGCAGTTCCTGATCGTCGAGGAGACCCACTCGATGCATTGCCGGTAGGAACGAGGTGCCTGTGAGGGGCTCGGGGTCAAATACTCTCCGTCGACACAGAGGTTTTGATGAAGCACAGACCAGATCGTCACGTTCTCTCCGCTATGTGTGTGCGAGCAGGAAAGAAAGAAGCTGAGTGCATCCGGGTGAGAGCGTCTGAAGGAATCGTAGAAGCAGGTCAGCGCAGTACTCTTGCCGTACCCTGAGCCTGCTGTGATGAGCGTGAGTGGGAGCCTGAGTCTGACTGAACGGGCGAGAAGTTTCCCGATCCT
This sequence comes from Sphaerochaetaceae bacterium, assembly GCA_016938475.1. Taxonomy (GTDB): domain Bacteria; phylum Spirochaetota; class Spirochaetia; order Sphaerochaetales; family Sphaerochaetaceae; genus SABI01. Next base: position 1,870 of record JAFGUP010000238.1, read on the forward strand.
CGCCCGTTTCATAATCCTCCCGCCAGAACGTACCTGCACAATCCACCTCCAAGCATACCAGGAATAGATAATTCACATATAGTAGCATAAAATGCTATTTTCTGTCGTAAAAAACCTCACAATTTCTTCCCTTCCCTGTGTATCGTGTACAGGCAGGGGACCGCTGTGTACGCTGCCCGGTAAAAAAACTGCCCGAGGCCTGAGGTATCGAAGGAGAGATAGGATTGAGATACATATCGTTTCAGGTGGTGCCTGGTGGCCGATGGCCGGGTTGCTGGTTTATTCCTCGTCACGGAGCTATGTGTGATATACTGGCAGCAAAACAACACAGGGGACATGAATGAGGGAGCGATCACGTAATGCATATTGAACCCGAGAACACGATGGAGTTACATATCTCGCATATCTGCAGCCGTCTCTCCCGTACTGCCCGTAGACTGCACCTTCCTCCGTGGGTATTCGACTATAGCCGGACTCTGTTGATGGAAGTTCCCGTGTTGCAGGTACCCCGGGGCACCTGTACGGTCAGACCTGCAGGCATCCGAGACCTTCCATTACTGGCTGCCTGCAGACAGATGGATGATGCTGAAAAAGGTATTGCCCTATTCACTTCCAGAATCAACAAGGGGTCAAGCTGCTATCTTCTCTTTGACGGCGGATCATCCCTTCTTGGCTATGCCTGGGTGATAGGAACAGTGAACCTGTTCGAGGATGATGACAGGATCTCGGTGTCCTGCTCGTATGACCAGGCCTATATCTTCGATACGTTCCTCCACCCCTCGGCACGGGGCAGGGACCTCTACAGAATGCTGATCGCTCACCTTCAGCACGACATGGCTTATATGGGGAAACAACGGTTCTATGTTCTTGTAGACCACAGGAATGCAGGAAGTATCAAGGCACATCAGAAACTTGGAGCCACAGTGTCGGAGGATATCGGGTACACATCGCTCTTCGGTATCTGCCGATATAAGATGAGCTGCAAGAACGAATTCAGAAAGTCTCTGCGCCGATTCCATTCCGGCCGTCCCTGCTACTCTCTCACCTTGCGCCCACGGGATCCCCGACATTTCACTCTTTCCGTGCAGGCACTCAACGATGAGAAATCCTGGCAATCGGTGACTGCACGCCTTGATGCGTGTGATCTGTCAGGAAGCGAGACAGACACTCCCTTCAATGATGCATCGATTGTCAAAGAGTGGTGGGAGCAGGATATCAGAGGAAAAGAGGAGCTGTTCCTGCTCGAGGTGATCGATACAGAGAGTTCTCTTACAGCAGCGTACGGGTTTTTCCGCCTCTACACGGATACAAAGCGATTCGGCAGCCCCAGAACGCTCTCAACATTCAATGACACCTATTTCATGCACAACACGCTGCTTGCCAGAACAAAGGAAGTGCAAGCCTCTGATGTGTTGCAGTTCCTCTCTTCAGGGAAACAGATACACAGTATCCGTGAGAAAACATCGGCAGATGTGATCATCTGGCATCGCCTCCCTGCGCAACAGGTGTTCCCGTTTTCTCCCGGAAGTCTTTCCACCCGACATGCGTTTTTCGAAACCTCCTATCCTGTTCTTGACGGTGCTGCCACGAGTTCTCCATTGGAGAGCGAAATTGCAAAACACACACTGCGGGATCTGAACAAACAGTCCAGGAGATTACGCAACAGGTTCAATCAGGAACCCCAGACCAGCTGTTTCAAACTTGGTTCCCTTGATACGCAGCTGCAGGATACTCTCCTTGCACGGTTTTTCACACTGTTCGCCACCAGCTGGCAGCATCAGTGGATGAGCGAGAGCAGCAGTGTCGACCTCAAGCTGTTCGAGAGAAAACTGACTGCCTACACACATCTATGGGCTGACAGGGATTCTGTCACTCTGTACATCAATCAGGTAGGAGATATCGATATGAGTTACCTCTTCACCCTGCAGAACGGACAATACTGCTGGTGTCTTCTCATCGGGTATGACCCGCAGTATAAGTCCTACTCCCCGGGCAAAAAGATCCTTATCGACATGTTCTGCGATACCTGGAGCAAAGGGATCAGAACCTGCTATCTGGGGGGCAATGTTGTGGGGTGGAAGAGTGACTGGATGACTTCAGAGCAATATCTCTATACTCTTGAGCTGTGGCTCAGCCGCCCTCAGGCACTGATGCATTCGCTGAAACGACTTATCGGGAACAACAGGTGACGGATCGAAGGAAAGAGCACTCACACAGGTGTTTCGCGAAGTGTCTGGCTCAGAAGGCACGCACAGCCCTGACAAGGAACAGTTCGGTCTTCTCGATCTTTCCCTGGACACCTTCACTGAAGCCCTGAGCCCAGGCAAAGTTCTCATCGAATTCGCTGGAGCTCCAGTATCCATAGCCTTCCTTCTGAAACGTTCCCAGGTCTTTCTGTGCCAGGGACCAGAATATAAGGTCAAGCTCATCGAGCGAGGGGAGAAACCAGTCATCGAATCCGCCGATCACCAGATCCTCACAGTAGGTGGCCCCCTGAGGTCTCATTTCGAGCTCTCGTATCGCTTCGGCGATTCTTCCGGTGTTGCCTCTGCCTTCCCCGATACCATGAGAAGTGACGTTCAGATCAGAACCGTGCGATCCCCACTGCAGGGAGACCTCGCTTTCCGGGGGAGCTGATTCCAGATACCTCCACCCTTCGCTGTACTGTCCCTTGTCATAGAATACGAGACCGCCGGCAGGGCCCGTATCGCCCACGGCATAGGTGACCGCTTCTTCCACCGCATCCACATCTTCTGCACTCCCCGTGGTGACACTCTGACAGCCAAAGAGGAGCAGAAGGGACATCAGGAGAATAATGAGTGGGAACCATCTGAGTTGCATAGCCTTAGCCTTATCCTTGACCTGCACGGTCGATTCTTCATTCTTCATACTTGTATGTGGTACTGATGATGTTCGAGTAGATCATATACCCGCCCCGTTCCCGCTCCTTCACCGCAAAGGTCGCGATCTCGGCGAGTCTGATCAGGGTATTGACCTCATCACTGTGCTCAGGATAGAGAGAGATGCCTATGGAAACTGTCGCATGTATTGCCGTGTCATCGATATTGAACGGTTCGTTGAACACGAGGCTGATCTTTTTCGCAACGGCAAGGACATCACGACGGTTCCGCAGTCCGTTGAGAAGGACGATGAACTTGTCTCCACCCAACCGGGCAACAAGGTCGCTCTTTCGTACCTGCTCCTTGATCCGTCCGGCGATCAGCTGAAGCAGCCGGTCTCCGACCTTGTGCGTGTACCGTTCATTGATATCGGTGAATCTGTCCACATTGACGATGAGGAAGGCCACGATATCATCGGTGTAGCGGGCCTGCGATATCGTCATCTTCGCCTGATCGTGAAAGAAGTTCCTGTTGGGCACACCGGTAAGGATATCCTGAGTCACAAGAAAGGAGAGTTTATCCTCGAGCTTCTTCTGGTAGGTGATGTTCTCGATTGATCCATCATAGTACACCACCTCCTTTTCCTCATTGTACACGGACCGTACATTGTCTCGCACCCAGATCGTCTCTCCGTCATACGGTTCGATCTCGTAGATCAGGCCGCGGATGAACTTGTCACGGTCGATGATCTCCTTCCATACTGTACGCTGATCAGGATCCTTGAAGAGCGAGAAATAATTCTCCCGTCGCAGGACAGCGGGGTTCGGTGCTCTGAGGATATTCACCAGCGTCCGGTTGATATCGAGGAAATTCCCCTCCGGGTCAATGCGGTACAATCCCGAGGGAACACTGTCAAAAAGGGATATGCCGTCGGCTGTCGTGGCGATCATACGTTCCAGATGATTGGAGGTGATCTCTGCGGTATCCTCTGTTACTTTGATCTCATTGAGGTCACGGAGAATCGAATTCAGAGCGTTCTGTGCACTACTCATGTGCAGCCCCTGAATCTTCATCTTCGCGTTCTCTATCACCGGAGTCTCCTTCTCGCTTATCACGAGGATGTACCTGAAGGAACCAACCTCCAGCAGGATCCTGATCATCTTCTCCACCGTGTAGAAATCTTCCATGTCGTTGGAGATGATTGCGGCATCGTATCGCCTGTTCTTCGCTGCAGACAGACCTTCCACCATCGAGTGCACACAGGAGATATTTGAGAGATTCTCTGTAAGAAGCTTCTCCAATTCTGATGTAAGGGGTGTCACTTCCGTGATATAGATTGCATGAATCAAATCTCTCATATAACCTCGCAATTACTGGTTTGAATTCATTATCCTCTCTGGCAAGTACGTATGTCAATGATATTCACCTCTAAATATACATCAACTATAGTCATATGTTAGAATAGTGTGGAAATGGGCACCTCTATATCGTATACTGTCACCATGAAAGGCCCGGTGCACATCATACACATACCGAGAAGATTCGTGGTCTCACACTGGGGAGGTTCTGAAACCTTCGTCGCGGAAGTATCCAGAAGGATGGTCAGCCACGGCTTTGATGTGAAGATTTTCACATCGAAGGCCCTTTCCACGGTCTCGCACGAGACGTATCAGGGCGTCCCGATACACAGATTCACCTATGTCTATCCCTATGCGGGATTGTCGACGCACGCGAAGTCGCTGCTCGACCAGAAGGCGGGGAACCTCTTCTCCTTCTCTCTCCTGTGGGCTCTTCTGTTCAGAAAGGACCTTGACCTCATTCACCTGCACACCGGCAAGCGGATGGGAGGGATCGGGCGCCTGTGTGCCCGGGTACGGCGTATCCCCTACATCATCTCACTGCACGGAGGGAATCTTGCAGTTCCCGAGGATGAGAGGGATACATGGGTTGAGCCGACAAAGGGGCTGTTCGAGTGGGGGAAGGTCCTGGGTATGCTCGTCGGCTCGAGGCGTGTTCTGGCAGACGCCTCTGCAATCATCTGTGTCGGAAAAGATGAATACGATGCTATGGTCACTCAGTATCCTGATGCTTACATCGAGTACCTTCCCAACGGTGTCGATATCCAGCGGTTCGAAACGGGTGACGGAGCAGCCTTCAGAAGAACATACGGTATCTCTGAAGACCGGTTTGTCTGTCTGACGATGGCACGGCTTGATGTACAGAAGAATCAGCTGGGACTGATCAGACAGCTCCCGGCTCTCCTTGAAAAGAACCCATTGATTCATCTGCTTCTTATCGGTCCTGCCACGAACCGCGAGTACGCGGCTTCTCTTCGGCAGGAAGCAGACCGCCTTGGCCTTACCGATCATATCACGATCATCGAAGGGCTGCCGTATCAGGGGTCCGAGCTCGTGGATGCCTATAAGGCCTCCTCCTGCTTTGTTCTTCCCTCCCTGCATGAACCGTTCGGGATGGTAGTGCTCGAAGCCTGGGCAAGCGGCCTTCCTGTTGCCGTGTCTCAGCGCGGCGGACTGGCTTCGCTGGTCACTCAGGACACAACGGGACTCTTCTTCGACCCAGCATCTGAGGCGGAGGATGAGAACAGTATCGCATCGACCGTTGCCCGTCTTTCTCAGGACAGAGCCTTCGCACAGTCACTTGCAGAGGCCGGCAGACAAGAGGCTGCAGCATCGTACAGCTGGGACAGTATCACAGCACGGCTGGAGACGATCTATCAGAGGGTGTATGAACATTCTATTCGTTAATACGACAGGCGGCTTCTTCGGAGGAGTCGAACAGAATATCGCTCTGGCAGCACAGGGTCTCACAGAGCGGGGACACAGCTGCTATTTCGTGTGCAGGACCAGATCAATGATCGATCAGGAGAAGTTCGACGCTCTTTTCGCACAGACGTGGGAACTGTCCAGTATCTCCTTTGAACAGATCCTCTCGGAAGTCGATATCGATGTCTTCTACGTACACAAGTATGAACCCATTGATGAGCTGATAGCCGTCAAAGGTACGAAAAAGATAGTCAGAATGGTGCACGATCATGATCTCTACTGTCCGCGCCGTCATAAGTACTACGCCTTCTCCAGAAAGATCTGTACCCGCAGATGCTCTCTGTTCTGCTATGTTGACCTTGCCTTCCTCGAACGAAGGGACGGTGCGCTCAGGTACGTCTCCATCGGGAAGAAGATCAGGGAGATGAAGAAGAACTATGAGGTCGATACACTGCTTGTCGGCAGTTCGTACATGAAGAGGGAACTGGAGCGCAACGGGTTCGATTCGGGCAGGATACAGCTGCTGCCACCATGTGTCCAGGATGACCCGCGCCCTCTTCAAACATTTCCGCAGAGCCCTTCGATCCTGTATGTGGGGCAGATGATCAAGGGAAAGGGAGTCGATATCCTCCTTGAAGCGTACCGTCTCCTGTGTGAGAGGCTCGAGGATACGGTCACCCTTCACCTCATCGGCCGGGGCAATGAGGAGAACTCCCTTCGACGCAGTGCAGAAACATCGGGCATTCTCTCCTCGGTGACCTTTCATGGGTGGGTAGCCCATGATCTCCTGGCCTCCTACTATGATGCAGCCACAGTAGTCGTCGTTCCCTCAAGATGGCCCGAACCGTTCGGGATGGTGGGGGTGGAAGCGATGCTGAGAGAGCGAGCTGTGATAGCAAGCGAGGTCGGAGGAATCCCCGACTGGCTGAAGGATGGACAGAACGGGATCCTGGTTCCTCCAAATGATGTCGAGGCTCTCTACAGGGCACTGGCAGCTCTTGTCAGTGACACCGAACGATCAGAAACCATGGGAAAAGAGGGAAGGATTCTGGCTCAGAACCTGTTTCCCTACGAACGATATATTGATACTCTGGAGCAGGAATTGGAGAAGTGAACATGATAAGAGTTGGATGTCCGAGTTTTGGTACAGATTGCGGCCGGTCAGGGATCGGCTCCTATTTCAGAGAGTTGCTCGATCGTTTCGACGACGACTCACTTCGTGAGGAGTTCTCCTTCGAACTGATCGGTCCGAAGGAGGATAGAGATTACTATCTGAAGGAAAAGAGGAACATCCTCTACTATCAGGTGGAGGGAGCGGACAACTCTCCGATACAGAACTTCTTCTGGAATCAGTTTTCCCTGCCGAAGCTCTGCAGAGAACGGGGGTATGACCTTCTGTTCCTCCCCGCCGCGAACCGCCGGCTGTGCGGGAAGATCTCCTGCCCTACCGTCGGCACCGTTCATGACCTGGCGACACTTCATATAAAGAACAAGTACGATTTTTCCCATGCCGTGTTCAACAGAAAGATCCTTCCCTACCTGACGCGCAGGCTCTCCCACGTGCTCACCGTCAGTGAGTTCTCAAAACAGGATATCATCCGTTTCGCACGGGTGAAACCGGAGAAGATCACGGTGACCCACCTCGGGGTGGACCACAGGGCCTTCACCCCTGCCGAGGATCCTCAGAAGATCGCCTCATGGGCGAAAGAGAAGTTCGATATCGACGGTCCCTACATCCTCTATATCTCACGTCTCGAGCACCCCGGAAAGAACCATGTCAATCTCATCAAGGCCTTCTCACTGTTCAGGCAGGAGGTCAATCAGGCCTACCAGCTGATACTACCGGGTCCTGACAGAGAGAGGGCAGAGGAGATTCATGCAGCTGCAGAGGCTTCACCGTACAGCTCCTCCATCAGATTCCTCGGGTTCATTGACGGCAAAGATGTTCCCGACCTGTACCGCGGAGCTTCGCTGTTCGTCCTCCCCTCCTATTTCGAGGGGTTCGGCCTCCCGGTCCTCGAAGCGATGGCCTGCGGGGTCCCGACGATCACGAGCAATGCTGCATCCCTTCCCGAGGTAAGCGGCTCTCTGAGTTCCCATTTCGATCCCGACAGCCCTGTTGAGATGAAAAAGGCGATGCTCGAGGTGCTCAAAGATGAGAAGAAGCGGAAGTCTCTGTCGGATGATGGGCTCAGGTGGGCACAGGGCTTCACCTGGGAGCGGACAGTGGAACAGACTCTGGAGGTCTTCAGAAAAACGGTACAGGAGCATAACAGCTGATGGATACGAATACACGCTACGTAATAACTGTGACCGGACCGGTGGGTTCGAGAAACGAACAGGTGGCACGGGCTCTGGCAGAGCGGTTACATGTCGACCAGGTATATTCATGCCACACGCTCTTTCCCGACAAACAGACACTTTCGCAGATGCAGGAGATGTCTGTAGAAGAGATCGGGAACATTCTTGATCGATACCGATACACAGCAGAATATCTGGTCGTACACGGAGAGAACATCCTCTCCCTGAAGAGCATGAGAACCCTCTCGGCGCTGAAGATCTATGTCGAAGCCGATGATATCGAGATCACCTCTTCTGTATTGCAGCAGGCCGACTTCTCAGATACAAAAGAGACTCTTTCGGCACAGGTGAAAAAGATACTCAAAACCCAATCTGATACGATTGAACAGGAGACCGTTTCCTCCCGCAGGTTTGCAGATATCATCATCTCTGCCGATGAGACTCCCGAGGAGGCTGTCCTGAGCATCGGGCGGTACATCACACGTACCGACCCACGTACACGCGCAGAGACATTGAACGAGAAGGAGAGAAAGGAGAGGATTGATCAGATGCTCAGGCAGTACCGGAACCCGGCAGGGCAGACACGGAAGGCGAAGATCAAGAGAGCTCTGTGGAGATTCGTCATCAAGGCCACTCTTGCATTCAAGCGCATCCTTGACATCCTGATCTCTCTTGTTGCCCTGATACTGCTCTCTCCGCTGCTGATCGCGGTTGCTCTTATCATCAAACTGACCGACGGCGGGAATGTGTTCTATGTGCAGACGAGAATAGGCAAACAGGGCAAACCGTTCCCATTTCCCAAGTTCCGTTCGATGGTCGTCGATGCGGATAAGCTGAAGGACAACCTCCTTGACCAGGCTGAGAGAAAGGGAGATGTGACGTTCAAGATGAAAAAGGACCCCCGCGTCACGCCGATCGGCCGGTTCATACGGCGTTTCAGTATCGATGAGCTCCCTCAGATATGGTGTGTACTTATCGGTGACATGTCTATCGTCGGACCTCGTCCGCCGGTTCCCCGGGAGGTCGCACTGTACACGCAGGAGGACAGGCGCAGGCTTGAAGTCACACCCGGCCTGACCGGTATCTGGCAGGTCAGCGGCCGCTCGGACATCGGATTCAAGCAGCAGGTCGAACTCGATGTACTGTATATCGAAAGTCACGGCTTCCTCCTTGATCTCAAACTGATACTGAAGACGATACCCGCTGTGCTGTCAGGAAAAGGGGCGTACTAGGATGCGTGATGACATCTTCATGTTTCTCGACATCCCGATCAGGAATGTCTCCAAAGAGCGTGCCGTACAGCTGATCTGGGAACACCTCGAACAGACAGGACCTTCCGAAATTCATTTCGTCAATGCCCATTGCATCAATGTCGCAGCTCGTGATGAGCACTACCACAGTATCCTGAAGAGTGCTGCGGCAGTGTTTCCTGATGGGACAGGGATACGCAAGGCGGGAGACGCCCTGGGACATCCGATCGCGGACAATGTCAACGGAACTGATCTGTTTCCCATGATCTGTGATGCGTGTGCGAAAACCGGAACGACTCTCTACCTGCTCGGAGGGAAACCTGCGGTAGCAGAGACCTCCGCGAGGTGGGCCGAAGATCACACAGGTTCTTTCATCATTGCCGGCTCTCATGACGGCTATTTTTCGAAGGAAGAGACTCCTTCGGTGATACAGGAGATCAACACCTCGAACTGTGATATTCTCCTTGTGGGAATGGGAGTTCCGTCCCAGGAGATATGGCTCCGTGAACACCGTGAGGAGCTTCAGGTTCCGGTTGTCATGGGTGTGGGAGGACTGTTCGACTACTACTCGGGTACCATCCCGCGTGCTCCGCGTTTCATGCGGACGATGGGAGTCGAATGGGTCTGGAGACTGATGATGGAACCAGGAAGGATGTGGAGACGCTATATCATCGGGAATATTCAGTTCCTGCGACGGTTGAAACAGCTTCAGCGCAATCAGAAAAAGGATAAAGTGAAAGGATGAAAGGATGAAAGCAGTATTTGATTTTACCCGGATACCGAAATTGGAAGTACAGGATCAGACCTTCGACCACTCCTCACCCTTTCTGCCTGTAATGGGAAAGCCGTTTATACAGCACATTCTGGAATATGTGGAGCGCCTCGGTCTGAGGCAGTGGGAGATATATCTATCCAACTCAGCTGATGAGGTTGAGAACTTCATCGGAGATGGCGAGAGATGGGGAGTCTCGCTGTCCTACCATCTTTTGAAAAAGGAAACAGGCATCGGTTCCAGAATTCGTATGGATCTGAAAAACAGTCCTCAGGAGACCTTCCTGTTCTGCAACGATGAATTTCTGCCTCTGATCACAAAAGAACAGCTCCTGAAGGAACAATGTTTCTCCTCAAAGAATGGGACAGATACCCGATGGAAAGTCACTACACTGTCCTCTCTGGAACAGGAGAATCCTTCGCTGGAGGTAGATACTCTCTCGGTGGAATCGGCCGGGGCCTATCTGGAGAGCGTCAGAAGAGTCATATCCAGCAAGGGGAAAGGACTGATCGTCTACGGAAAGGAGATCCGTGAAGGAATCTGGGCAGGACCCGGTACGAAAATTCCCGACACCAGCACCCTCGTCGCCCCGGTCTATCTCGGCAGCCAGGTACGGATCGACAGCCAGTCGATCATCGGTCCCAACGTGGAAATCGGAAGCGGCTGTATTATCGGCTCGGACAGCTTCATCAGCGACTCCTCGATCCTGGAGGGGAGCTATGTGGGCAGCGGTCTTGATGTGAAGGGCTGTATCGTCAAGCAGAACAAGATCTACAACACACGCATCGGTGCGGTATACAGGGCGACAGATGAGATTCTGGTCACTTCAGTGGAATCTTCGGCAGGGATCCAGGACATTGTCCCGGTACCCTTCGCTTCCAGAGTACTGGCTTGTCTTTTCATGGTGATCACGCTTCCTGTTCTTGCCCTCCTTGCTCTGTTCACACGGGTCAAGTACCACCGTACCGTCGTTCTGATTCCTCAGCGGGAGATGAATATCTCACGATTGAAGACTCAGGTGATGACGATCTTCAAGAAGCGAAGTGAGACCGGAGGGAATCTCTGGAAGCATGTTCTGTGGCATCTTATTCCTCAGCTGTATCTGGTGGTAACGGGAAAGGCACGTTTTTTCGGTGTTCCCTACAAGACCGTACAGGAGTATGAACGGCTCTCCCCCGAGTGGCAGAAGCTGTATCTGCAGTCGATTCCCGGTCTGATCAGTGAATCTGACATCATGTATGAACAGTACCCTGAAGATCAGCTGCTGTTCGCCAGTGAGATGTACTATCATGCGATGGATTCCCTCTCGTACAACAGGGCCCTGTTTTTCAGGTACCTGAAGCGGCTGTTCACTGTCAAAGCCGACACAGACAGCTCCTTTCTCTAAGTACTGAGTGCTCTATCCCCGAAAGAAGGAGATCGTTGATCAGTTGTACTGCGTCCACTGATCATAGAACTGTCGGTAGAGATCTCTCCAGGTTCTGCTTCCAGGTTCCAGGCTGTCGAGCAGAACTGCCAGCTGACCGTACAGGCCCTCCCTCGGATAGGAGAAGGAAACCACCCCTCTGTTCAGGTTCTTCACCAGATTTCTCGCAAGCCTGATGGGTGTGTGCTGCTCGGGCTCCCGTCTGAAGGGGTCACCGGCATAGGCCCTTCCGCTCTCCCATGCCCTGCCCGTCCGTACCGATTCACAATGAAGCATCGTCTGAACCCACAGCGATGCTGTCTCTCTGAGCGTATCGAGCGAAGGCTGCTCTGTCGGGATACTGTCGGGCCGGGTCTTGAAAGCGGCCGCCTGAGTGTAGAGAGAAAGGATCAGCTCAGGGTTATCAATGCCGTAGGTTCTGACGGCCCCGGTGAGTCTTTCGAGACGTGTGTCCAGCGGCGGAGCGTACATGCCGTGCGTGATAAGCAGGCTGTCACCGAGGGCGAGGGTGCACTTCTCACGGTTGCGCCGCACGAAGTCCTCATCAGGAGGGGTGCAGGAAGGGTCACGCATCATGTCGTAACGATGTGCGATTGCCTGCACAAGGCCCGAACCTCTATTAAGCAGCAGCCGGAGGGCTTCCACCTGAGGGAGGGGATCACTCAGGAAGGACGGGGCTTGTGAGGTGAGGATGTCCTGAGGACCTCTCAGGACGATATGGGACTGAAGGAGGTCCTGCCACATCAGCTGATGGGGCAGCTTCCGTATCGCATTGAGCGTCAAAGGCCTGCCGATATCAACTTCGATGTTCAGCAGCTTCTCGTAGGAGCGGGTCACTTCCAATACCTTCTCTGCTACGACATACGGCTCCCTGACAACAAGAAAAAGGTCAAAATCGTTGTAGGGCGATTCTTTCCCGTCTTTTATGACGCACGCCCCCTCTCCTCTTCCATAGCCTCCCGCCAGAATCAGTGCGACAAATGGGGAGCCTACCGCCTGTTCAATCTCCTGTGAAAGTGTGCTCAGCACCGAGTCGAGGTACGTGTTGAACTGCTCGGAGCCGTCTTTGCTGTAGGTTCTCACGCCTCTCTCTCCCTGAGTCCTTCCAGGAACCCCTCCCGTCTGCCGCAGCACTGGGCATAGCGGAGGAGGGGGGAGGAAAAGAAGGCCCTGAACTGCCGGCGGGCAAGGCAGTAGAGCCAGTCGCTCTTGACCTGCCTGAGGTACGGCAGCAGCGAGTAGCGCAGGAAGGAGCGCTCCCAGGCGGAGAACTCGAAGATCTGAGCATCAGCCTTCCCTTCTCCCCTCTGCCGTTTTCTGAACTGAGAGTACGTGTAGTTATGAGAATGGTATACCTGAGAGTCTTTGCGGTAAGCGATCGTCCATCCCCTGTTACGTGCCTTCCAGGTCCAGTCGATATCCTCGGAATAGCTGATCGTCTCGCTGAACGGTTCTTCTTCCCAGACAGAACGCCGTATCGCAGAGGAAGCCATCGAAAAACAGTGCTTCCAGTACTTCTGCCTCGAGCCGTCGCCGAAGGTATCTTCGGTATCCTTCGCGAACAGTGGCAGGCACTCGGGTCTCGGCAGCTGCCGCGAGAACACTGCGGCAACCGAAGGGTCCGTGAACCCCTCGATCAGCTGTTCGAGCCAGACCTCATCCACAGGAGCGCAGTCGGAGTTGAGAAACACGACATACGGAGAATCCGGATTGACAGTCCTCATCGCCTCATTCAGTACTCTGCCGGGAATGTAGGTACCCTTCGGGACAGTGTGGATATGGTCGGTATACAGCGGGAGGATCTTTCCGGTTTCGTCCTCTGATTCGTTGTCAAAGACATACAGTTCATAAGGAATCGTCTGGTTTTTCACCCCTTCGAGGGTCTGCCTGATCAGAGAAGCATCGTTGTGACTTCTCATGACAATCGGGATAGGAATCATGTCAGACATCGGTCGATCTCCTGACGGAACAGGGTATAGAGGTCTTCCAGACCCTGAGGATACGAATCGAGTTCGAAATTACTTGCAAAGGCAGCAGTGGAATCACTATCCAGAGGAGAATAGCCGTGCATTCCCGCTATCGTTCTCTCACCCATATGGCTGGGGACGATGAGAACTCCGGGGTTCATCAGGAAAAAGAGGTCTCCGAAGCGTTTATCGGGGAAATCGACGCCCCATTCCTTTAGAGTCTCTTCAGAGAGTATCTGACCCTCTGACACCTTCTGCAGCACCTGGCGTATGATCTGCTCGCTCTCTGGTCGCAGGAACCAGAAACGGGCCATGGTCGAGTCGTACACGGCAGCATAGTCCTTGCCGAAGCGCAGCGGAGTCTGTTCGATCAGTTGCATGAGGTTGAAATCCGTGTGCACATCGGTCATACCGTGGTCGCTGAAGATACACAGCCGCACCTCATTGTACTGC
>JAFGUP010000239.1 GCA_016938475.1 Sphaerochaetaceae bacterium
GGAAGTCTATGAGACACGTCCTACTCTGAACTCGGGAACTAGATTGAATATTATACAGCATCCTGGAGGAGGGATCAAGCAGTTCGGCATACGTAGTAACCATTATGTGTCTCCCGCAGACCCTAAAAGTCCATATGTGCAGTATACAACTCATACGGAGGCCGGTTCGTCTGGCTCTCCTGTGTTTGACGACCGTTGGAGAGTGATCGCTATTCATCATCGATGGGTACAGGTAGAACAGCACACTTATCAAGGTGAGTCGGTTCAATATCATAATCAGGGTGTATACCTTGATAGCGTTCTGAAGGATATCGCATCAAAGTCGCCAGCGATGTATGAACAGATATGTCAGGCACAGGAGGAATGTAGATCATAGCACACATTCAGGATTGGTACCCTAACTGTGTAATCAGCACGCAAAGAGACAAACAGGAATACAGAGTCCTTCGGAGAAGATACAGAGAAGAACTCCGCGAAAGTCTATATGTCTCCTGCGCGCTCATGGGATTGGTATGATGCTTCGTTTTCAGGAGGAGGATATGAGTACAGAGCTTTGTTACTTCGAGAAACCATTCGAGTTGCAGTTCACTGCTAACGTTGTGAGCAAAAAGACACTAGAAGATGGTAGGGTCTGCCTTGTTCTTGACAGAACATATTTTTACCCTACTGGGGGGGGACAGGAGCACGATACAGGGTCAGTTGGTCAAGCACGAGTGTTGGATGTTTTCAAGGATGATCAGGGAAATGTAATCCATGTCCTCGATCAGGACATTGAGGATGAGATAGTTACGGCCAGGATCGACGGTGAACGCCGTTTCGGTCATATGCAGCACCATTCAGCTCAGCATATCCTGACACAGTGCTTTCAGCGTGTGCTCGACCTCGAAACGATATCGGTTAAAATCAGTGTTGACTCTCCGTCTGCCATTGATCTATATGCGAGTGATATCAATCCCCTTGATTTGACTCGCGTAGAAGAATTAGCTAACAGTATAATCTACCAAAATCGCCCTATCAAATCATATTTCATCACTGAAGAAGATGCCCATAAAGTACCTTTTCGGCGCCCGCCCGTAATCACCGAACAAATTCGGGTGATTGAGGTAGATGGCTTTGATTACTCTGCTTGTGGCGGGACACACTGTACGGCCACTGGTATGGTAGGCATAATAAAAGTTCTGAAAACCGACCGTCGAGCTGAGAAACTACGAGTCTA
>JAFGUP010000240.1 GCA_016938475.1 Sphaerochaetaceae bacterium
ACACTAGCCTGCGACTGACTGACAGGAATCAGCGGGGGCGCAGGAAGGTTTCTCTCGACCAGGAAGGCGTGAAGCGATACCGAGGAGAACAGGAACAGGACGAGGGCTGTGGAAAGTACGACAATGAATGCCGCAATGGGTGAAAGTTCGAACAGATTGCTTCCCACACTCATCATGACGCGTTTCGAGTAGGTGATGATTCCAAGAGCGATGGCAAGCGACCCTATGAGGAACAGCTCAGTCGAGGTGTTCTGTATTGCAGGAAACAAGGAGATCCCCTGAGCGGTGAAAGAGGAGATGAACAGGCCCGTGACGTTTGCGATATTGTTCGCTCCCAGTGCATACGAACCCGCTGCACCAGCTAGAATCAGAAGTATACGGTTGTATCGGTCGACAGTGAGAAGATGAATATGTATTCGTAACAGGACACGATGGAAGGTTAGATACAACAGAGCGCTGGTGATCCCCGCAAGGACAGGTCCATAGACCCATGTTGCCCATATACTGGTGAGGGAGGAGACATCTAGGGAGAGATTACGGGCGATCATAAAGCCGCTGAGAGAACCGATCAGGGCCTGGCTCGTTGAAACAGGCAGAGATAAACGTGTCATGATAAGAACGGTAGTGGCCGCACTCAGTGCGATCAATGCTGAATCCTGAATCCTGTCAATAGTGACAAGCGAACTCAACCCCTCACTCGCCCCTTCTCCCGCAGTGACAGCTCCGAAAACAACGAATACCGAAGAAACTATTGCCGCAGTGCGGAATCGCACCATCCGTGTTCCCACCGCCGTCCCAAAGACATTCGCCGCATCATTGGCACCGAGGGACCACCCCATGAACAGCACTGTCAGAAAGAACAGCAGAAGTGGAAGATCCATCGTCAGGAACCTCTTTTCAGTACACTTATCATGAGGTCCTTACCGACCTCCTCGCACAGATCGCTGAGATTGCACAGAAGGTCGAGAAATCTGGTGATGTGAGTCTTCTGTGCCAGATTCAGGGAGGGAATCCCGTTGAATAGCACATCGAGGGTCTCCTCCTGAAGCGAATCTACTTCCTTCTCGCATAGTATCACCTGCTGAATCTTCTGAATCACCTCCTGGGGATAGGAGAAATAGGCCTCAGATGCCTGAGCTAGATGGCTGGAGGAAAGACAGGTGCGTTCACTTATCGTCCTGAAATTGGTCACTACCGCCTCAGGGAAAACCGGTCGTTCAATGGAAAGGAGTACGAGAAGCTGTTTTGTCGCATCGATGAAGTCATCAAGGCCGTTGAGAAGCCTGTCCACATCACTTCGTGTATCGGGAATCAGAAGGTATGCGTACAGATCATGTTTTACCTTCTTGAGTATCTCATCAGCCTCATGCTCGATCGTCCGTATCCTCTTCACAGACTGGGAGAACAACTCATCATTGCTGACGAGGTACTCTTCGATGCTTCTCTCAAGGACCTCCCCGCCGGACGTCACACATGCAAGAAACTCACTGATGGATGCCATGAGGATTCGGTTCTTCGTGTTGAAAATTCGCATACGTGATTCTCCTATCCTTCATGATACTCCACCCCTTTCACATTTGCAAATCTTGATATAATTCCTGTTTTTCTCCACAATGTGCAGTTATGAATGGTACCAGAGAAAGCGAAACCGGCACACCGGCAACCTATTTCCAATTGTTCCTATCAACCTTTCGCCTCAGCCTTTTCACGCTAGGAGGGGGCTATGTGATTGTTCCTCTTATGCGGAATCTGTTTGTCAGGGAATACGGTTGGATAGACGAAGAAGAGATG
>JAFGUP010000241.1 GCA_016938475.1 Sphaerochaetaceae bacterium
CTTCGCTAGCATTACCTAGATCAGGTTCGACGGGTATAATCTCAGGTCGTTGTCGACCACCCCAAGACAACCCAAGAATAATCAGACTAACAGTGTTCGTCAAGTGTGTTGAACCGACTTTTTCCGGGAAGAAGATGGTGTGTTTCAGAATACCTGTTGTAGTAATAGATCGTATCTCTGGTATCATCTGAAAATCTGACAGAGAGCTTCTATCATCACACTCTCTTACCAGCTGAAATCCTCAACCATGGAATCGATGGCGACTACCGACACGTTTCCGACCACATGGGCACTTTTCATCACCTGAGAAGCCCATCTGGTAACATCCCCCGAAATACCTCTCACGACGAGGATCTTCAGTACGATATCCTTAGTGATATGAGACTGGAGATTCGTATGGATCGAGAGGCTTGGATAGCTATCTATACGTACCCGGTTCAGATGAGTATCCGATTTGTACAAAAGTGAAACGATGGCTGTCACCTCGACATTTTCATCCTGCGCACCGTGTCTTCTGACCTCTTCATGAATCATATGTCGGATAGTCTGAGACCTGTTGGGAAAATCATACGCCAGTGTCAGCTCATCAAGTGCCTCAACAAGCTCCTTATCCATTGAGACTCCGAATCTCACTGTAGAACCCATTCCTCTCCTCCTTCTTCACCTGATAGTAGCATAGTCTATCGCTTTCGTGCGACACAAGAACAGTATCGTTGTATCAATTCATTGACCCGTGTGGGTGTTCGCAGTACTATACAGGCATGGAACCGCTTGTAAGCACACAGGTGTTGAAAGATATTGATGAGAAGGCGATGAATGAGTATATGATCCCTTCTCTCCTCCTCATGGAGCATGCCGGGGTGAAGGGATATCACCGGATGCTGGAGCTTTCCGGTAGATCGGCCGATCCCTCTGCCACACTGGTTGTGGTTGCCGGCAGCGGGAATAATGGTGGAGATGCCCTTGTGATGGCGCGGGAGGCATATTTACGTGGTAGAAGGCAGATACAGATCCTTCTGCTGGGAACTCACATCTCTCAATCATCGCTCGCACACCGCCAGATCATCGAAAACCTCAAGCTGGAGACACACCAGGTCTCATTTGAAGAAGGACAACTCGATAGCAGAACTCGTGCGGTCCTGGAACAGGCTGATCAGATTATTGACGGGATACTGGGAACAGGACTGCATTCGAAAGTGACGGATGCCACTGCGGCTCTCTTTCATGCCATTAACGCACAGAGAGAGAGGGGTGCCCAGATTGTCTCGGTTGATGTGCCCAGCGGGTATAGCGATCAGCTGCCGGCCACGATGGCTCATGTCGAAGCTGATATTACTCTGACCTTCGGTCTTGAAAAGTACGGGGCATATATTCCTGCCTTCAGAAGAGCTTGGGGCGAGATAGCGGTGGTGAATCCTTCGTTTCCTCTTTCTCTTCTGGACAGCGCTTCTCCTGAAGCACTCCGCGCCCGATTCCAGGATGTACAGATTCCGGCTTTTACTGCACAGGAATATAAGAATACCAGAGGGCATATGGCCCTGTTAGGGGGATCGGAAACGTATAGCGGGGCCGTACAGCTCACAAGCTTCTCGGCATTCAGCAGCGGTGTCGGCCTTGTGTCGGTGTTCACCGATGGGAAGGTCGCTGAAGTAATAAAAAAGGATAGACCGTCGCTGATAGTGCATACTGTGGAGGATCATCTTCCGGTCAAATCTGATGCGCTCAAAGGCTATGATGCTGTTGTGTGTGGGCCCGGATGGGGAGAGGGCAGAGAGAGGCAGCTTCAGGAAATCCTAAGCGGAACGGTACCTGCGGTGCTTGATGCGGATGCTCTTGCTTCATTTGCTCGGCTTGTTGCAGAAAATCGTATCACCACTGCATCAGTTCCTCCTTTGATCCTTACTCCACACCCCGGAGAACTGAGAAATATGCTCGAGAGGCTATCCATGCCTTTGTGGGCACAGGATTCGGGACCAGGAGGGACACCGGAGGCCTTTATCGGTGCACTGAAGAGTATCGCACGGACACTGAAGGTCGTTCTCGTATACAAGAGCCATATCGTATGGATCGTAGACGGCAGAAAGGAGGAGCCCGTCCCGATAGTCGTTCAGGGAAATAACAACGCTCTCGGAGTTGCCGGTAGCGGAGATGTTCTCAGCGGTATTATCGGTGCACTGGTCGCCGGAGGTCTTGATGCAGGAGATGCTGCGGTTAGTGGAGTACTCCTTCATCAGAAGGCAGGTGAACTGGCACGAGAGGAACGTCGGTGGTTCGATAGCCAGATTCTTACCGATTATGTCGCAGCAGCCTATGCTCTTGCTGAAAAGAAGGGTATGAGAGGATGATTCAGCTGTACTTCCTTACCATGGTGGCGCTGGTCGCCGAAGCGGTCGTGTTCCTTTCCGACTATTATGGATGGAAATATATAACGCTACTTAAAACAAAGAATTACCTGACAGGGAATCGCAGACGGCTTATCGCAGTCGGTTCACTGTACCTCCTGCTGGCCGTGGCGAACCTCCTGTTTCCCGTTGCACCGGGCCCTGTACTTCTTGGTGAGTTCATTCCCTCTGTCGCACTTCTTCTTTTCCCTGTGTTCAGTCTGGGGATACTCGTTGTCCCGCATGCACAGGAGGAACATGAACAAGAGGAAAAAAAAGTGTCACCCACCGATTTTATCCGATTGGGGCACTCCACGATAGAACTGCACAAACGGAATCTCGGGTTTGCTGTGCTGGTCATTGCCGGAGTGCATCTTGTCTATCCACAGGGTGTCCTGATATAAAAGATCCCGGGGTGGAACCCCGGGAACGTCATGGTACTGAAAAGCAGATATCACGTTGTCAGAGGATCGTCCCGTGAGGGATGATCGCATTCTTGTGGATGATGATGATACCATCATGGATCGAGTAGTTGGTGTAATCGCCATCCTCCCTTTCTACATCATCTATGCCGATCCTGCATCCGTCGCCTATCCTCGCATTCTGGTCGATGATGGCCTTGCGGATGATAGTAGCCTTTCCGATGCCGATATTAGGGATCTTCTTCTTCGCATTCGAAACCTTTTCTTCTTCTGATTCGTAGTATGATGCCCCCATACAGTAGACGCCATCCAGTGAAGCACCTGATTCGATGAGCGTTCTGACACCGATTATCGAGTTCACTATATATGCATTGGTGATGATGGATCCCTCACTTGTCAGTGAGCTGCTTATATTACAGAAGTTTACCTTTGTTGCCGGCAGATGTCGCCTATGCGTATAGATCGGAGCACTCTCATCATAGAAATTGAAGGCCGGGGTGATTGATGCAATGTCAATGTTGGTGTCATAGAAGGCCTTGATCGTTCCTATGTCCTCCCAGAATCCGTCAAACACATAGGCTGCAACTTTACTGGTCTCGATGACTTCGGGTATGATTTCCTTTCCGAAATCAGCTGACTTGTTGGCTTCAAGAATCTTTTCCATCTCACGGGCATTGAAGATATAGATGCCCATAGAAGCAAGGTACTCATTCGAAGCATTTCTCTCTCTTCCCAGGGATGATTGTATCAGTTTTTCTGATGCCCTGTATTCATTGATATCTGCATCCGGTGCAGGTTTCTCATAGAATTTCTTGATTATTCCTTCCTCATCGCACCCCATGATTCCCAGACCGGTAGCTTCCTGACGACTGATCGTCTTCGCAGCAATCGTCAGCGTGGCTCCGCTTCTGATATGAGTCTGCAGCATATCATCATAGTTCATCCGGTAGAGCTGGTCTCCGCTGAGAATAATATAGTATTCTGCCTCCTGATCTCTGAAGTGATTCAGATTTTTCCTTACCGCATCGGCAGTACCCTGGTACCAGTCGTTGCTGTGGAAGGTCTGTTCAGCTGCGAGTATTTCTACGAACCCGTTGCTGAAGGTGTCAAAGATGTAGGTGTTTGAAATATGGTTATGCAGTGAGGCAGAATTGAACTGTGTGAGAATATAGATCTTTTTAAATCCACTGTTGATACAGTTCGATATCGGGATGTCGACGAGTCGGTACTTTCCTGCAAACGGTACTGCAGGCTTGCTCCTGTCCTTCGTCAAAGGATACAATCGTGTTCCTTTCCCGCCTCCAAGTACAATCGCGACAGTGCTTTGCTTTTTCATGTTTCACCCCTTTACGATGGTCGTATAAACTTTGTGGTATTCCTGTGCAGAGTTCCCCCAGGAAAAATCTTTCTTCATTCCGCGAATCCTCATGGTTTCGAAACTCTCTCGGTCTTCCCGATAGGCTCTCACCGCCCTTTCTACCGCCTCGTACAGGCTGGCACCGCTGATGTCGTTGAAGAGAAATCCCGTTCCATGTTCCATATCCGCATCAATGATCGAGTCGGCGAGACCTCCAGTGTTTCTGGCCACTACTATTGTTCCGTATCGCATCGAATACATCTGATTCAGTCCGCATGGTTCATATCTGCTGGGCATCAAAAACATGTCGCTTCCAGCTTCCACCGCATGAGCAGCCTCATCGCTAAACACCAGATTGACCGATAGATTGGTATGAATCTGTGCCAGGCTGGTAAGTTTCTGCTCTATTTTCTCGTCTCCTGTCCCGATAATGAGTATCTGTACACCGAGGTCGGTGATCATTCTCTCAAGAGGTGATGGCGAACCCTGGCAGAGTTCATAGAAACCTTTCTGTTCAGCCAGGCGACTGATCATGCCGATAAGCGGAGTTTCCGGTTCTACGGGAAGGTTAAACCGTTTCTGGATATCAGATTTGCATAGGGCCTTACCTTTCATATCGTCAGGCGAGAAGTGATGGCTTATGAGAGAATCCTTCTTCGGGTCCCATTCATCAGTGTCGATCCCATTAAGGATGCCGAACAGGCGATTGCTCTTGCTTGCCAGGATTCTGTCGAGGTGGCAACCCTGCTCTTCCTCTTGTATTTCCTGAGCATATGTAGGGCTAACCGTCGTCAGGATATCAGCATGGACAAGAGCGGCTTTCAGCATATTCACCCGCGCATCGATACTATCCCCGCTCAGTAATGTGCGTTCTGCTTTCATGTCGGCAAGGAGGAGGTCAAGACGGGGAAATTCCCCCTGGTAGGCAAGGTTATGGATGGTGAACACACTCGTTGTATGCATGAATGCGGACTCGTGTTTGATCATGTAGGGAAGGAAACCGGTTGTCCAATCATGACAGTGAAAGACATCAGGTATCCACCCTGTGGCTGTACACAATGCTATTGCAGCCTTGGACATCAGGATGTATCGGAGAAGATTGTCAGGGTAGGGTGCATAACTTGTATCTCCGTAGATACCTTTACGCTTCGAGAACCATGGATGATCTATGAAGAAGACTTCTACACCCTTCATTTGTGTTGTGTAAAACTTGATCTCTTCTTCTTCGTCTGCTACCTGGACCCTGCAGGTGACAGGTGACAGAGTCAGTGGGTACCTGCGTCTGTCTGTCAGTCCATAGAGCGGAACGATGAGCCTGACAGTGTGTTCAGCCATCTCGCTCAACGCTATGGAGAGGGATGAAGAGACGTCAGCCAGCCCTCCCGATTTAGAGAACGGGACAGCCTCACTCGTTACCATATAAATCTTCATACTCTAATTAGAGCATTGAAAAATAGGTATGGTCAAGGAATTTCGCCTACAAACCGGCAAGCAATGTAAAAATTATAAAGCCTGAGATGTGATTATCTGAATCTTCCGTTTTACGTCTCTTTAACTGGGATCTCGGCTGGAGAGTTTTTGTGTCTGTGTGTACTTCTGGCACCAGAAGAATGCTGTGAAACAGTACAAAAAATAGGAAATGTTGTCGTGAGAAATTAGCGTGTACAGAAAAAGAACAGCGGAAGCGAACCTCTGCTGTTCTTTCTGTGCATATTGGTACAGGTATCTTACACGTACGCCTGTCCTCTCAACTCGTCGATATACTGAGCCGCTGCATGCGCTGCTATTGCGCCGTCACTGGCTGCCGTGATGATTTGCTTGAACATACCGTTTCTCACATCTCCAGCTGCAAAGAGTCCCGGAATGGTACTGCGCATATGGTCATCGGTAATAATGTACCCGTCATCATCAAGCCCTGCGAACGGTACGAGAGCGGTCGAAGGGTTTGCCCCGATGAAGATGAACACGGCGTCGAAAGGCTCGTCATAGTCTTCTCCTGTCTCTACATTGTGCAGGGAGACATGCGTCACTTTCTTACCATCACCCTTGATCTCGTTGAGCGTATGCATGAAGCGTGTCTCGATATGATCGTTATGTTCCACATTGTCGGCTATACTTTTCTGCGCTCTGAAACGGTCTCTTCTGTGAATGATCACTACGTTTTCAGTGAGTTTGGACAGGAACAGAGATTCATCGCAGGCACTGTCTCCACCTCCTACAACCAGAATCTTCTTGTTTCTGAAGAAGGGGCCGTCACAGGTTGCACAGTAGCTGACACCCTTCCCCTGGTATTCCTTTTCTCCGGGAGCTCCGATCAGTTTCCTCTTCGCTCCGGTTGCCATGATCACCACAGGAACGGTGTAGTCTTGTGAAGGTGTCTTTACGGTAAATGAGCCATCATCGTTTCTGATGACTGCATCAACTGATGAGAGGATAATGTTTGCTCCGAAGTTCTCAGCCTGGCGATGGAACCTGTCGGAAAGGTCGAAACCGCTGATAGGTTCATCGAAGCCCGGGTAGTTTTCAAGGTCATCAATGATGAGGGTCTGTCCGCCGGGAGCCATTTCCTCGATCATGTAGGTTGAAAGACCTGCACGCGCTGCGTACTGTGCTGCTGAGAGACCTGCCGGACCTCCGCCGATGATGATGATGTCAACTTTTTCGTTTTCTTTGAGTTCACTCATGAAAATACCTCGTATAGTTAGTTCATTTGTAGATGATGTTTTTGTTTCTCTTCTAAAGATACCTCAGCATCGCTCAATCGTACATAGGTTGGTCCGCTGGCGATATCATCTGCACCGCTTGTTTCATATACTGTCTTACCGAGCGCTATCATTGCTGCTCCATATGACCTTTTTTGCTCGTTGTCAGCTATTAATTGAGGGAAAGAATCAAAATCATCCTTTATCAGCGTGAGTTGAGCGATGAGCTCAAGTGCATCGGGTCCCGTGATGACTACCTGATCCAGCTGTGTGACTAAGTTACCAATCTCATGGATGGTCAGATCTCTGTCGGGTGTAACCCTTCTGCCTTGCTCGAACAGGGCAGCATAAAAACGGTGTTTCTTCGCGTCGAGAACGCTGAGAATAGGAGTTGATAGAAGAGAGAGTGGATGAGCGAATGTTTCAAGGGTGGAGATGCTTACATAGGGGGCTGATGATGCCAGAGAAATCCCTTTTACCGTGGCCATCGCAACTCTGAGTCCGGTGAACGAGCCCGGCCCCTTGGTGCAGATCAACAGGTCGACATCACTCAGTCGAAGAGCGTGTCTGTCCAGCAGGTGCGTTATTTCCGTCATCAACTGTTCAGTGAACTTCCGTCCTACCGTATACCTGATCGAATCAAAGAATTCATCCCCCTCTAAAGCAATGTGCAGCGTGTCATGGGATGTATCAAGTGCAAGAGTGTTCATAGGTTCATTCCTTTCACCTCTATGAGTCGTTCCTGTGTGTCATTGATGGAAATCGCGATAAAGATGGTGTGAGACGGCAGCAGTTCGGCAATCTTTTCGCTCCACTCGATCAGGGTGACGCCCTTCTCATACAGAAGTTCCTCTCCGCCGATCCCTTCGAAATCCTCGGCTCCGTTGATACGGTAGAGGTCCAGGTGATGAAGATCCATATCACCTTCATACTCCTGGACGAGGGTGAATGTAGGGCTTACGACCGCCTCGGTGATGTTCATAGCCTGTGCGATACCCTTGGCTATCACGGTCTTTCCTGCACCGAGCGGGCCGGTGAGTGAGACAAGAGATCCTGAACTCAGGTTTCGTCCGATTCTTCTGCCGAGTTCCATGGTTTCCGCTTCGGTGGCACAGACAAACGTTCGGCTGGTCATCTCAGCCATATCACCCATCAATCACCTCCGTCTGCTGTGGCAGTTCGATTCCTCCCCGACTCGACAGTTCCCGCACAAGCGAGGCTATCATCGGGTCATCCGGGTCTATAGCCCGTGCCCGAAGGATCAGGTCAGCAGCTTCATTGAACTTGCTGTCCTGCAAGTACAGCAGGGCAAGGTTGGATATGTAGGTGAGGTTTCCTTCTTCTTTTTCCAGTGCAATTTCCAGATAATCTCTGGCCAAATCCCGGTTCTCTGTCTCGAGGGCGCAGATGGAGAGCTCATTGTAGATGTCTCCGCTGTCAGCACCGAGCGAAAGGCACTTCAGAAAGGCTTCCTGAGCCTCCTCATAGCGAGTCAGGCGTCTGAGTGCCCAACCCCTGATAAAATGTCCAGACCAGTTTCCATCGTTTCTGATCAGGAAGGTGTCGATGAGCGTCAGAGCGTGCTCTTCATTGGACAGCTGCATCTCATCGAACGCCTGCTGAAGAGTCTTCTCATCCTCATTCTGTTCTCTCAGGGCAGTCACCTGCCTGTCGATTATATCCTTCTTTTCCCCCTCGGGGGCGTAGGCCAGGTAACTTGTCAGATACTCGAGAGCACTGTCAGCGTTACCGAGGAAGAGCTGAACGAGACCGTATTCACTGAGAAGAAGAGGAGATGTAGGAAGGTTTTCAAGACCTTCCTTGAGAATAGCAATCTGCTGCTGTACTGCCATGTCATATGCGTCGTTCTCTTCCTGTTCTTGAGCTTTCTTTGCCTTTCGTGCATAGAGGGTTGCAAGGTTGACATAGATTTCAGGTATCATGCTGTTGATTCTGAGAGCTGCCAGATATAGTTCTATAGCAAAATTAAGTTCTCCCTTGTCACCTTTCGCTGCTGCTGCGATCTGGAGTTCATGCACTATATCGGGCTGGAGGGCAAGGAGCAGCGACGTGTAATAGGTGATGTGCTCATGCGTCGGTTCATAGGCAAGGACCTTGATGATGCCGCTTGCAATCTGGGCTATCGATATGCCATTGCTCATATCAATCTGATTAGGGTCGTTCGTGATCTGTACTGGGAGTGCTATCTCAGGTTTAAAGACGAAAGAATCCTCTTTCGTCTCAACTTTCTCAGCAAGGTGGAGATACCTGACATCTGCTAGTGCTATATTGATCGATTCTGTTTTCATGGGGTAGTTCCTGGTGTCCAAAAGATGCTTTGGATAGATAAAAAACCTGCGGTGCAGTTTTGAGAAGGATCTCTTGAACCGGTGGTTCAAGTGGGTTGCCTGGGGATGAGCATTCTGTTCCCATAAAGCAGCCGAAACTGCCGGGAGCAATTCAACTCACCTATACCGCATCCCGTCTGTGTTTTTTGAGCCAAGAGAATTGTCTCATCACACACACCGCAGGAACATACTCATATCATAAATC
>JAFGUP010000242.1 GCA_016938475.1 Sphaerochaetaceae bacterium
AAAGTTATTCGATATAGCTGAAAACTATATAAATCACCCTGACTTCCATCTGAGGACTTGCACTCCGAGATGATCGGGAATATGCTAAAACCGTTAGTTGGTTTTAGCTTGCTTTGGAGCTCTTATTGAAAACAATCTTGCAGGATGGGTTTTCGATGAGGGCTTCTACTTTATACGTGCGAAGTTTCTTCAAGAGATACTCCTCTCCATCAGGCATCTGGTACGTCTCTCCATTCTTCAGCAATGCAAAGTCTATAAAGACCATCTTGTTCGCAATCCCAACTGATGCTTTCTGACCTATCTTCCGGCGGTCTTCAAGAGTGTGCCAGTATCGAGTCAGGGAACAATCTCTGGCGAACGTATTAATCCCCCAGGCTCCCTGCATGATGTGTCTCCTGATAGGCATGCATCCATGACGAGAAACACCGAGCTGTTTATCAACTGCCCCGGACTGATCTTTCTGGGGGATGAGGCCGATATAGTTCCTCAACTGATTGGCACTCGAGAATCTTTCACCATCACCGACGAAAGCAATAAGGATCGCAGCCGTAATATCTCCGATACCGGGTATTGAAAGCCAGGACAGTGCATGTCGGGGATGAGCAAGGAAAATGTTTCGGATCTTCTCATGAATTTCTTCACTGTGTGCTTCCATACTCTCCCATTCTTCCCGTAAGAGGTTGGCGCTGAATAAAGCAGACGGATCAGTGAGATACGTATCGATCCAGGTCTTTCGCAACTCAGGATCCTTCAGATCAGATTTGATAAAGTACGATAATAGTTGCAATTTGGTGGTAGTTGAAAGAGGTCATGAGAAGCTCCTTACCAGGGTTTATCACAACGATCCAGAAGGAGCCAGACTCATGACCAAGAAAAAGTCAACCAAGTATTTCGAAGAAAAGCTACTGGGATTCATCACCGAAGATGATCCGATGTTGGCGATATTACAGTGGGTAACAGAGAAGATGATAAAGGTCGAGGTCGCACAGAAAGGAAAGCATAGCACTGAACGAACCGGGTACCTGAGTGGGACGAGAGTCCGACGGTTTGACACCCGTATGGGTACGATGTATCTGACTATACCGAAGGTTCGCAAAGGCGGGTATGTCCCGTTTTTCGTCACGGCTAAGAAGCGCAGCGAACAGGCCTTGCTGCAGATGATTCAGGAAGCCTGGGTTTCAGGGATCTCCACGGGGAAGATCGAGCGGCTTGCGCAGAGCCTTGGGATAGAACAGATCTCAGCATCTCAGGTATCAGAGATCAATAAGGGGTTTGATGAGATGGTGAGTGAATCTGAAGAGACCTGCCGGTCACTGTTCAGAGAGCTCAAAGCACGAGGTGTACAAAAGGTCTGGCTGTGTGTATCAGACGCTTATAAAGGGC
Source organism: Sphaerochaetaceae bacterium (assembly GCA_016938475.1). Classification (GTDB taxonomy): domain Bacteria; phylum Spirochaetota; class Spirochaetia; order Sphaerochaetales; family Sphaerochaetaceae; genus SABI01. Next base: position 1,384 of record JAFGUP010000242.1, read on the forward strand.
TGCAGGCTGCTATTCACAAGGAATTTCTAGGTTCATCCTGGCAGCGATGCAAAGTACACTTCATGAGGAACATTCTCGCTTATGTGGGACAGCGATCCAAAGACAGCTTTGCTAAGCGACTGAAGCAAATCTGGCTGCAGCCGGATGAGAAGCAGGCCAGGATCTATGCTGAAGCCATCATGGTAGAATATGCTCATCAGTTCCCCAAGGCTATTGAGTGCCTGGAGAACGGTCTGGAAGACTCACTGCAATACTGCCAGTTCGACAAGATAGATCACAGGAAGATTTCCTCTACGAATACATTTGAGCGGCTTAACCGAGAGATCAGAAGACGCTCGCGCGTAGTAGGGATTTTTCCAAGTGAATCATCATATATCCGGTTGGTAACATCATACCTCATTGAGTACGAAGAGGAGTGGCAGACCAATCGGTCATACATATCTGTTCAATCGTTGATCGAACAGCAACAAGCATTACAGGAAGTAGCCTGAATATGGGTGCTTCTCATGAGACAACGAAACAAAATTGAGAACTTCTATTGACACTAGCCTAGGAATGTACATGAAACCCATTCTATTACTTGCAAGCGTAGGAATAACCCTGAATACTGGAGCTCTTTCACCTTCTTAAGTCAATCACTCATGCTGATAGATGACAATCCCTGCTCTTTTGATATGCTCCTGTAATTCTTTATGAGTGAGATGCGTAGCATCTACTATATCACAAAAATAGGGGAGGTGGCTCAGCTCTTCAAGCTGAGCTTTGAGAGAGGAGATTGTCCTCATCGTGATATCTTTACCGAAGATTGCTATATCTATATCAGAACTGTTCCTGTATGTTCCTAGTGCTCGGGATCCGAAAATTTTCGCTTCAGTGATTTCCTCATAGGTGGAAAGGGTCCCACTTATATAAGCAATATCCTCATCAGATAACCCGAACATTACAGCTCCTTCGATAAAACATCTAATAAGGCTCGAAGGACAGGATAGAATTCATTACGGATGAGTGTTTCTGCTTTTGTTACGTATTCTTCATTGTATGTGTGGGCCATGAGGTTTCTGCTTTCAAGAGCTTCAATCCAGGTATGTCCGTCTTCTATCACACCTGATTTGAACCCTTCCTGAATTGCTTTCCTGGGTGTCGGTACTTCAATTCCCTCAGAGATAAGATAATCTTTCAGCGTTTTCCAGCTGAGTTCAAACGTATACTCAAAACACTGAATCAGTCCCTGTAACTCAAACTTGTTGAGAGAGTCTAATGCTAGAAATTCTTCAAGCTGCGAAAGAGCTTTCCCGTAATTCTGAAATCGCTGAATCCATCTCACATCCTGTTCCATACTTTCCTCTCAAGAGTATTATACAGGAATAACCGAATTCCAGAAAGTCATCTTCCGATTACAGATAGTAGATGAACGATTTGATTGTAAAAACAAGAAAACCTTCCAATCTGATTGATTGAAAGGTTTTTTTGTTGCGGCCGAGAGGACTTGAACCTCCACGAGCTAATGCCCACTAGCCCCTCAAGCTAGCGTGTCTACCAATTCCACCACGACCGCGTGACCTGTGAAAAACTACAGGAAAAAGCAAAGTTCGTCAATACTCTTTGCTGATAATTCTCACACTTTCAGTGCATTGAACTGCTCAAGGAGATCCTTGAATTTCCTGAGGGCGGACGCAACTGGAGCGGGTGTACTCATATCCACTCCCGCCTTCCTGAGTGAGTCGATCGGATAGGAGGATCCTCCGCTTCTCAGAAATGAAAGGTAATCCTCTCTCTCGGTATCCCCGCCATGCAGGACTCTCTCACTGAGTGCCATTGCCGCGCTGATGCCTGTAGCATATTTATATACATAGAAGGCCCGGTAGAAGTGGGGGATCCTGAGTCCCTCCAGGTCGCTGAGTTCATGCAGAGTTACTTCCCTTCCGAAATAGAGTTCCAGAAGCTTCCTGTATTCACTTCGCAGAAGTTCTATCGTAACCGGTTCACCCTTCTCGGCAAGTTCGTGAATGATGTGTTCAAACTCGGCGAACATCGTCTGTCGATACAGGGTAGCCACAGTGTCGTCCAGCTGTTTACCTATGATGTATTTCTTCAGTTTCGGATCATCTGAGGTGTGTACGAGGTAATGAGCGAGAAGCTGTTCATTGAAGGTGCTTGCAACCTCAGCTTCGAAGATCGTGTAATCGTAGGAACTGAAGGGGTTATGAGCGGCAGAGTAATGGGAGTGCATGCTGTGCCCCCCTTCATGGGCAAGTGTGAACACATCACGCAACACATCCTCATGATAATTCATCAATATGTAGGGGGGCGCTTTGTAGGATCCGCTTGAGAATGCACCAGAGCGCTTGCCTTTGTTTTCATACCTGTCCACCCAGCGATCCTGAAGCAGTCCTCGTTTCAGTGTGTTCACATACTCGCTTCCGAGAGGTTCAAGAGCTCGTGTGATCACCTCTACAGCCTCCTCATAGGTGTGTTCCACCGTAAGGTCCTGAACTACCGGTGTATAAACATCCCAGTGGTAAAGCTTCTTCACTTCCAGTTGTTCTCTACGCATGGCGTAATAGTCATGTAGGGCAGGCAGGGCATCGTGAACGGAGCTGATCAGCGAATCGTACACAACAGGATCCACGTTGTCGGGAAAGAGAGCGCGTTCACGGGAGCTTTTATACCTTCTCACTTTAGAACGGAACATATCCTGTTTGATGCTTGTCTCATACAAGGAAGCAAGGGTATAGCGGTGAGCCTCGAAGGTTCTATAGAATTGCAGATAGGCCTTCTTCCTGATCGAGGTTTCCGGGTTCTGCAGAAGCAGACCATAGGTGCTCTGGGTAAGGGGAACATTACCCTTATCTGTTTTGATATACCCGAAGTCCAGGTCCACGTTCGTAAGTGCCGAGAATGTCGCCTGAGCTTTCCCTCCGACCTCACTCTGCAGTGCCAACACCTCTTCAAGCTCTGCAGAGAGGATATGGTCCTTGAACCTTCTCATTTTCTGCACTGACACACGGTACGGGTCGAACTCCTTCTCTTCAAGCCACACATCAAGCACCTGATCATCAATGGCAAGTATCTCGGGCTCAATGAAGCTCATAGCAGCTGATAGGCCGGTGAGTATGTACATCGCCTTCCCTTTCAGCTTCTCATTCTCATTATCAGATCCATCTCCTGCATGGCGAAGAAAGGCATACTGGCCGACTGACTCGCTGAGCATTCCCACTTCATCAAGGAAGCCGAGGAGCGAAAGCAGCTGTTCTCTGCTTTCAGCGATCCTTCCCTTGAATTCCTGAGCCTTTTCGCTGAGTGTCTCGAGTCTCTTCAGATCCTCTTCCCACGCATCTACGGTCTGATACAACTGGTTCAGATCCCAGGTGTCAGGAATGTTCACTTCTGCACGCATCGGTATGGTATGTGGTATGTTCATGAGTCTTCTCCTCGTTCAAGGTACATCAGCATCTCTTTCAGTGCGGCGGCAGCTTTCCCCCGGTGACTGATGGCGTTCTTTTCATCACCTGTCAGATGTGCCAGATTGCGTCGTTCTTCAGGCAGATAGAATACCGGGTCGTACCCGAATCCCCCGCTGCCATCTATCTGTGAAGCTATCTCACCGACGAGTGATTCCTGAAAGACAAAGAACCGCTCAGGGGAGAGAACCAGAGCGATAGCACAGACAAAGGAAGCTTTGCGAGCAGTTCCCTCAACATGCTTCATTGCTCCAAGCAGCAGCTCGTTGCGCTCTTTGCTGCTGAGTAATCTCCCCGCTGACGATTCTCCGTATCGCGCTGTCTTTACGCCCGGCTCTCCCGAAAGGGCATCGACAAACAAACCGGTATCATCGGCCAGTGAAGGTCTGCCGGTGAGAGAGTAAAGGTGCAGTGCTTTGCCGAGCGCATTGGCTATGAGTGTGTCTCCGGTCTCGTCGAACTCATACGCTATCCCGATGTCCTCGGGTAGAGTAAGCATATGGGGTGAAAGGAGTGCTGAAAGCTCTTCCATCTTATGTCTGTTCTGAGAAGCGAATAATAGGTTCATACCACGTAATGTATCTGAATTATGCACTATCGTCCACTCGGTCGTTCAAGTATCTGTACAGTGCCTGAAGACCTGAGTCTACCGTTCCCTTTGGTGTTTTCGTGATCTCTCCGGCCACTGCATGGGTAATATTCGACGGTCTTCTTGCTATCTGGTTCTTCATCGTCTTCCAGTAGTGTGTCGTACACTGGAGTTTTCTTTCCACTTCCTTCACCCCTGCGCTGTATGTATCGATTTTATTGAGAAAGAGATATTCCCGTTCAAGGAACTGTTTCTCGCTGAAATGGGTATCCCGAATCCGTTTCTTCTTCTCGCTTATCGTAATCCGTTTTTCACTGAGACGTATCGCATGAGTGATCATTTCAGCCAGCACAAGCTCATCCATGGCAAGATATTGTGCCAGAAAAGAAATGTGGGGTGCTCTGAGAAGTTCTCCGCAGAGAAGGATCAGATGGAGTATCCTGTTACGAAAGGGTCCGGGGGTCCTTACCTTGTCGTGAATCTCCTGCGCAATTGGTGTGTCGGTTTCCCAGGTGAGTTCCTCGGTATTATTCGTGATACTTCTGCAGCAGTCATTGTGTGTAAAATAATCAATTTCTTCTGGTGGATACATATCACATACGAAGCGTCTCCTTTCTTTGCGTCGCACCTTCTTGAAACTGACTGCCTGCAGGTAGCTTATCCGTTTCATATAGACTTCGAACGGGATTCCCTGGTCTGTGAAGTTTAACAGCAGATTTTCAATCCTTGGATAGACTAAGATCAACAATTCTCCTGCATCATCCCTGGTCAGGACATGGACTTTGACAGGGTATGTGTAGATGGTGAGTTCACAGAATTCATAGAGTTCTCTTCGTAACCTGTACGCTTCAGGATGTGTCTGCAGGTAGAGGACTTTCTGAGTCAACGTCTGTTCGGTATACATAATTAAGCCTCCTATCGTTGTGGTAGGAGGTTCTGTGGCAGATGGTGTGCCAGCTTACATATCTATTACATGATAAATATATGAATAGATGTAAATAAGAAACTAGTTAGTTTGACCCGAACTCTGCTGTTCAATTCTGGACAGGAGCGTGGAGAGCAGAGGTTTGAAGTTCATCGCCACCGTAGCGCCGGCAGCCTTTCTGTGCCCGCCGCCGCCGAGGGACCCTGCTATCAGGCCGACATTTATGGGGGATGCATGAGATGCCCGGAAACCGATTTCCCACTTGTCATCCTCTCCCTGCTTGAAATAGAGAACTGCCTGAACTCCCTCGACAGCGAGCAGTTGTGCATAGAGGGTGTCAGTCGGTCGGTCTTCGGTTTTAAACTCGCTGAAGGCCTCCTTCTCCTCTTTGACGACAAGGACGATGCCATCCAGAGCGACAAAGACGGTATCGATCAGGCGGGCGAGGTACTTTCTGCTTTCAAGAGAGTGGGTTCCCTCCATCATGTTGCTTACTTCGTTGGGGCTCACTCCCGCTTCGACGAGATCGGCGACGAGGGAAAAGGTCTCTCCACGATAGGGCCCTATGAAACGCATATATCCTGTGTCTGTTGCGAAACCGTAGAAGATGTGTTCGGCTATTTCGTGGGTGAGAGGGATGTCAAGAGCTTTGTACAGCTGCATGATACACAAGGTGGTGCTGAATGATTTTGTGACGATATACGAAGCATCGCCGAAGGGCTCTCCACTTGCGTGGTGGTCTATAACCAGAGTGTTGAGTCCTTTTATCTCATCGGCAAGATATCCTATTCTGTCGATAGTGGAACAGTCTACTACCACCACAAGCGGATTCTTCGCTTTCAGGCTGCCATCGATATGATCTGCGAACAGCGGTTCCCACTTCCTGATCTCTTTGCGGGTGAACGGACCTGCATTGACCAGGTGTACATCCACGGATAGCGCCGAGAGAAGTTTCCCCATGGCTATCTGCGAATGAATGCAGTCTCCGTCGGGACTGACATGGCCCACTACAACGGCACACGATGCCTTGTGCATGAGCTCAAGGACTGCAGGTTCTACTTCAGGATATGTGAACATGACACCTCACTCAAGCCGTCTCATGATCTTCAAGAAGAGGGAGGGGCAGTCTCATCTGTTCGACGGCTTCACGGTCGATGACCACTTCCTTGATCTCCTTGCGGGAAGGAATGTCGTACATCACTTCTATCATCATGTTCTCGACGATACTTCTAAGACCTCTTGCCCCTGTCTTCTGTTCGATAGACTTCTCAGCTATTGCTTCTATTGCTTCCGGAAGGAAGGTGAGATCCACATCATCGAGTTTGAGTGAAGCGGTATACTGCTTCACGATAGAGTTCTTCGGTTCTGTGATGATCTGCATCAGGTCTTCCTTCTTCAAATCATTCAAAGCAACATGAATGGGCAGGCGGCCGATAAACTCGGGAATAAGGCCGAACTTGATCAGGTCGTCCGGATGCATCTGTGTGAAGAGTCTCGAATTCGTTTCTTCTTCGCCACCGATGAGATGGGCTCCGAATCCCATCTGATGGGCACTGACACGCTTTTCGATCACCTTGTCGAGTCCGACGAACGCTCCGCCGACTATGAACAGGATATTCTTCGTGTTGATCTTCAGCATCTCCTGATTCGGGTGTTTTCTCCCACCCTGGGGCGGAACCGAGGCTTCGGTACCCTCGATGATTTTCAGCAGTGCCTGCTGCACACCTTCGCCTGAAACATCACGTGTGATAGACACGTTCTCTCCCTTTTTGGCGATCTTATCAATCTCGTCGATGAAGATGATACCCTGTTCCGCCCTCTTGATATCATTGTTGGCAGACTGAATGAGTTTCAGAAGGATGTTTTCCACATCTTCTCCGACATATCCGGCCTCGGTCAGGGTCGTGGCATCGGCTATCGCAAAAGGTACCTGAAGTTTCTGCGCAAGGGTTCGGGCGAGCAGTGTTTTACCGGTTCCTGTCGGACCTATCATCAGGATGTTCGATTTGTCCATCTCGAGACCGTCGCGCTTGAACTGGGTATCGTACTTCACACGCTTGTAATGGTTGTATACTGCAACAGAGAGAACTTTCTTCGCTGCATCCTGACCGATGACATAGTCGTCCAGATACTCATGGATCTCCCGTGGAGTGGGGATCTCGCTGAGACCATGCATTTCGTTCTCATCGGCAAGAAGAGTCGGGTCATTGAGCATCATATCGTTGCAGTTATCCACACAGTAATTGCAGATAGCTACTCCCGGGCCGTAGAAGAGGGTTTTCACTTCCTGGACACCGCGTCCACAGAAGGAACATACCTTCGCATTTCGTGCCATTGTCAGCTCCTTGCCATGATACGGTCGGCAAGACCGTACTCTATTGATTCTGCAGCTGTGAAGAAATAATCTCTCTCCAGGTCCGCAGCAATGGTCTCTTTATCCTTTCCTGTATGATTGGCGAAGTACTCGATACTCAGCTGCTTGATCCTCAGTAATTCCTTTGCATGGATCTTTATGTCGCTCACACGACCGCCTACACCGCCGAAAGGCTGATGGATCATGACTCGGGATGAAGGGAGGACGTACCGTTTTCCCGGTGCGCCGGCTGCAAGGAGAAGTGCCCCCATGCTGGCCGCCTGACCGAGACAGATTGTCTGAACGTCACACTTTATGTATTGCATGGTATCATAAATCGCCAGACCGGCGGTGACTGAACCGCCGGGAGAGTTGATGTAAAGAGATATGTCCTTGGTAGGATCCTCTGACTCAAGGAAGATCAACTGCGCAACCACAAGGTTCGCCGTGACATTGTTTACCTCCTCTCCCAAGATGATGATCCTATCTCTCAGGAGTCGGGAATAGATATCGAACGAACGCTCTCCGATACCGGAATGTTCTATCACCATAGGTACCAGTGACTGTGTCGGTGTCTGATGTATATCCTGCATGCCTTCTCCTGTTCTGACTCTGTGTCGGGGACTTATCAATGATGGTGGTGACTCATGAAATCGTCGTAGCTCACCTCTTCGGTCTCGTTGAAAATGTTCTTTTCGAGAAGGAATTCGGTCGTCTTACGGGCTTTCAGATCATCCTTGATCATCTCTGTATAGTACGTCTTCATATTATCGTCTGTGATGTCCGCGAGTTGGGCTTCTACTTCTTTATTCAGTTCCTCTTCGCTCACCTCGAAGTTCTCTTTCTCTTTGATCTTCTCCATGACGAGCTGAACCCGCAGACTCTCTTCGGCAGAGGGTGCCCAGCCTGAAGTGAAAGAAGCCTTGTCCTGACCACTCATCTGCAGGTACTGAATCAGCTGTTCTTCGGGCATGCCCGAGGAGCTGACGAAACGTCTCCAGGAGTTCTCGATCTCAGCTTCGATCATGGTCTGCGGAACACTGAATTCACAGTTCTTAAGAAGGTGTTCAAACAGGGCATTGAGTTTCTCTTCCTTGAGGTGGCTCTCTACTGAGGTCTCGAGCTTCTCTTTAGTCCCTTTCTTCAGATCATCAACTGTCTTGTAGGCTTCTGATACATCCTGAGCGAATTCATCATCGAGGGCAGGCACGTCACGCACCTTTACCACCTTGACAGCTACTTTCAGCTTGATCGTCTTTCCTGCGTACTCGGTGCTTTCGAAATCTTCAGGATAGCTTTTTTCAATGATCTTCTCATCACCTTTGGCCATTAATATCACTTCGTCGTCGATCTTGTAGAAGTTCGTGCCGGAGCCGACGGTGAATACAAAGTCTTTTCGGCTTGTTCCGGCCACTTCCTCATCATTCTCGTCGAGTTCGACATAATCGACAGTGATGATGTCGCCATCTTCGATCTTCTTATCCTTCTCGATGATCAGTGCATCCTGCTCACGGAGTTTTTCTATCTCGGAATCCACTGTCTCATCGGAAACAATGACCTTTTTCACATCAACCGACTGGTCAGTGTAAGCGGGCAGGTCAAAGGAAGGAAGTATGTCATATACAACTGAGAAGGTAAGGTCCTCATCTATCCGCTTCGAAATGTTCTCTTCATCCTTAAGAGCAGGGGTGGCGTAGGCTAAAGGTTTCTTTGCCTCTTCCACTTCCTCTATCGCTTTCTGGACTGCTTCATCGATGACTGTATACACACTCTCTTCCTGCATTCCTTCACCGATCTTGTTCTCAAGAACACTCCTGGGAACCTTTCCTTTCCTGAAGCCGGGCAGTTGAATCGTTTTGAGGTACTTTGCCACGATTTTATCATACGCTTCCTGGAGAGCCTTCTGCTCAACGGTGATAGACAACTCTACTTGGGACTTTTCAAGGTCCTTTACTTCCTGTTTCACAATCATCTTAATATAATCCTTCTCCTAGTCAGATGGTTCTATAGTAAACATGCCGCTGGAAAACGGCAAGTGGTTCACCGTGAGGGGTGTCATGAAAAAAAGCGACCCGGAAGCTCGGGTCGCTGAGCAAGCGAGAGACGGGATTTGAACCCGCGACATCCACCTTGGCAAGGTGGAGCTCTACCGCTGAGCTACTCTCGCGAATAGATTCCGAATAGTACCGAAAAACAGGTAAGCTGGTCAAGTATTTCACCCTGAAGAAAGAGTACATCCATATTTGTATGAATGAAATGCTGAGCGATACAGTGTCTGATGATTCCCGTGTCTGTGTTTCGTGGGGGGGGTGTGTGATCACGGTGACAAAAAGAAAGAATCCTGTCACAGAAGGGCTGTTTAGCATGAAAACGTCAAAAAAAACCTCTCTTTCCCATAGGATTCTCCTGTCGTGTGTCTTACACTGTATCATTATAACGCATACAACAAGGAGTATATGATGAACATGCTTGGATTCGGGTGCATGCGTCTGCCCCTGCTCGATGTTGACGATCAGAGTACGATCGATTACGTTGCCTTCAGCGCCATGGTGGATCTCTTTCTTGAACAGGGAGGGACCTACTTCGATACCGCCTATATGTACCACTCCCATACCAGTGAGATAGCGGTGAGAGAGTGTCTGGTGAAGCGTCATCCGCGAGATTCGTTCACAGTGGCTTCGAAGCTGCCTACGATGTTTCTGAAGGAACGGGGAGATCAGGAGAGGATCTTCGCAGAACAGCTTGAGAAGGTAGGGGTTGATTACTTCGACTATTACCTGCTGCACAACCTGACCGTCAGTCACTACAGGAATGTGGTGAAGTACGATTCCTTCGCCTTCATCAGGAGGATGAAGGCGAAGGGAAAGGTCCGTCAGATCGGTTTCTCGTTTCATGATAGTGCCGATCTGCTCGATCAGATCCTCAGTGAACATCCGGAGGTCGATTTTGTTCAGCTCCAGATCAACTATATCGACTGGAACAATGCGGGAATCCAGTCCGGTGCATGCTACGAGGTAGCTAGAAAACATAAGGTACCTATCGTTGTTATGGAGCCGGTGAAGGGAGGTATGCTTGCGGATCTTCCTCCCCGTGCGGCGCAGCTGCTCTCTCGGTTTGACCGAACCGCATCTCAGGCTTCCTGGGCAGTGCGATATGCAGCGGGACTCGAAGGGGTGATGGTGGTTCTCAGCGGCATGTCGAACATGGATCAGCTGACCGACAACCTGAGTTATATGATCGATTTCACTCCCCTGGATGAGAAACAGCAGCAGGTGATCATGGATGTTGTCTCCATCCTGAACGAGCAGATCGCCGTTGCCTGTACCGCCTGTCGCTACTGCGTTGATGAGTGTCCCGAGCACATCGCCATACCTGAGTACTTCGCCCTGCTGAACTCGAAGAGGATCTCAGGAGCTGAGAAGAATTCCATTCATAACGTCTACTACGGGAATATCGTCGACTCCGGAAGAGGGAAGGCTTCTGCCTGTATCGAATGCGGAGCCTGTGAGGCTGCCTGCCCGCAGCACATCGAGATCATCCATCATCTGAAAGAGGTCTCTGCAGTACTCGAGAACTGACCGCGGTGATGCTCTAGATCAGAACGAAGCGGTGTTCTTCTTCGTCATAGTTGAACACCTCACCCGTTCCTATCATGTAGTACCACCCGTAGATGTTCAGCTTCCCTTCGTTCACCCGCTTTGAAATATAGGGATAGGTGAGCAGGTGTTTTCTCTGTTCCACGACATTCAGCTGTTCGGTTACCCATTCCCGTTTCACGATGTCCT
>JAFGUP010000243.1 GCA_016938475.1 Sphaerochaetaceae bacterium
ATCTCACAATATCGGAAGCATATATCTCACAATATCGGAAGTACTATCTTGATATATTCGGAACTAAATAGTATAATTCATTATATAAGAGGATGATATGAATACTGTTTACATGACTCGGATTGCTGATGAGATCATAAAAAAGAAGCTTGATATTCGGGGAGCTATACTGATTGAGGGGGCTAAATGGTGTGGGAAAACAATGACCGCATCTCAGATAGCAAAAAGCAAGCTGCTCATGCAGGACCCTGATAACAGGGATTCCTACCTGAAAGCTGCCGATACAAAGCCTTCTCTCCTTCTTCAAGGTGATACACCTCGCCTTCTGGACGAGTGGCAGATGGCTCCTGTCTTATGGGATGCTGTGAGATTCATGGTAGATAAACGGGGACTGCCTGGACAGTTTATCCTTACAGGATCCACTGTACCGAGAGGAAAGGATGAAGAGGGGAATTCTCTTATCCACCACAGTGGAACCGGGCGTATCGGACGCATGCGTATGCGTCCGATGAGCCTCTGGGAATCCAGAGAGTCAAATGGCACCGTCTCTCTCAGAGATCTGTTTCAGGGAGTTACAGAAATCGGATCGTTTTCAGAACTTTCTATAGAGGATATCGCCTACGCTATCGGCAGAGGGGGATGGCCTGCAGCTGTCATCGATCAGAAGGATACAGCTCTTCAACATGCAGTCGACTACGTGGAATCAATCATACACTCCGACATTTCCCGTGTTGATGGAGTTTCAAAAGATCCTCAGAGAGTCAGGATGCTGATGCGCTCTCTTGCCCGTAACGTATCCACTGTCGCAACGATAAAAACGATACGGGATAATATGGCTCTCGGAGCAGGTGATTCAACTCTATCAGAGAAATCAATCAGTCAATATCTTTCAGCCCTGAGCAATCTCTTCGTGACTGAAGATCTTCCTGCCTGGAATCCGGCTATCAGGTCAAAAACAGCTATAAGGACATCAGTGAAAAGACACTTTGTAGATCCTTCCATAGCTATGGGTACGCTGCGACTCACTCCTTCCCGGCTTCTTGAAGATTTCGCCTATTTCGGATTTCTGTTTGAATCGCTGTGTACTCGAGATCTCCGAGTGTATGCAGAATCTCTTGATGGAGAAGTATTCCATTACCGTGATGGAGCCGGACTTGAAGCGGATGCCATCATATGTCTCAATGATGACAGATGGGCTGCAGTGGAGATCAAACTGGGATCAAAAGAGATTGAAATGGCAGCAGAGCACCTGTTGGAGCTGAAGCATAAGGTCAATACCGAAAAAATGAACGACCCCTCATTCCTTATGGTGATTACGGGAGGAGAAGTTGCCTATAGAAGAGATGATGGGGTTTTCATCGTTCCCCTCGGATGTCTGAAACAGTAATCAGAAATTCCTGAACAGACAATGCAACCAAGGCTTCAGGTAAAGCGAAGTGCTCTTCAGGACTATTTGAGCAGTTGTGTTTCAACGCTTTACCCGGCCGCTTTCATCTCCTGATGCCAGCGATTCCACCTCTGCCCTGGACACATAATTGAAATCGCCCTCGATACTGTGACAGAGGCACGACGCCGCTACTGCAAAAGAAAGCACTTCAGAGTCGCGTGACCGTAATTGTGCATCCTGCAGCGCAAATATCAGGCTCCCGCTGAAGGAATCTCCACCTCCAACTCGGTCCACGATGTTCCTGATCTCATACGGCTTATACTCACCGCTACCATCAACGGGAGCAAACACGGCAGTTCTCTTGCTCACATCGTACAACATGGCACCCCAATTGTTATGACTGGCTGAGATGCTCTCCCTCAGAGTAATAGCGACTTTACTGATATTAGGGAACAGTCGAACAATCTCCTGTGCTACTTCCGGATATCTATGTATTTCTAGTCTTCCGGAGTGCACATTCGACTCTCCTGCTCGTATTCCCAGAATATCGTCCGCATCTTCCTCATTCCCTATAAGCACATCCACAAACGGCAGAATCTCACTCATAGTCTTTCTTGCCAGCTCATGTTTGGAGACGGTCGTATCCCAGTCCCACAGTTTCTTGCGGAAATTCAGATCACAGGAGACATTCAATCCCGATTCCTTAGCCATTCTACAGGCCTCAATACTCACTTCGGCTGCATTCCTGCTCAAAGCGGGTGTGATGCCGCTGATGTGAAACCAGGTTGCCCCATTAAAGATTCGTTCCCAGTCATAGGCCGAGGGTGAAGTGAGTGATACAGAGGAATATTTCCTGTCATAGATGACTTTTCCTGAACGCTGATTCGCACCATTCTCAACGTAATACGTGCCTAATCGCCCTTCAGCAACCTGAAGTATATGGGAAACATCGACACTTAGGTGTTGTAAGGTCATTGCTGCCGCCGCTGCGACTTCATGATCGGGCAAAGCAGTAATAAAAGCCGCTTCCTGAGTACCAGTGCCTGTTCGGTGCTTCTTCAGCTCCCGAGGGGTTGCTCCCCCCGGGGTCGTCATCTCAGAGGGTCAGTCCCTGCGATTCATGATTGCGTGTGAACGTTTCAGCAGCTCGTCATTCTGGCTGGCCAGATGGCGATACACCTGCTCGTTCATCTCATGGTACAGCTCTACGTTCTCTTTGATCGGATAAAAGGTATCTCTTCTTCGTATCATGTGGTCGATCGCTTCCTGTCGGCTCGAATAGATTCCGAGACCTAAGGCTGCACAGATGGCCGCTCCCATGCTCGCCGAGCCGTTCACGACATTACGATGAGCCGGGACACCGAAGACATCAGCGAAGATCTGCATGAACAGGTCCCCGTTGGATCCCCCCCCACTGACGACGATATGAGCCATCTCTATCCCTCTCTCATCGCACATCGCCTGAGCATTGTTCTTCATGGTCATAGCAATGCCCTCGAGGATCGAACGGAACATGTGAGGTCCCTTGTGAGAGCCGTTGAAACCGATCATGATCCCCCGTTCATGCTGGTGTGTGGGACGTGAGAGCCAGTGAAGGACCGTATACAGACCGTCACTTCCTGCAGGCACCTCGGAGGCCAGTTCGTTGAGGTACACCTCCGGGCTGACACCGCGCTGCATTGCTTCGTGAATGATGTCGGAGCCGAGAAGGTCCCTGATCCACGTGACCGTCGACATCCCTCTGCGGATACCGCTGCTCTCGTATAGGAACTCACCGGGTGTTGCACCCGGGTTGCTCCAGTAGTTGACCGTATCAGCTCTGTTCTCTTCCCCTGACATCATCGAGGTGATGTAGGTGCCCAGGGACACCAGTACGGTTCCGTCATTCACGAGTCCTGCACCGAGGCCTTCCACTGCCTTGTCATTCGCCGTGGATACTACCGGTACTCCTATCGGGATTCCTGTGGCCTCGCTTGCCTCGGCGGTGATCCTTCCGAGAATCGTGGAGGGGTCAACCAGGTCGAAGAGCATCTCTCTGGGAGTGGTGAAGGAATCGAATTTCTCCCCGTCCTCAAACCACTTCAGCGTCTCCGTGTCAATCGGCCAGGGTCCCACATAGTTGCTTCGTGTATCCTTTGTCTCCCCTGTCAGTCTGTGGGTGAGGTAGCCGGTGGTAGTGGTCACATACCGTACATCATCATCTTCATGTACGTAGGGCTCTGCAAGCCTCAGGTCCATCCAGCTCTGAACAGGGGAAGCAAGGTCCCCGTTTTCCTTCATCAGCGCTCTGCAGCATCTGATGGAACCGAGGCCGACCCCGACTATACTGTTCGTATCACCGGTGAACTTGGACAGGGTGATCTGACAGGCTTCTTTCAGCGTCTCCCACAGGTCGTCATCGGGATGCTCGGCTCTTCCTCCTCCATAGAGAACAATAGGTCTCAACGGGACGGTATGTGAACAGATCTCATGCCCTTCAATGTCGAACACTGCGACTTTGGTACTCTGTGTACCTCCATCAATCGCTATAATATAGGTATCTTTCATACATCATCTCAACTTTTGTATCATCAGAGTAGTGATCTAGCGCATCAGGTACCCACCATCAACGGTGAGTACTGTTCCATTCACATAATCAGAGGCTGCACTTGCCAGGAAGATCGTAGCTCCCATAAGGTCGGCCGTGAAGCCCCACCGGGCGGCGGGAATATGAGAGAGGATCTCGGCATTCCGCTTCTCATCCTTCCGTGTCATCTCGGTCAACGGGGTTTCGAAGTACCCGGGAGCGATGGTGTTCACCTGGATATTCCACTGAGCAAGCTCATCGCACATGGCCTTGGAAAGTCCGACGATACCGTGCTTGGTCGCCGCATAGGCAGGTGACCACTGACCGCCGAGGAAGGAGAACAGAGAGCCGATATTAATGATCTTGCCACTGTTCTGACCGATCATATGAATCGATGCCTCATGGATCATCTCGAAGGCCGCAGTAAGATTGACAGCGACCATCTTGTCCCACTCCTTACGGGTATACTTCGTGACATCCTGTACGTTTATGCTTATTCCGGCACAGTTCACGAGGATATCGACACTTCCCCAGGTATCGACACAGGTATCGACGACTCTCTTGCACTCCCCGTCCTTCGTGATATCAGCTTCAAGGAACGTATAGGCTACACCACAGTCCTCGACGATACGGCATGTCGTCCCGTCGTCATCTACAAGTGAGGGGACAAGTACATTCGCTCCGGCTTTTGCCAATGCTGTGCTGAACGCCTGCCCCAGTCCACCGTTACCTCCGGTGACAATAGCGTTTTTCCCCTTGAGGGAAAAGAAATCCATAGTAAAATCAGTGACCTTCATAACCTTTCTCCTTGTGTATTGTATCAATCAACCTGTGTATGAATGTGTAGGCATCTCCCTCGACAACGATATCAGAAAGGCTGCAGATGGGAGCATACTTATTGGTATTGACGCTGATAATGTAATCGACGTTGCGAAGACCCTCTATATGCTGCAGTGCTCCATTGATACCGAGCGCTATATAGAGCCTGGGATTGACTGTCTTACCCGACTGCCCGACCTGGACATTCCTGTCAGCCACTCCCTTATCCACGATCGCCCTGCTGGCCGATACGTGGCCTCCCAGAAGCTCTGCCAGGGGACGCAGCTCATGAAAATACCGCTCGACTCCCCCTCCTCCTGATATCAGGACATCACTTTCCCTGATATCGTACTCACTGTGTTTCTCCTTCCTGCCGGTCTCTTTCAAGCCGCCTGTGCGATACCGCAGGTCCTGGGGGATACGAATCTGAGTAGCTGCTTTTTTGTGTTGTGTATAGGAGAAGACCCCGGGTCTCACACTCAGCATCATGGGCCCATCTCCCGTGATCTGGATGGAAGCCATGATCCTGCCGCTGTAGGCAGGGCGGATCAGCTCGAGTCCGTGCTCTCCATGGGCGATATCGGTCACATCGGCAACCAGTCCCGTGTCGAGCATCATCGCAACACGGGGAGCAATGAGCCTTCCCCAGGAAGTGGCGGGAAAGAGGATCGCATCGAAGTGATAGCTCTTGTGCAGCTGATAGCACACCTCACTTATAGCTCTCATCTCGTATTCCTGCAGACATTCCTCGCTCAGGTCGACAATGACATCGAAGATGCCCTTCAGTGCATCGTATTGACTCTTAAGCACAAGGGCATAGGTCTCATAGGGTTCTTCCTGATAGATCTGCCTGGCAGTCTCAAGAAGGTCTAGCCCCTCCTGTTCATGGTGCTGTTCAATGTAGATCAGTATCCGTTTCATATCAGATGAACTGTTTATCCTTCAGGAACCGGTATACCGTGTCGATACCTTCCTGGTCTGTAGTGACCACGTGATGGCTTCTGTTCTTATAGGTCTTCACGTGCGTTCCCACGACTTTCGTTCGCGATCCGGTGAGTCCGACCTCACTCTCATCAAAGCACAGAACGTCATTATGAATCACCGTTACACGGTCAGAGACGTCCATGTTCAGGTTCTTGTACCGGACATACGGCAGTCTGTAACCTGAGGCCCGGGTGAGGCCCAGGATAGCCGGCATCTGTATCTCATACGAGCTCACCGCCTGCTCGCTCTCCACTTCGAAGCGGGCAAGGGATGAACTGAATGAGGACTCATCGATACGGGATATATACGACATATGGTTCAGATCCAGCAGACAGGCTATCTGCGAAGGCACGTGTGAGGTATCCCCGTCGATCGCGTGAGAGCCTGTCAGGATCGTATCATAGGTCGCTCCCGATAGATATCTGGAGAGTACCCTGCTTGTCGCATAGGTGTCGCTACCGGCATAGAGCCTGTCTGAGATGATGGTTGCGGTATCGACTCCTACTCTGAGGATATCTTCCACCAGGGGAAGCACTGACTCGGGTGCCATAGTGACCACCTCGATTGAGGTATCGGGTGATCGCTGTTTCATCTTGAGTGCAAAACCTATGGCACACGCATCGTCAGGGTTTACCATCATCCGGCTGTTTTCCCGGATGATGATATGTTTTTCGTGATCATAGGTAAAGTTGTCCACGTCCGGGACGAATTTAACTACACAGATGATCTTCATGTCGTTTCCACTACCGGTTTCTTGACTGCGACCACTGAGGGCTTGTGCAGGTAGTTATACAGTACAACGATCAGTATTCCGGTGACACCGAAGATGGCACTCACGATGAAGTAGGCATTGTATCCGCCATTGTCACCGAAGGTGTTCCAGAGGAAGGTATTCATCTGGGGCAGGATGATATCGGGAAGGTAGCCGATGAAGGAGATGAGTCCGATCGCGGTCCCCATCATGACAGCTTCTATCTTCGACTGACCGAGGATCGACCAGTAGGTGCCTCTAATGGCATAGAGGAATGCTCCCAGGAGAATAATGACGACATAGAATATCATCGGAGAGGTTGTCACTGGCATCACTGCCGTGAGGACCAGAAGGATGGAACCTCCAAGCAGGGCACCGCTTATCGTCTTTGTCCTGCCAACTCTGTCGGCAAGGAAACCGCCGATAAACCCGCCGACCGGGCGCATCCACAGTACGATGACTGTCACAGTACCGACGGTGACCGCATCAATTCCGACGTTCGTCTGCAGAAATCCACCGAGATAGTACACTGTCCAGAAGACGGCGTATCCCATGAAGATGATACCGCCCATCAGGTAGACATACTTGTTCTTCAGCAGGGTACCCACATCGGAGAGGTGGAATTTTTCAGTCTCAGAGCGTCCTGCCGATTTCTCGGAGTGCGCTTTCAGTTTTTCATCACTTTCAACGAAGATCGCAATGAGGATACCGGTGACAAATACAATACCCGAGTAGAGGTAGATGACAGCCACAAGAGCGCTGGACTTATCTGCCAGAGCACTGCTGGTACCAAGAATGGCTGCGAAGAAGGCAAGACCGACCGTTCCCATGAGAGCTTCGATGACACCGCGGCCACCATCGAGGATTCCGAAGAATCGTCCTTCTTCACTCGATTTAGCAAGCATCTTCACGATCTTCATGTGGGAACTCCAGAACGTGAACACAGAGAAGAAACCCCACAGGAGGAAGATAATATTGACAGATCCCAGAGAGGGAACCTGGGCAAACCAGAACCCGCACACAGCTGTTCCGATCAGACTGATTGAGATGAGCCATTTGGCTGAAAATCTATCACTGAGGAAGCCGCTGGGAAGATACCCGACAACAAATGCCATACCAAGGGTCGAGTAGAAGTTATTCAAATCCGACAAACGCATATTGAATACCTCAAGAATGGTTTCCTGATAGTTCGTTCGCAGATAGATCACCGGGAAGATCACTCCTGCTGCCAACACGATCAGGAAAAACTGAAAATACCGACCGAGATTCTCCTTTTTCATACATACTCCTTTATGTAAAAACCTGTATTCATCAACACAGAGGAGCTTGTACCTCTTTTACTCCTCTGTGCAGATTGTGTATGTGTGGGCGTTTCCAGTACTACTGGATGTATTTCATGCCCTCTTCCTGCGGGAATATCGTCCCGTAGTTCATGATCCCGTTGGGATCGAACGCCTGTTTCAGTTTCTCAAGCATGTAGTAGGCTGAACCATGTTCTTCCCGTGTCCACTCGCTTCGATACTTGCCGATGCCATGGTGGTGGCACATCGAGCCACCGGCCTTGAGAGTCTCTTCGACGATGATCCTCTGGATCGGGTGGTGATAGATGATCAGCTCATCCTCGGGTTCGCAGAGGATCTTATAGTTGTAGACGAAGTACATGTTTGTGCCGTTGAGATAACTGTGTGAGGAGTGTCCCCCGAGCATCGTAAGGTCCTCTGCCCGTTCGAATTCGTTTCTCACCCTCTCCATCACCGCATCATAGATCTTAGGGATGGTCTCCCAGTCAGCGGAGATCTCGGTGGTGTAGCCGGCATGAGAATCGTTATCTATCATACCGAGCATCTCGTCGTCAATATCCTGCTGAGACCAGTTAAGGTGGTTGAACCAGTCTTCGATCAGCTGACTGTCGACCTGTTTGATGATGCCGTCCTTATAGGTCTCGACAGCCTCCTCGATAGCATTCACTGTCGCACTGACGATTCCTTTCGGTCCTTCGGCCATGAACAGGAGCACGCAGCTGTTCTCATAGAAGTGATAGAAGTGCTGTGCAGCATCCTCGGGTGAATAGGTTCTTGCGACAGAGGGTCTGAAACCGTTGACGATGACCTCTCTGAGTACTTTGATACCGGTCTCTACATCCTTGACCAGATAGCCCAGGAACTTATTGTTTTCCGGGAAGTATCTGAAGATCTTGACGGTGACTTCGGTGATGTAACACAGAGCGCCCTCATTACCTATGGCGATGTGACGGATATCAGGGCCGCCTGCCCGTCTTGAAACGTTCTTGATACGGGAGATCTGTCCGTCAGGGAAGACACATTCCAGCCCCACGACCATATCTTCGATACCACCATAGAGTGTGGAAAACTGACCGATACTGCGAGTGGCGACCAGACCGCCGTACTTGGCTACCGGCTTTGACTGAGGGGAGTGTCCCGTGGTGTATCCGACCTTCCTCAGTTCATCTTCGAGTACCTGCAGGGGCACTCCTGCCTGCACTGTCGCCTGAGAGTTGTAGGTGTCTATCTTGCAGATGCTGTCCAGGTGAAGAGCATCGATGACGATCGTGAGCTCCTTCCAGTTCTCGAGTCCTCCTTCCGTGGCCGTCTTACCGCCCCGGGGAATGACATTGATACCGTGTTCGTTACAGTAGGAGAGCAGCATACTCACTTCCTGAGTATCCTTCGGGTACACGATCGCTATCGGAGAGGGAACGTTCAAGACCTTTCTCGCTTTAGCATATTTTTTATATCTATCGGCTGCAGCATCATACAGATCATCCTGATCCGTATTGATCTGGTCCACTGTCAACATACCTTTCAACTGTTCCAAGACTACTTTAGAATCCAAAAAATTCCTCCTTATGATCCTTTCACCAAAGGGAGGGCTCTCCCTTTCATCCATCATACATCTGCCTTATCGTACGCCCCTCTTCCCTATCCGTCAACATTTTTTTGAGAAATTTTCTATATTTTATGATAATTAATATTTATAATGGAAAATTTTCTATATTATACCTGGAAATGTCGCTTGCTGATGGATTTAACACTCCAAATCGGCTATGATGGATTGATATGATCACGATAGATTTCAACATGCTGAACCCACTGGAACGCTCGATACACGAAACCCTCAGCGCCTATAGCAAGACACATCAGAATATCCGCATCAAGGAAGCGGCGGAGATCTGTACATGCTCGGTCTCGAAGATATCGAAATTCACGAAGAAACTCGGATTCACGAACTACAAGCAATATCTTGATTTCCTGTACGGCAAGGAGATCGAACAGGTGGAGCAATCCTCTGAACTGACACGTCTGGAACACTTCATCCGGGACTTCGACTCACATCAGGTCGATGAGATGATCGAACTCATCCAGAGTCATGAGAAGATCGTACTGTTCGGGTACGGTCCATCTCTGGTGTGTGCACAGTACATCGAGTATCGACTGAGAACATGCATCAACAAGGTCATCATCGCAGTCTCCGACGACGTATCTGTCGCCAGCATGACCGATGAGCACTCTCTGCTGCTGATCTTCACCGTGACCGGCTCGTTCCAGTCCTTCGAGAAGATCTATCATGACACGAAGGCAAAAGGGGGGGAGGTGGTCATTGTCGTTGAAGAGTACAACACACAACTGTTCTCCCAATGCGACAAGATATTTCTTCTTTCACATGAGGCTCAGCCCTCCTACCTGCTTCCCTATGAGAAATCAAGAACGATATTCTTCATCTTCATGGAAGAGGTAATGCAGAAACTGACCCTCATGCAGAAGAGCGGGGATGGGCTTATGAGCGAAGGAACAGGCTGATAGACCCTCTGCTCCGGCTCGTTCTGACACGATGCCGGCGGATAACCGTACAAGGACTCCTGTTCGAGCGCAGCCGGCCTAATAGCCTATCCTTTCAGTTCCGGAATCTGATAACACGATGCAATCCTGCTGTCGATATCTTCAGGAGATAGCGCTTCAAACACACACTCATATCCTGGATATCTCTGCACAAGATGTATTGATTTCTCTTTCAGCCGAGGGATACTGATCTTCTCTTTGTTCAGTTTGATCTCGGCAATGTGAAGTGTCTTGGAAACATCATCCACCGCTATAAGGTCTATCTCATTGGTATTCCCCTTCTCCCAGTAAGTACCGACCAGTGAATAGTCGGGACAGTGAGAGTATATCTCAATGAAAAGGCGTTCAAGAGCGTACCCGGAAAAACCTGAGAGATCCCGGTCAACCATGTTTCTGATATAGGCGAACTGATCATTTTCAACCTGTGAATAGTAGCGGTGGATGAATCGAAACCAGAATCTGATGAAATGATCCTTTATCTGGTATTTCTGTACTCTCGATTCCCGTTTTGAACCGACAGGCAGTACCTTTCGCACAATATCATACGTCTCCTCAAGACGCTTAAGGTATCCACCGACACTCATGTTGAGAATCGATTCCATCTCAGGTCTGGAGGTCCTCCCTGTGGCTATCAGCTCGAGAATAGAAAAATAGAGGCCATACTCTTTCCCGAACTCTTGGATGAGGAGATTCTTCCCCTCTTCAATGAAAAAGGAATCCCGACTCAGAATAGATGTAAGTATGGAATCCAGGGAGACACAACCTGCCTCAAGTAAGATTTCGAGGTATCGGGGAACTCCTCCCGTGATCAGATAGAAAAAGAAAAGATTTTTGGAAGAGTATGCATCATATTCCTCAAGAACTTCCTTCAAAGCAAGAACATCGAACGGTCTGATGTTCATGATTCTGTCTGCCCTTCCAAAGAGAGGTTCCTTCTCATCCTGGAATATCTGTCGCATAAGCGAGTAAACAGATCCTATGAACAGAACGTGGACATGCGTTCTGAATTTGTATTCATCCCAGATGTTCTGTATATCAGAGTACACCCCCGGGTTGATCTTCTTGAATTCCTGGAACTCATCAATGATCAACACAAAGGGGTGGTTCTCTCCGTGTTTGAGCAACAGCCTGAACAGCTCACTGAACCGGTCAATCTTCCCTATGTAGGGTTCCCCGGTGAGTTCTTCATAGAGGGGAAGATACTCTTTACAGAGCAGGTGTTCGGGCTTTCTGCTGGTGAACAGATAGACCGAGGGTTTATCGGATGCATAGGTTTTCGCAAGAAGAGTCTTTCCGATTCTTCGCCTTCCAGTGATAACATTGACCTTCCCATAGGAAGATACACATTGTCTGTAGGTATCGTTGAGAACAGAGAGTTCGTATCTCCTTCCATAAAACCTCATTATCGCAACCTCCGTTACTGTAACATGAGTTACATTATAATCCATACGCGAGTATCATCCAACCCGGACAGTCTGACAGCACATGGTGCTCCTATAGACACAGGTGTGAGAAACACATGCACTCGACTGTGCGGTATGCATGTGCCTCTAC
>JAFGUP010000244.1 GCA_016938475.1 Sphaerochaetaceae bacterium
CAGCAGGGAAACTGGAAACAGGCTCCCATCTATGAGACCAATGCTGACATCGATATGGGACTGCTGCCGATCTTCACCAGTGATGACAGCGAGAAGGCGAACAGGATTCCTGTCGGTATCCCGTTCATGTTCGTCATCAATTCACAGTCACCTGAAGCCGAAAAAGCAGCAGCAAAGGAATTTATCAACTGGATGCTCACCAGCGAAGAGGGTAACCGCTACCTGGCAGAAGAATTCCAGGTGATCCCTTCGTTCGACTCGATCGAAGCATCAGACTCCATGGGTGGCGTCTCGAAGGATATCCTCAGGCTGGCGACCGAAGGCAAGACCATCCCCTGGATGTTCAGCTACTGGCCTGACGGTGCAGTCAACGAATTCAGCGATATCGCACAGCGCTATGTGGCAGGGCAGGATTCGTTCTCAGCCTACCTGAACAACCTTCAGGAAGCATGGGACAGACTGAAATAGCATCAGCTATTCCCAGAGAATACAGAGAAAACCGGGGGGACCATGAAACAGATACAACGCAATAGAGTGAACAGGATAGACAGGAACTACCTGCTGTTCAGCCTCCCGGGATTCCTTTTTTTCTTCTCGATAGTACTGATCCCTTTCTTCATAGGGGTCGTACTGAGTTTCACCGAGTGGAACGGCGTGAGCAGTTCTCTGCCGTTCATCGGTGTTGAGAACTATCAGAAACTCTTCACTCGCGACATCCCC
Organism: Sphaerochaetaceae bacterium; assembly: GCA_016938475.1. Taxonomy (GTDB): domain Bacteria; phylum Spirochaetota; class Spirochaetia; order Sphaerochaetales; family Sphaerochaetaceae; genus SABI01. The sequence continues at coordinate 721 of JAFGUP010000244.1, forward strand.
TCACTGAATTCTCTCTTCTTCACCTTCCGCTTCACCATCACGGTCGTGATCGTATCGAACCTCGTGGGTATCGCACTCGCTCTTGCTATCACGGCACTAGTGAAAGGAGGAGGACTCTACCGGGTCATCTTCTTCCTTCCAAATGTCATCGGCGGCCTGATTCTCGGGTTCATCTGGCGTTTCATCCTCATCAACGGCCTGCCGTCTCTATCGGAAGTTCTCTCTCTACCGTTCTTGAGCACACCGTGGCTCGGCGACCCGACAACCGGTTTCTGGGGGCTGGTGATCGTCTATGTCTGGAAGACCGCCGGGTATCTGATGGTCATCTACATAGCGAGTCTCTACTCTATTGACTCAGCAGTCATTGAAAGCGCGATCATCGACGGGGCTTCCTACTGGAAGATGCTGAGCGCAATCCGCTTCCCCCTCATCATGCCTGCC
>JAFGUP010000245.1 GCA_016938475.1 Sphaerochaetaceae bacterium
AAAAAGATGCCTCAAGTCCGTCCAAAGGAAGTTTCTGCCGGAAAGACTATTAAGTTCTTACGTATTGCAAAGCACGGTCATGTTGTGAACAGGAACCACGATGTGTTCATTGCTGACTATCTTGATGGTCTTACACAGGGAGCTCATCAGTACAGCCTGAAACTTGAGGTAAGTTCCTATACATGGTCATCAACAGAGGATGTACTTCATTCAATTCTGCATGGGGATGGCGTGGACGGTGCGGTGATTCTGGCGACCGAGCTCAGCGAGGAAGATATGAAGCATTTCGCCTCTGCTGATATTCCTTTGGTGTTCATAGACAATTACAATGAATTCCTTCCATTTGACTATGTCGATATGGATAACAGCAGCGCCATTCATATGGTGTACGATTATGTGCGGCAGAAGGGGTATGAAGATATCGGTTTTATCTCAGGGTGCCCTGATACATGGAATCTCAAGCTGCGAGAGGAATCCTATCGGAAAAGTGTTGATAGAGATGGAAAGAAGCCGCATGTGATTACGATCGATTCGACATTCGATGGTGCGTATGGTGATATGAAAAAGTATGTATCAGAATCGCGTACCCGGCTGTTGCCTGTCTATATATGTGCGAATGATATTATGGCACTGGGCGCTATGAGAGCGCTTGCTGAATCAGGAATCAAGGTCCCGGAGGATGTAGCGCTTATAGGTTTTGACAATCTCCCACAGGCTGCTCAGTCGAGTCCCCCTCTCTCTTCAGTCGAGGTGTCGAAACGAAAGATCGCAAAGTTTGCCGTTCAGGCGTTGTACGAACGGATGAATAACCCTGAACTGCCACAGCTGAGAATCCTCGTCGGAGGGAAACTCGTAGAAAGAGAGAGTCTGTAAGCACTCAGCCGAGATGTCCCGTTTTGCAGATTGGGAAAGGAACATATATCTCGCCAGGTCCGCATACGGAGAACAGTCTGAGTATACTGGATGGAGTTCAGGTTTCCGCGATTACTGTGATGAGTGCACCAAAGGCTCCT
>JAFGUP010000246.1 GCA_016938475.1 Sphaerochaetaceae bacterium
CCGCAGATCATTCCCGAATTCGCATTTCTTGAACCGGTCAAACAGACTCTCAGATCAACTCAGCTGGTGATTCTTGTGACCACTGCCGTTGTCATGGTATTACTTACCCTGCTGATTAAATACACCAGGATAGGCAAGGCTATGCGTGCTACGAGTCAGGACAGGACGATGGCATTACTCAGTGGTGTCAATGTGAACAAGGTCATCTCAATGACCTTCATTATCGGGTCGGCCACTGCGGCTCTTGGTGGTGTTCTGATAACCGGACACACCGGACGCGTACACTTCTATATAGGCTTCCTCGTGGGTATCAAGGCGTTCGTCGCTGCAGTCCTGGGGGGGATCGGCTCGATTCCCGGAGCAGTACTCGGCTCATTCGTCCTCGGGTTCACCGAAAGTTTCGGTGCCGGGTACATTTCCAGTGACTATGAAGATGTGTTTGCATTCATCATACTGATCCTCATCCTGGTCTTCCGACCAGCGGGTCTGTTGGGCAAATCGACAGCCCAGAAGGTGTAAGGAGAGAACTATGCTGAAAGATAAACTTATGAGATCATTCTTTGTCTCTCTCTGGTTCGCAGTGCTGACCTTTCCCATCATGGTGGTTCGTGTGAATACGATCGAAGATACGGTTACCTGGAGATGGGGAAACCTCATCATGGTTCTCTTCGGTTCCTTCGTACTCTCCTTCCTATGGTCTATTGCACTGGAGAGGAAGTCGACGGGCTCAAAGAAACAGACGATTGTCAGCAAGACCTTCAATAATCTGAGAGCCACCGTCAGCGACAACAGGAATATTAAACTTGCTCTTGTCGCAATTATCCTGCTATTCGTGGTGATCTTCCCGTTCATCACCAGCTTCTACCAAATGAGCATCATGAACACCGCACTGATGTATGTGATGCTTGGCCTCGGTCTTAATATCGTCATTGGTCTCGGGGGTATTCTTCACCTCGGATACATCGCATTCTTCCTTGTCGGCTCCTACAGCTATGCGCTGCTGAACATCCATTTCGGACTCAACTTCTGGCTTGCACTGCCGATCGGAGGCTTTCTGGCACTGATACTGGGTATCCTGATTGCAGTACCGGTCCTCAGACTCAGAGGAGATTACCTTGCCATCGTGACCCTCGCATTTGGAGAGATAACACGTATCGTAGTGGAGAACTGGTCCTCACTGACCGGCGGACCAAGTGGAATCAGAAGCATCCCACGACCTGCAATTCCCGGTCTGGACCTCAACCTGACAGATACTGCTAAACTGGTCTATTTCATTATGATAGTACTGGCCGCTCTTACAATATTCATTACTATCCGTTTGAAAGATTCCAGAATCGGTCGGGCACTGATCGCCATGAGAGAGGATGAGATTGCCTGTCAGTCCATGGGAATAAACACGACACGGATGAAGGTGATAGCGTTTGCGCTCGGATCGGTATTCGCCGGAGTGGCCGGAGTCGTGTTCGCTGCGAATACGACCTTCATCAACCCCGCAAGCTTCACCATCTGGGAATCCGTTATGGTACTCCTGATAGTTGTCCTCGGAGGCATGGGATCAATACCCGGGGTCGTGGTGGCGGCTCTCGTCATCAAACTGCTACCTGAATATCTCCGAGCCTTCTCGCAATACAGAATGCTGGTGTTCGGTGCTGTTCTGATCATCATGATGATCTTCAAACCGGATGGACTTCTGCCGGAGAAAAGGAAACACTACAGTTTTACCGATGACGATAAGGCCGAGATGAAGGCAGAGGGTAAGTGATATGGCAGTATTGGAAGTAAATGACCTGACAATGGATTTCGGTGGCCTGAGGGCTGTCGATCGTGTCAATCTGGAAGTGAATGATGGAGAGATCGTTGCCCTCATCGGTCCGAACGGAGCAGGCAAGACTACGTTCTTCAACTGTGTGACCGGTGTCTATAAACCTACCGGAGGGCAGGTGAAGATTGCACCGCCAAACGGTTCGCCTGAAGAGATCCAGGGGGTGCAGCCACACAAGATCACCCACAAGGGGCTGGCACGTACGTTCCAGAATATCCGGCTGTTCCAGAACATGACAGTCCTGGAAAATGTGATGATCGGCCGTCATTCCCGTCTTCATAGCGGTATCGGAGGAGCAATCTTCCGTGGAAAAAAAACGCGCGAAGAAGAAAAACAGCTGATCTTCGACTCGTATCAGATCCTCAAGAAGATCGGTCTTGAAAAATGGGTGAATGAACAGGCTAAGAACCTTCCCTATGGAGAACAGCGACGCCTTGAAATCGCCCGTGCTCTTGCAACCGACCCGTTCCTCCTCCTTCTCGATGAACCTGCAGCCGGGATGAACCCCCATGAGACTACATCGCTTGTGGATCTTATCCTGAAACTGAGGGAAGAAGAAGGTGTTTCAGTACTCCTGATCGAACATGACATGAGCCTTGTCATGATACTCTCAGAGCGGATCTACGTCATGGACTACGGGAAACGCATCGCAGCAGGGACTCCGGCACAAGTAAAAAAGGACCCAGTGGTCATCAAGGCCTATCTCGGGGAGGATATCGATGCTTAAACTAGAACACGTTAACACCTATTACGGCAATATTCATGCATTGAAGGATGTTGACATTGAGATTCAGGACGGTGAGATCATCACCCTTATTGGAGCGAACGGGGCGGGCAAATCGACTACTCTGATGTCCATCAGCGGTGTAGTGCCTATCCGGAGCGGTTCAATCAGCCTTGACGGAGAAGAGATATCTCAGGTACCGACCGAGACCATCGTTGACCGTGGTCTCATTCAGGTTCCAGAGGGACGTCACATTTTCCCCGGTCTGACCGTTCGTGAAAACCTTGATATGGGAGCTTTCCTGAGAAACGACAAGGAACAGATAAAGGATGATATAGAGTATGTGTACTCTCTGTTCCCTATTCTGGCTAATAGACGTCATCAGATGGGAGGAACTCTCAGCGGCGGGGAGCAGCAAATGCTCGCTATCAGCCGTGCCCTTATGGCGCGACCGCGGATCCTGCTTCTTGACGAACCCTCTCTCGGCCTTGCCCCGATCATTGTCCAGCAGATCTTCAATATCATCAAGAAGATCAACGAAGAACAGAAGACAACGATCTTCCTTGTTGAACAGAATGCGAACCTGGCACTCAAAACAGCGCACAGGGCATATGTTATGGAAACAGGAAGGATAACACAGGCAGATACCACGAAGAACCTGCTTGCGAACGACACGATCCGCGAGGCGTATCTCGGCGTCTAGAATCCTTAAAAGATGCACGTTGACAGACGGTGAAGGAAACGTATCCTTCACCGTTTTTTTTGTGTCACTGTCACAGAAAACCATCGTGATACGAAGGACTTTTTTACAGAGTCTGGAAATGAAAGAACAGACAGCGAATGCAAACAAACACACCAGAGCTTACACAGGTAGAACAATGTCCACAGCAGACACAGGGGCAGGAATCACAATGATGGAACCACCTGTAGCTGTGGCATCTGCCTGATCTCTTGATTGCATCCTCCTGAGCCGGATGCAAAGATCTTACGCTGGTATGAACTAATCGAGTGTACCGATATACTGTTCGTATTCTTCTGCGGTCAGCAGATCATCATACTGAGCAGTATCATAGTCACTCAGTGCATAGATATAGGCTTCATAGCAGGTGTCATTCACTGATTCTGGTGCATCCTCGAGGTCTGTGTTCACCTCAGCGATTGTTCCATCAAGAGGGTTATAAATCGCACTGGCAGCTTTTACACTCTCGACCGTTGCGACTTCACTGCCGGCTGTAACGAAAGACCCGACTTCAGGGAGTTCGACAAATACTATCTCTCCGAGAGTCTCCTGCGCGTAATCGGTAATCCCGACAACTGCACGGTCTCCCTCGACCTTCACCCACTCATGATCTTTCGAAAATTTCAAATCTGACGGAACTTCACTCATATCTATCCCCTTTTTCTTTCACTAATTCTGAACATACTCTGCGAGCAATCTGGCGTCAAGAGAAGGATACAGCACAAAGGAATCGAGAAGTTTCTGAACCCGTTCTCTTGCTTCTTTCTGCACCTCTGATGCAATTACAGCCTTTGCTCTCGACTTCTGACCAGCCTTGGCCCCCTTGGTAATGATTCCAGGCTGAGTATTGCTTAACACAAGATAGATGATCTGTGCGATCTCTTTCATCTGCTCCTCACCCATACCGAGAGTCGTCACAGCAGGAGTTCCGATCCTCAGACCACTGGTGTACCAGGGCCCGTTTTCATCGAAGGGAAGGGAGTTTCGGTTGAGAGTGACACCGCATTCCCTGAGGACGCTCTCACCCTGTCTCCCGTTGATGCCGAAAGGACGAACATCAAGAAGCATCAGATGGTTATCGGTTCCTCCCGTAGCCACGGTCATTCCAAGCTCAGAGCAGTAGTGCGCAAGAGACTTCGCATTCTCAACGATCTTCGATGCATAGGTCCGGAATGAATCATCAAGGGCTTCGGTGAAAGCTACAGCTTTCGCTGCCATAACATGTGGAAGAGGGCCTCCGATGACAAGGGGGCAGCCCTTGTTGAGAGACTCAGCGAACTCATCCTTGCAAAGAACCATTCCTCCGCGGGGGCCGCGCAGTGTCTTATGTGTCGTGGTGGTGACCACGTCAGCCCATTGAACAGGGTCGTAATCACCTGCCATCACCTTACCGGCGACAAGTCCAGCAAAGTGAGCCATGTCGACCATGAACACCGCTCCGACCTTGTCAGCTATCTCTTTCATTCTCCGAAAGTTTATGAGTCGGGGATATGCGCTGTAACCTGCGAGGAGAATGAGTGGCTTCACCTCTTTTGCCGTTTTTTCGATATCATCGTAGTCGAGAAGTCCTGTCTCTCTACTTACTGAGTACGAGTAGGCATCAAACATCTGCGCTGAAACATTCTGACGGTATCCATGAGTCAGATGTCCTCCTGAATAATAATCGAGACCCAGAATTCTCTGATTACCGACCTTCTTTCGAATCACGTTCCAGTCTTCTCTGGAAAGATCGCTTGGGTTCTTGATGCCCATTTCATCAAGTGCAGGAACCTGTACACGAGTATTGAGTATCGCCCAATATGCGATAAGATTAGCATCTGCACCGCTGTGAGGCTGTACATACGCATTCTCTGCCCCGAAGAGCGAACACGCCAGTTCATTGGCATGTTTCTCAATCATATCGACATTGTCACACCCGGCATAGAAACGGTGGTAGGCAAACCCCTCACTATACTTGTCGGTGAGAAGATTTCCCATCGCCACCTGAGAAGCGATCGACGAGTAGTTCTCACTGGCGATGAGTTTCAGATAACTTCTCTGATCCTGAAGCTCCTTGACAATGGAAGAAGCAACCAGCGGAGAGGTCCCTGCAATGAGGTCGAGTGAAGCAAGATACGACACGAGTGCGGAATCGACATCTTCAACGGCCGTTTTAGCCAGATACTGTTTTAGAACGGAAGGGATGTTCATATTGGAACTCCTGATAGTGAGGTTGCGTCCATTGTGCCGAGAGAGCACTGAGATGTCAAGAAACCCTCTCTGAATTCGAGCTGTTTCACCATCCTTTCACGACATCAGACTGTGTACAAAAGGGGTGCGAGAGGAGAAAGATGAACTATAGTGCCTCAATGGGCAGGAAGAGTTGACAAAGGCCTATCCTTTTTCTACAATTCATTCGTCTATATATTTCTTAGACAAACACTTTTGGAGGATATGTGGCTAAAGAAGAAGCAATTGAAGTAGAAGGTCTTGTAAAAGAAGCCCTCCCGAATACGATGTTCCGTGTGGAACTGAACAATGGACATGTCATACTCGCACATTTGTCGGGGAAGATGCGTAAGCACTACATCAGAATCGTACCCGGAGACACGGTCCGAGTAGCTCTGTCGCCCTACGATCTCACCCGCGGTCGAATCATTTACCGAGAACGCTAGCGTCCTGCCCTCTCTGAAGAATAACCACAGTAGAACCGCTGCCACCCTGATCCGGCGGCGCATTTCCGTACCATCGCACATACTTTGAAGCCTTGAGCTCTGAACGCACAACCTGTTTCAGTTTCCCCTGGCCGCCCTCACTGTGCAAACCCCTTCCGTGGATGATGGAAACTTTCTTCATTCCGGCGTCAATGCACTCACGAAGAAACACTCTCACCCTTACACGGGACTCTTCCCGGGTGCAGCCATGGAGATCGAGAGTGTCATCATCAGGTTTTTTCTTCAGATGCCCCAGGGATGCCTTGCCGGTGATGTACCCTCTGGAGGCTGGTAAAGAATCCTTGTCTCTTCGGGACGTAGAAAAACGGCTTGATTCAGCCGCTTTCCTCCCTTCGGGACTCTGTTCCCATCGTTCAAGAATCTCCTTGAAGTCCATCTACACCTCACGCACGTCAAGAATCTCCTGCACATGGGGCCGGATGATCTCGATAGCAGTTTCCTGTGTGATACCCTGCATCTTGATGGTACAGACAGCATTCGAACTATCTGTGCCCATGAACGTACCGAACGCGATGATATCAACACCGTGAGAGGCGAGCACACTGCTTATCTCAGCTATGGCTCCGGGTTTGTCTTCCACCAGGAAACTCATACGGATACCATAATGTCGGGCTCCGAACAGTTCCAGGAGCATCTTGAACAGATCACTCTTGCTCACGATCCCGAGCAGATACTCATCCTCCACCACAGGAAGAGCTGACAGGTCCTGATCGACCATCAGTCGGGCAGCCTCTTCCACTGTCGTATCCTTGGTAATCGTCACGACGTCATGGGTCATCAGCTTCTTGACCGTAAGCTGACTGAGCAGGTAGGCCATCTCATGGATACTGAGTGTACTCACAGGGGATGGAGAGGCATAGAGGATATCCTTCTCTGAAATGATTCCGATGAGATGGTGTTCCTTATCGAGTACGGGGAGTCGATGGACCTTCTCACGTTTCATGATCGCATTCGCTTCCGCAACGCTCATGTCTGGGGTGACTGTCACAGGGTTTCGCGTCATCCTTCGTTCAATTATCATCGTGCTCCTCCGGTTTTCACATATAGTCTCTGATATACCATATTGTACTGTACTGGTACGAAGATTTCTACTAGAATCACGAAAAAGAGAGTGTGAGGGCACTGAAGAAAACCAGGTCGTCTTTACCTTTCTTCCGATTTCCATTAGAATGCCAACTGCTGTACACGGGAACAACCGATCTCAGGTGTATGCTGCCTGCTCCGATAGCTCAGCTGGATAGAGCACTTCCCTCCTAAGGAAGGGGTCGTGCGTTCGAATCGCACTCGGGGTAATCTCACGGGCTCTGTGAAACACCGCAGAGCCCGTTTTTTCTCCTACACCACACCGTATCTCGTTGATTCACCGCTTTTCAGCTCTCTGATACATATCCACCTTCTCCGCTTCAGGAATAATGCGATTGAGGAGGACAGCTATGATGATGATACCCGGTATATCGATCAGAAGCCGAGTCAGTGCGAACCGGGGACCCAGGGAGCTGATCTCAAAAAGCAGCATCGGCAATTTGGTAGTCGACCACGCGCCGATGAATATCAGCACGTTCGTGAAGGACACCCCTTTCTTCATGAAGACCGAAGCGACAGGGAAGGCTCCATAGAGGGGCCCTGCTGCAGCCGATCCGACCAGGAAGGCTAGAAGACCGCCTGTCATTCCCGATCCGGTTCCCATCCATCTGCTCAGTGTCGCCTTCGGGACCCACACATCAAGGAGTCCTAACAGTATGAAGACAGGGGGCACTACGAGAAGCAGCTCCTTCAGCTGCACAAGAGCGAGGTCGATGACACTGGAGGTAAAGACCTGATCGAACAGGGAATAGCCTACAAGAACTGCGAGCAGAAACACTAGAACACTATACTTATGTATCAGCGCTCTCATGATTGAGCCTCCACCCATGCGATCACGAACGCTACAAGGAATGAGAAGAGGAAGGCGAAGGCGTTGCGGTACAGGGTGAGAGAACGGCTGAAGTATGCCCGCTCAACCGGGAACGTCACGATACCTACCATCATCAACGTCGATATGAATGCCGCGATCTGCATATACCCGGCTCCTGCGCTAAGCAGCAGTGATGCAGTGGGAAAGGCGACGAAGCCGGGAATGAGAGTGATCGACCCGACCACCGCAGCAGCGATCACGCCGAAGACACCCGAGGAATCACCGATGATCATTACGATGGTCTCAGCATCGAGCATGGTGAGCAGCACACCGACGAGCAGGAGAACGATAAGAATCTGCGGCAGGATGTTCTCGAAGGCCTTCCACGCTTTCATCAGCGCTTTCACCGTTCTTTCCCTGTCTCTCATCCAGGAAATCAGAAGCAGTACAGCTGTCACTCCATATAGAATCGAATTCATCTTTGTTCCCCTTTCTCTGTTCTTCTCCGACCGATCAAGATACGTATCAGAAGCTCAGGGTATCAAAGATCACACGCAAGGGACAACCGGGAACACGCTCATATATCAGTTTATCCAGGTGCCTCCATGTCAGTCATACGGTCCCGGAGAGAGTAAGATGAGATAACCTCCTGCACGGTTCTTTCGGGCATGTTGACTCGTTCATCACAAAACATGCACACTTTCAACCAGAAAGAACCACGGAGGATACATATGGCAAACGGAAGCATACTGGCAGTGGGGCTGAACCCCGTCATGCAGAAGACCATCGTACTGCCGCATCTGTGGGAGAATGAGGTGAACAGAAGTGACTCCTACCTCTTCTCTGTGGCAGGCAAGGGTGCTAACACGGCACGGGTACTGACCGAGCTAGGGTCCTCCACGATCCACATCTCACATGCGGGAGGGCTGTTTCATCAGACATTCCTCGATATGCTGGCGGGGGAAGGTGTGACTGTCCGTGCAGCTCAATCGCACAGCGAGATCCGCCTCTGCTATACCCTTATCAACTCAGAGCGACATACGGTCACCGAGATCGTGGAAGAGGCGAAGCCCGTGTCCGATGACACGGATGCTCAGGTGAGAGACCTCTACCTGGAGGCCCTTGATACTGTTGATACCATCACCATCAGCGGGACGAAGGCTGCAGGGTATCGGGATGACATCATTCCCTGGATGGTGAAGCATGGATCAGAAAGGGGGAAGAAGATCATCCTTGATGTCAAAGGAGAAGACCTCCTCGCATCCCTCCCCTTCTCCCCCTCTATCATCAAGCCCAATCTTAAGGAATTCTCCGAGACTCTCTTTCCCGAGCACACCTTCAGAGAGCATGAGACTGACGAACATGTACTCATGGCAGTCAAAGAGAAAATGATAGCTCTCGAGCAGGAATTCTCGGTTAAGACCGTTCTCACACAGGGATCGAAGGCTGTATATTCACTTGAGAAGAAAGAAGTGATCGAGACACCCGTAGAGAATGTAACACCAGTCAATACCATCGGATGCGGAGATTCGTTCACTGCAGGGCTTGCCTACGGACTTCACTATGGCTATCCGTTACAGCAGTGTATTGAACTCGCCATAGCCTGCGGCAGAGCTAATGCACTGAACCTCAAACCGGGCACCATCGCCGGAGGAGATATTCCGCTGCACACACATACCGACAGACTCAGAGCCACGTCGGGAGGGGCACAGCATGAGAAGGTGATGACATGAGAATCTTCGAAGACCATCTGCGAGCTATTTCTGATGACTTACAGAGATCACGTCTGAACAGTATATTCACGATGATAGAAGAGACCTTCCCCCATCTTGAAGGCAAAATCGCATGGAACCAACCGATGTACACGAACCACGGCACCTTCATCATTGCCTTTTCCACATCGAAAAACCATATATCTGTCGGGCAGGAGAAGGCTGAAATCGATGAATTCTCTGCACGGATCAGGCATGCCGGATACTCACACGGTAAGATGTTATGGAGGATCGGAAACAATCAGGAAGTTGACTACGATCTGCTGAAACAGATTATCTCATACACCATCGATCAGAAGCGTGATTGCACTACTTTCTGGAGACATTAGAGGCCTTTCAGTCTTTACGATACTCGATTCGTTTTTTGCGCGTCTCAAAAACCGAGTAAAAGATGATCGCGAACAGCGAGATGGCGTACGGTATGGCAAGGAGGAAGTCAGAGGGGACACTCCATGCTCCCTGAGCGTAGTTGCTGAAAGCTTCAGCAAAGGCGAAGATGAACGATGCAAGCAGAATTCCTATCGGCCTTCTCTGTCCAAGGAAGACAGCCACAAGTGCGATCCAGCCGCGTCCTGCTGTGATATTCGGCACGAACGAACCGAGATGCAGAGAAAGGGCTGCTCCGCCGAGTCCAGCATACAGACCTGAGAGAACACACGCAGCGAAGCGGTATCTATGGGGAGAAAGGCCAAGTGATGCAAGCGCCTGTTCATGAAAACCGACTCCCCGCAGTCTCACACCGAATCGGGTGCGGTACAGAAGGACCCATGCGGCAACAAGAAGCACGACAGAGAGGTAGGTGAGTACATGATAGCCGGCAATAAGAGGCATCTGTTGGGCAAACCCGGTGAACAGGTCAGGCAGCTCCTTGAGAGTATCGAAGGTGATGACCCCCCTGTTCCCGAACAGATGAAACGACAGAATGACCGTTATGCCTGAGGCAAATAGATTTGCAGCTAAACCAGTTATAAACACGTTTGCCTTCAGATAGAGGGTGACTGAAGCAAGAATCATGGAAAGCAGCATGCTGCTGACAACCCCTATCAGCAGTCCCAGAAGAATCGAATCCGTGAAATACACTCCCGCTATCGAAGCGAAGGCTCCTACAAGCATGAGCCCCTCGAGAGCGATGTTGAGCATTCCCGAGAGTTCGGTGAACAGTCCTCCCGTCGCCGCCAGGAGAAGCGGCGCCATGATGGTGACCGCACTCACACTCAGGTTCGTCAGGGTATGGATCATACTCGCCTCCTTCCCAGCGCGATGCGCTGCAGGATGCTGGAGGAGATCAGGAAGAAGATAACAGCCTGGACAATATACGCAATTTCATACGTTACATCCGAATAGAACATCGCAGAGCGTGCACCTGCGTCGATGTAGGCAAAAAAGAGTGCTGCCGGAATGATCGCTGCAGGCTTGAACCGTGCAATGAGGGCTACAAGCAGCGCGTTCCATCCCATACCAGCCGAGAAGCCTTTGATCGTCGCATGGTACGTACCGAGTATCGCAAGGGCTCCGCCGAGACCGTACAAAGCTCCGCTGAGGGTCATCGGAAGGATACGGTACAACCTGTGGTCCACTCCCGCGTAGCGGGCGAACTCCTCATTGTCACCCACCATCCTGAGTTCGAAACCTGTTCTGCTCCGGTAGAGGAAAAGGTGAGCGACAAGGACACACACCAGAGCAATACACAGTGCAATATTCAGCTGTGAGGGGGGAAGAATAATCAGCAGGTGATAGGAAGGATCGACGAAACGGGTACTGATTAGATTCGTCTGAGGGTCAACAAATGGATAGGCAACCATGTAGTCCACTACGAGGATAATAATGTTCGACAGAAGGAATGTCGTTATCAGGTCACTGACATTCCACCGTTCCCTCAGCCAGCCACTGAGAGTGGCGACACTCCCGCTGACCAGCATCGAAGCAGCCAGTGCCACCAGGATTCCTGTCAGGCCCCATCCTGGCAGAGCGAGGGCGACAATGGTGGTCACCAGGGCACCTGCATACACCTGCCCCTCCCCGCCGATGTTCATGTTGCCCGAACGCATGGCCAGAGCGATCCCCACGGCACCGATCGCCAGCGGGACAGCATGATCAATCATATTCCCGATTGCATATAGGGAACTGAACGGGCCGGCGAAGAAGCTGGCGATACTCGTCAGCGGCTGATCACTGAGAAGAAAGATCGCAGCAATGAGCATAATAACCGAGAGGAGAACAATGGCGAGTATACCGAACAGAGACCGTACAAAGTACTCGAGCACACTGAAACGCTCTATCTTACGCACCTTCCACCTCCATCCTCTTCTTTCCGAGCAGGAAGGGAGAGAGTTCCTCCTTGGTGAGTGAGGCCATCTGTGAGGCGGAAAACCTTGCAGAGACGCTGCCACGGCTGAATACGAGGAGGCGATCTGCCAACGCAAGGATCTCGTCTATATTGCTCGATATCAGCAGGACACCCACTCCATCGTTTCTCAGCTGTACGATCTGCCGGTGAATAAAAGCAGTCGAGTTCACATCAAGACCCCAGGTAGGTTCACAACAGATGATGAGGTCCCGTATCCTTTCGATCTCGCGGGCAAGGATCACCTTCTGAATACCTCCTCCACTGAGTGTACCGATAGGCGCAGAAGGAGTTGCAGAGATCCCATAGGTCTCTATCAGGTGTGACGTATAGGATTCGATCTCTTTACGGCTCACGTTGAACGGAGGGAAGAACCGTTTCCTGCTGGTTGCTATCACATTATCGCTTACCTTCGCACTGAGCGAGCAGCCGGTAAATAATCTGTCACTGGGAACGAAGGGAATTCCCCTCTTCCTGGTAGTCGCAGTGTGATGGACACTGGTCAGCACCTCATCATGGTAGAGGATCTCCCCGCTGCTCACCGGAAGGTTTCCGAGGAGAACCGACTCGAGCTGTCCCAGTCCGTTACCGCTTATGGCAGCACACCCGAGAATTTCACCGGGATGAACCGTAAAACTGATATCGTCGAGCAGCGGATGATCCTGGTTATGGCGGATGAGAGAGAGGTGAGCAACAGACAGAACCGGGTCCAGGTTCAGTTGACGCCGTTCCTTTCGAACCACAGAAAGTCCTTCATCCCCCATCATAGCTCGAGCAATATCCTCCTCGGACACCTCGGCCGTCTCATAGACACCCACCATCCGGCCCTCCCTCATGACGGCAACTCTGTCCGAGATATTCTTAATCTCATGTAGCTTGTGGGTGATGAGAATGATGGATACACCGTGGCTCTGAAGTTTCCGCAGCGTGGTGAACAGTGAATCGATTTCGAGCTGTGTCAGTACCGAGGTAGGTTCGTCAAGAATCAGTATGTTTACATCCCGCATCAACATCTTCAGGATTTCCACCTGCTGTTTCTGGCCCACACTGAGACTCATAACACGATCATCGGGCGAAAGGGAGAAATGGTGCTTTTCAATGAGGGCAGCCACCCGCTGTCTGTTTTGTCTGCGGTCTAGGAGACCTGTGGGGGCAGTGGATTCTTCCCCGAGTACAACATTCTCGGTGACAGTGAACTCTTCTACCAGCATGAAATGCTGGTGGACCATCCCGATCCCTCGTTTCCCTGCTTCGATGGGTGAAGGATGCGCAAAGGGTTGTCCATGTACCAGGATCTCTCCGCTATCACAGCTGATAAGACCGTAGAGAATCTTCATCAGAGTGCTCTTGCCCGCCCCGTTCTCTCCTGCAAGGGAAAGGATCTCTGCGGGAAGAAGGGTGAAATCCACCTGATCATTCGCCCGTTTCTGTGTCTCCGGGTAGATCTTTGTGATAGATTTCATCCTGACTGCCGCTGTCATAGATTCTCCGCTCACCCTGGGGCACACTAGAGTGCCGGCAATGTGTAGGGGATCTCTCCGCTGGAAAGATCACTTAAAAACTCCGAGAAGACATCTCTGATGTGACGTGGAACCGCCTGTTCATATAGCGGGTCCTCATCAATGAATCGTACATATCCGTCAACAAGACCGACAACTGAAGCCTTCCCGTAGGCTACGGTACCGTCAATGACCTCCTGCAGTGCCTCCATCGTGACCTTCTTCTGTTCCATGGAGCCGCTGCCGACAACATACGGCGGGATCATATCATACTCATTGGTGTTATGGTGGCCTACATAGGCACCACGCTCCCTGTCGACCTTGCACAGCCCCTGAGCAGCTCCACCTGCAATGACTGCAA
>JAFGUP010000247.1 GCA_016938475.1 Sphaerochaetaceae bacterium
AAGGGAATATGAGTGAATTTTCAGACGATCTCAAAGGGTATTTCGGAAAGCCGATCGGGAAGGGTCTCGTCGTTCTTTTCGGAATAGGGGTTCTTTATCTGGTTCTAGCTATGATTTTTAGCTTCTGGCCGTTTTCTTTAATGGCAGGAGTGATCAAGAAGGCTACGAGCCCGGATAATATCATTCAGAGCTACGAGTACTTCTACGATTCTTATCATAGCATTCTCGCTATGCAGGAGAATGTCAACGTGATGAAGGAATACCTCGTAAGTTCTGATGCGACTGAGCCTCTCAAGTCTCAGCGCAGTATCGAGCTTTCTGGACTCATGATGAATCTGAATCGATGCATCGAGGAGTACAACGCGGAGTCTAGGAAGATTAATCACAACATGTGGAAGGCAGACGACTTGCCTTATCGCATAAGTCTCGAAGATCTTCAAGGGAGGTAAGGAATATGAAGAAGAATCGGCTTTACTGGGTCGGGCTACTGATCGTCCTGATGCTCTTCATGAGTATCATGGCGCAGAGCTGCTCGGACAACACAGTTGCGGAGACACAGACAATCGAGACGCAGAACCAGGTCACGACTACATCAATGTCATCTGTTCCAATTCCACTTGTGACCTATTTTCAGGAAAGGAAGACGATCGCGAAGTAGACCAAGCGCTTCGATCAACCAAACGTCACTACGTATATCTACATCGTTTCTTTCGGAAACGTTCTGGGGTACTACGTGGCGGATGGCAAGCCAGCGTCTACTAGGTCCTATCTGCTTCCTGAGGAGAAGCTGATCGAAGGTGATGCTGGGGACTCTCTCGGAGATTTCGTCATGAGTGCTCCTGACATTGACGGAACGTACGGTGATAATAACCCCGGTATCAGGTTCTTTACCGCCAGCGGAACTGCGGTCGAATGGGCAGGAGATGGAGCATCGTATCTCTATTCAGACTACCCTCTTCCGATCAACGTGCCGTGTTTCGGAAAATAAAAGATGTTTGAACTAGAAGGTCGCGGTACCGTTGTTCCTGATCGCGTGTATATTTATAGGAACAACGGTTACGAGGGTGTTCCCGTTGCAGTAGCCTCTCGATTGAATATAATTCCTGACATCGTCTTCTTTCGAAGAGATG
>JAFGUP010000248.1 GCA_016938475.1 Sphaerochaetaceae bacterium
CGGTTTCTCCGGTCAGCACGGTGAACCCGGGCCTGAACTGTATCGTCAGAGCTTCGATGAGTGCAAGATTGCGAATCGTAAGGCTTTCAAGCATGCATGCCCCCGGACCAGTTGAGTTTATCACGTATCACTTCATAATAATTACGCTTTGTAGATTCAATAAGCAACGCTTTCGAGTGAGATTTTTCCACGATGATCTCATCTCCTTCTTCGAGAGGGAAGAGCACTTGCCCATCCACTGTGAGGGACAGCTGCGTTTTCTGTCGGGGAGAGACCACTATCTTGACCACATCGTCGCCTGTGACGACGAGGGGACGGTTTGACAGGGTGAAGGCACAGATCGGATTGATGATCAGGGCATCCAGGTCCACGTCGAGGATAGGCCCCCCGGCGGCAAGGGAATACCCGGTGGAGCCTGTGGGGGTTGCGACGATGACGCCATCACTTCTGAACAGCCCCCCGTTGGTATCGTTTATATAGAGCTGCAGCAGCACCATCTTTGAAATCCCGCTGCTCGATATCGTGACCTCATTGAGACCGTGTGAATGAAAGAGCCTCTGGTCCTTCCTCAAGACAGTGACCCGCACCATAAGACGTCTCGATACATGAGCCGTGCCTTTCTCCCAGAGTTCGAAAGCTTCCTTCCACTCATCCTTTCCCACTTCCGTGATGAAGCCGAACGAGCCGAGGTTGACCGCAAGCATCGGTATTCCCCGGGAATGGAGAAATCGGGCACAGGAGAGTACTGTTCCGTCACCACCTAGAATGATCGCAAAATCTGTTGTTTCCCGAACCGAAGAGACCTCGTCGAAGGTGGTGGTGAACATGATGTCGTAGGAGATCTTACGCATTTCAAGGTACGCGCTCATCTCCTTCACAAGACACTCAGTCTCCTCTTTATGGGAGTTCGCGAGGATCGCTACGTGATGTACGGTCCGTTTCTCTCGTGAATGCACAGTTGATCCTCCTCAGGGTATGTGGGCTATGACCCGTTCGATCTGCTGCACTTCCTTTTCTGTCAGAAAGGGATAGAGGGGGAACCGCATGGTCCTTGAAGCGACAGCTGCAGATCGGGGAAAAGAGATGAATGCATCACCGGATTCATCAAGAAGAATATCCCGAAATGCACGCGAGGTAAGTATACCATGTTTCTTGGCGAATGCCTCAGATTCTTCATACTTTCCTTCAAGGGTAAGAATGAATGAATACCCGTTATGAATATACCCGTCATCCATCGTGACGTGACAGCGGTGCCTGTTTCTCTGACTTGCCAGGAAGAATCTCCGATGAAAGGATTCTCTGCGCCCTAGGTTCTCTTCCATCTGCCCCAGCTGTATAAGACCAAGAGCGCTGTTCATATCACCAAGGGCGATGTACTGATACAGAGCACTCACATCTTTCTCGATTGAAGCATAGAAGGACTCATCGCTGTAGGCCAGAGCAGAGCCCCCGCCGCAGGAAACGATATCTCCCTGTTCGAAGCTCATGATCACGATATCAGCATTTGTGCCTGCCTGTCGGCCATCGCGGGTACTGCCGAAGGAGTGTGAGATATTTGCAATGACCGGCACTGAGAGTGCTTCATAAAGAGACTGCGGTGCCTGATACCCGTACATCTCATCAACGATGAGAGCAGAGATGGTATGCTCGAAGAGCTTCTGTTCATCGATGCAGAGTGTCTCGGAATCGATATCGATCACAACAGGTTCAAGTCCATTCATTTCCAGAACGTGCCGATACCAGGAAGGGGAAAGAGCAGATACCCCTACAGAACAGCCGGGTTCAAGATGCAGGGACCGCAGCGCGAGAGAAAGCGCATCTATGATACTGCGAAGCGTAAGCAGGCGGGAAGGATATCCAAGGTATTCAGAAAGAGCGGAGGCAAAGTTATGCGTGTTCTCCCCTATTCCGATGTGTTCATCCGCCAGGGTCTGCAGCACAGCAGACATATCCCTGCGCCTGATCGTCGGTCTCTCCAGTTGAATCATCATACTC
>JAFGUP010000249.1 GCA_016938475.1 Sphaerochaetaceae bacterium
CTGTTCAGCTGAACCTTCCGATTGTAATACCAGGTGCTCGCCTCGTAAGGGTATGTCGGCAAAGGATCCATGCGAGGCAACTCTTCTTCGATGAATACGAGATACCGATCCTTTTCCCGTTTCTGAAACTCCTCATGGTTGTATTCAAAGAGTTTCTCTTTGACCGCCTGTTTCAGCGAAGCGAATGAAGTGAAGGTCTTATTTCGTAGCCTTGCGATGATGGCGGTTGCCACATTACCGACAGTGCCTTCAACCGTTGGCTTATGCTTTGGTCGGCGGACTCCAGCGGGGATGATGGCAGTTTTATAATGAACGGCAAGTTCTTCATACGCATCATTGAGGATGATCTCACCTTCTTTTGGATGAGCTGTTATTCCCGTACGCAGGTTGTCCGGCATGAGCCGTCTCGTTACTCCTTCGTAAAAAGCCCACATGTCGACATGACACTGCAACCAGGTTTGTTCCTTCATGTCTAGGCAAGGTTCGACGAATGAGTAGTGACTGTAAGGAAGTGATGCGACAAAGAGACTCACATCGACCAGCTCTCCTGTATCGAGATCAGTATACTGCATCTTTTTCCCAGACCAGTCGACTTCAACCTTTTCGCCCGGTTTATGTTCGAGATGACTGGTGAACTTACCCTGAACGGTATAACGTTCATAGTCTCTGCAGAATTTAGAGTAGCTCATTGCGATGGAGCCATTGTTCCTGCTTACATCACAATACTCTGCATGCAACAGTTTAAGCGTGACTCCCGTCTTCCCCAGTTCCTGATGAACATAGTCCATGTCAGTTGGTTCATAGAGTGCTTCATGAACATGCCTTTCGGGAAATAGCAATCGATAGGCAGCATCATCGGTTAATTCCTCCACATCCTTGAAGGATAATCCTTTCTGCTTCGCTACCTCCACGGTTTGGCAAGCTGAGTGCTTAGACAGATGTCTCGTACGAGATATTTCATTCAATGACATCCCTTGCTCATGCAGTTCAAGAATGAGCTTCACCTTGATCTTTCTGGTCATGTCGACCTCCTCAGAA
>JAFGUP010000250.1 GCA_016938475.1 Sphaerochaetaceae bacterium
TCAGAGACACTCCCTAATGCAACCGGTAACATCAGGATATCACAGACCTGAGAGTTGTCAAGATAAAAAAATCCCCTGTTTTTCGCCTTCCGGGAAGGTACATGGGGGCAGGATCGGTGTATGGGTGTTGAAGTATTCGTGTGGTATAGGATTGTACCACATAGGATTTTTAGTATCATTCCAGAAATGTATAGTCGCAAAAAGGTGATATCAGTATATTGGGTGAATAATCTATGATATCAACAGGAGTATACCAGTATGAAACGTTTAATTACCTTGATCATGGTTTCCCTTATTCTACTCACTTCTCTTCAGGCATTGTCATTTGAGCCATTTTTTGAATACGAGGCAGGAGCTATCTCGATACTTTCTCACACGTATCAGAACGGAGTGAGTTCCTCCGACCCGGGCACACTGTTCGACTTCAGAGACGAGGGGGGACAGGATGTACTGTATCCCTTCGAACGGTTCCAGATAGGAGCACGGATTGATGATCGCCATCGCGTCTGGTTCTCCTATCAGCCCCTTGAACTTGTTACAAATGTTACCTTCAGAGAAGATGTGAGTGTAGGGAACTATGATTTCGTTGCCGGCACTCCCATGAAGCTGACTTACTCCTTTCCCTTCTACCGGTTGAGCTACACCTACGACCTTCTGGGAGAGTATGAGAATGCCTACCTCGGGCCGGGCCTGGTGCTGCAGATCAGAAATGCCTCGATTCGCTTCGAATCTCTCACGGCTGGAGCCGAATCCTTATATGTAACGCAGAACGTAGGCCTCGTGCCTGCCTTGGCCCTCTATTCGGAGTACCGCTTCCCCTTCGGTGTGACCCTCAGTGCGGACATCGCCGGTTCCTATGCAGACTCGGCCTTCTTTAATGGAGCTGACTATGAGTTCAGCGGGTCGATTCTTGATGCATCACTTAGAATGGCCTACCAGACGACCGACAGGCTCGCACTGTTCGGCAATCTGCGGTACTTCGGCGGGACGAGCAAGGGTACCAGCGACGGGGATGACTCATGGTCGGTGAGTGAGACCAACTTCTCGCAGAACAATATCGCGAGCATCACTGCGAGCGTAGGTGCACTGATAACCTTTTAGAAGGGAGGAAAACTGCCTGTGCATCGGTGTACGGCACAGGCAGTGAGAGCCTGAGCACTGGCACAGATGAGCAGTGAACTAATCGAATAGATGCAGAATCAAGAACTCACAGGTGAGCGAGGTATGAGGAGACTTATGCGTCGTTTGTATCTATGCTTGTGTGATATGCTGATGTATTTCACCTCCAATGGCCGATGCTTGGCTACGGTCTGTCGATGAAGAACCTGTTCGGGACAGTGAGGTTCCACGATCCATGGTGTGGTGATGGCATTTTCCTGTGTACATGAGGTACGTATCTTCTCAGACGAATTCACATAATATTTATATAAAACCACCTAAAAATCACACGGATGATTTGTATTTTTGCAGATGATATACGCTGGTTCAGCGATATCAGTGCCGATACTATGACTGACACAGGAGAAAAGTATGATGAAACGGGACAGAGGGGTGATACTACTTATTGCAGCGGCCACTATCACAGTCGTGATGTGGATGAGTTCGGGGGACATGAGGGCGCTTTCCGGGATCGGACAGGTTCACTATCTGCTGGCGGCAATAGCATTGACCGGCTTTCTCCTTGTCTTTGCCATCTCTACACGGTTGGCCTTTGTGGAGAAGCTGTTCGGCAGTCTCGATACCGCCTATACCTACCACAAGTACATAGCCATCGCCTCGGTAGTACTCGTTTTCATTCATGGACGTCTGGCGGAGTCAGCTGTCAGCGCAGCAGAGACATCTGCCTCCTCGGGAGAAATCGGAGCTGCATTGGGCTCTATCGGTCAGATATTGTTCATTCTCCTCACTCTCATTGCCCTGTTCGCCCGATCGATGAACTATGAGCGGTGGAGATTCTTCCACCGCCTGTTCATCATACCGTATCTGATCGGTCTCTTTCACACGTATATGTCCAGCAGCATTGATCTGTTCAGTGTGTCATTGCTGAGCTTCTGGGTAGGCCTCACCAGTATCGCGGGTCTCCTCTGTGCGATGTATACCCTGTTCTTCTATCAGCGGACTCGCTACAGATATACCGGTGCCGTGTCAGCCGTGAAGCATCTCAGTGACTCGACGGTTGAACTTGAGGTGCTCCTCGATGAACCGATGACCTTCAAAAGCGGGCAGTTCCTCTTTGTCAGGATATTCCAGGAAGGTATCGAATCTGTTCCCCATCCTTTTTCGATAAGCTCCGGGAAAGGAAAGGTGTTGAAGCTCACCATCAAGGCACTTGGCGATTATACGAGAGAGTTGAAAGACTCGCTCGAGGTGGGAGCCCGTGTCGGCTGTGACGGCCCTTACGGGAACATGACGTTTGAAGAAGGACGGGCTCGTCAGGTGTGGATCGCCGGGGGTGTGGGAATTGCTCCCTTTATCTCCTCGCTACGGAACTCGGAAACAGAGGGCCTGAAGAACACCATACAGCTGTACTACACTTACAGGGGCGAAGGGGAAGCTCTGTACAAGGAATATCTTCTCGCATTTCAGGAAAGGCATCCTTCGTTTACCGTTCATTTCATCAATACTGCAGAGCGTGACCGTCTCTCTCTCAAAGAAATTGATGTCACACAGGATACAAGTGTCTACCTGTGCGGTCCAAAGGCGATGACCGGCGGGTATGTGCGCGAACTGAAGAAGACACCTGCTGCCCGTGATCTGCATTATGAGGCATTCTCCTTTGCCCGATGAGCAAAACAGGTCGGGTTTCAGCCACGTGTACTCCTTCTCCGAGAGATCCGTTCACCCCGATCGTTGAGTGGAGAAAAGCGGTATTTTGATCTCGATGATGAAGTGGGAACTGTCCCGTTCGACGACCTGGTCCAGAATATTGAAGTTCAACTTCCGGGGTGCGAGCAAGGAATATGGTTGCAGAGTCTCCTGTGCAGCATGTGTTCACATAGAGCGTATCTCCAGTCATCTTGCTGTTCTGCTGATTTCTGAAACCTCTGTAAATCCTATGCTTCTCCTGGAGAGTTCCTACAAAATACCTATATGTGATCTGTAACCGAAAGCTCTCAATGCAGACTTTGTCATCGTAAGAGCAATAATCTCGATTGGATCGTGATATATCTCATCCAGGCAGAAAGATGATGTTTTTCGTGATAGAATCTGGAATGTATGGTGTGTTAGAAAAGAAGGAGACCGAATGAAATGAGCAATGAGTATGTTGATGCACTACTGGAGAAGGCTGAAGGGCTTACGGACGAAGAGAAACAGGCACTTTCTCTGCATCTACCGATAAAAACCTATGCGAAAGGGTCTCTTTTATTGCGACAGGGCGAAGGCTACAAGGAATGTTTTCATGTTTTCAAGGGATGTATCCGTCAGTATTTTCTTGACGATACAGGGAATGAGAGAACAGTTGACTTTTTCACCGAGGGCGATACTGCCGCACTTCTTGATGGGGATTGTTTGAAAGAACCTTCTCCCTACTTCTGGGAGTGTGCGGAAGAAAGTACGGTTCTTGTAGGAGATCTCACCGTCGAATCAGATATTCTGGACAGGTTTCCGTCTCTTCAGAAGATGATGAGACAGATGCTTGAACAGAACCTGGGAAAAACTCAAACTGCTTTTACTTCCTTTATATCTTCTACACCCGAGCAGCGGTACCTGAATCTGGTCCGGACAAGACCTGACCTCTTGAAACGAGTGCCTCAGTATCAGATTGCAAGCTTTCTGGGTATGACTCCAGAATCGTTGAGTCGTATCAGGAAACGACTTTCCCCTTCGATTTCCCTCCCCGAATGATCATCCAGAAGGCGAACACCATCTCACCGAGGGTCATCGGGATCATAAGGATCGTTTCGAGACGAATGGTGAAGGCGGATAAGCCGGGAAGGAAACTTTCCATCGTGTGGAGGATGAGATATGAAATGCCTGCGGCAAGTAGAAGGATGCCGACAACCCTGCTCTCGAATCGGAAAGACACGATGGCCAGCAGTATCAGATGGATGGAGAAAAGTATGAGGCCATAGGACCAGAATCGATCGAACCGGGTCAGAAGGAGCATGACTTTCTGCGTGTTTCCATCCTGTGCAGATGGAGCGATGACCATGAGCTGAGATACGGCAACAGAGAGGAACAGTGTGTAGACTACTCTGAACCCGGCTGTGTATATCGAGAGCTTCGGGCTTGCATTCCTGAAGTAGAGATAGACCCCCCAGCTTACCAGAAGGTCGGTGATAATGATCATGACCCAGAGGAGTAGTTCGGTCTGCCACTTAGAGCTGTTCTGTAACAGGTTCTTCATGGTTGTGTCGGTATCGACAGTGTCGATGAGTGATGAATGGATCGCACCAAAGGCGATTCCTGCAGCTACTGCCATGACGAACAGTGATATTCCGATCATGAGTGCTGATTTTCTTCTAGTATCTTTGATGGTAGGCATGTCTGATTCTCCTTATCTCCGAGTGTATACCATAGTGGAAATCAGTTCATTGACTTTCATCAA
>JAFGUP010000005.1 GCA_016938475.1 Sphaerochaetaceae bacterium
ATATCCCTTTCAGGATGTTATTACAAGGAAATAGACCGGTTATGACCGATAAAGGGGGCGTTGTGGTAATGAACGATCAGCTATCTCTGTACCTGCTTTGTAAAACCGGGGAAACATGATAGTATCTCTGAAAACAGGTGTATATATGAGAAAGACTGCAGTGTATCCCCTTCTCCTTATGGTTATCTTCACTCTTTTCTTTTCACTTTTTCTGCAGACGATCAGGTTCCTCATGGTCACTGAATCTATCACTGAAAGAGTATACGCCGAAGAGTCTCTACTGGATGGTGATGTGGAGCTTCTGCAAAGGGAAGTTGATACCCTGTACCGGCAGAGTCGTGAGGTGAGCGGAAAGTCGACACTGAATGAAATCATGCATTCAGTCGGCTATTCCCAAAAGGGAGAGCAGGTCTTTATCTTTCCCCGGGATATTTCACCTGATATTCCTCAGTATCGAGTACCGCAGGAACCGGAGCGCATACCGTGGGCATACCGTGTACTCATGTGGATAGGAAGTCCGTCCGTCTCCATCCTGCTCTCTTTCGGTGTATCGTCAGGTACCTGGTTGATCATATCACTGGTAAGAAGGTATAGAAAAAAGAGAAAAAGGGTATATGGGAACAACCATATTCATAAGGGATGACCTGGTAAGGGCAGTTGCTGAGTACAGCACATCCCCAGGGATGTGCTGATGTTTCGGTGCTGCTTTCATAGCGCTTCTGTCAGAGAGAGATCCGTCTTGCTTCCATATAGTATCGCTTCTCGTCCGCTTCTCCCATACTGAAGGTCTTCCTCGGTAAAGCGCCGTCCTGTATGATGGAATCGAAGAAGGTGCTCTTTTCAATAGCAGGAAGAAACAGCCCGATGTTTCCTTCTTTCCTTCCAAGTTCTTCAGTGACTTCTTCTCCATGGATATAGTCCACACCCACCGTGCCGTCGTGAGTGATGTCGTCGATGAGAAGTTGAAGGGTCCCTGCAGCGAGAGATGTATGTGCACCCTGCAGGGTGAACAGTGAAAGACCTGATACGTCAGCGTATCCGAAAGTCTGCCCCTCACGTCTGCCATCGATTGCTTCCATGAGAGTTGAGACGTCTGTAAAGCGCTCCTGTGTATACGAATCACAGTATCGTGAAAGAATCTTGACAAACCCTTTCTCCTCTATGTTGAACAGGACACGGTGAATCGGTTCGAATGTGAGCCCCTCATCAAAGATATTCTCCAGTTCAACCAGTGCATACCGGGCAGGGTGTTCCTGCTGCTGTTCAGCACTGAGAGTCTGTTTGAGATCCTCCCAGCACGATTTTGCCGTCGCCAGTGAATGATTTCCGTCACCCATGGCGTAGATGAGTGGATTGCTTGCATCAACCGTACGGAACAGTTGTTCGAAGGCTCCGGCTATGCTTTCCAGATGTTCTTCAGAGTTGATGGCATAGCCCGTGATATGGCCTCCGCCGAGCATGAGGTCCGTATCATAGACCTTTGTCAGCTGATCGGTTTTCCGAGTGAACGGCTCGATGATACTCCTGGACCCATCACTGAGCAGTACAAGAATATGGGGAAGTTCAAGCGGAGCATCCTTGCGGATGAGTTTGCGTGGAGGGATACGGGCTTCTATCGTCCCTTCGGTCGCGCGAACCCAGGTCCTGGAGTCCTTTGCATAGCTGTAGTGGTCAAGGTCAAGTGCAGCAATCAGACCCCACCTCTGTGAACCCTGGGCTGTGGACCGGTGAACCAGGAAGAACGACTCGGGATATTCGTCAAAGACTCCTTCAGAAAGGTACTTTCTCATCGTGCTGTTGATTGCCTCGATGCGAGTTTCGGGGGATGCTTCCTCGAGAAAGACTTCGGGGTAGATAAGGTGAAGTGTCGATGGCTCATCACCGGCTATCTCTGCAACCTTCTGCCAGTATTCAGGCTGGGAGGTATACTGGTCACAGGCGACAACCGCCCATTTATTCAGGTCGATCTTCGGATTCGGAATGAGCATGTCCGGTGGACAGATTCCGTATTTCTTCAGGATTTCAGATGAGTGTTTCAAAGTGCTACCTTCCTTATTCGCATCATAGCTGCATGACACGGTATGATGTTTCACGGTAAAACCGTGTGACAAAGTCTGCAGAAATTGACTCTGCGGTGATGTCTCTGTTCTCGTGAAGTATGATATACTATAGTTAATGATACGGACAAGAAGATTATACGCATACAGCGAAAAACTCTACTCGTACTACATGTTGATCGTCTTATTCACTGGCGGTGTATATTCATTCAATCTTTTTCTCCGGACAACCGAACTCTTCCTCTCCTTCACCACGACAGTGGTCACACTCGTATCGTCTGCCGGGATCATGTATGGCGGCTATCTTCTTACCCTTCTTATCCTGATTCTGTTCAAGGACAGGATGCTCCTTGCCTGGAAGTTCATGAAAACGCTCTTGCATATGATCATCTGTTCCTTTATGCTCGTTCTCGTGCAGATACTCTCTTCGCTGTCTGCACACGGGATGACGATCGAGATCATCTAGCTCTCGGTTGAAGGGGAACGTATGGAAAGATTGTATGCACTGAGAGGAGCCACTCAGCTTCAGGAGGATACTCCACAGGAGATGCAGGAGAAAGTCGGCACTTTGATGAATGAACTGTTTGACATCAATGATATCATGAGTGCCTCTGTCGTCTCCATTCAGTTCACCGTGACACAGGACCTGAGAAGTATGAATCCGGCAACTGCATTCAGAAAAGCCACGGGAGAAGGTTCGATTCCACTTTTCTGTTCACAGGAACCCGATGTCGAAGGAATGCCTGAGCGTACTGTCCGGGTGTTGATCCACCTCTACCGGGATTCATCTCTCGGTACTCCCCGCGCCCTCTACCATGGGTCGACAACTTCTCTCAGACCCGATATCTGCGGACAGTGAGCGGGTACTGTCTCACACAATTCTCATCGTACATCAAGCCCTTTTTCTCACTCCTGTATTGACTTATTCTTCAAC
Source organism: Sphaerochaetaceae bacterium (assembly GCA_016938475.1). GTDB lineage: Bacteria > Spirochaetota > Spirochaetia > Sphaerochaetales > Sphaerochaetaceae > SABI01. The sequence continues at coordinate 2,992 of JAFGUP010000005.1, forward strand.
TGTTGTACTATACAGAAAAACCTGCGTAGGAGTTTGCTATGAAAAAATTGATGTGCGTTCTCGCCATAGCTCTGATTGCTTCTCTGTCTCTATGGGCCTCATTCGCTGATACTCTTAAAGAAATCGATCTTCTCGACATGTATGACCGTCTTGAAGAAGAACAGGCAGCCATCGAGAAAGCCCTCAAAGAGACCAATGATCCGGTTGAACAGAGTGAACTGTACTGGAGACTTTCGAAGGTGGTGCTCCACCAGGCAGACGAACTGGAAGAGTTAGGTGCCAGTGATGATGAATTATTTGCACTGTTCGAAGCAGGCGAGAAGTATGCTGATACATCTCTTTCACTCGCAGAGAATCCTGATGCGTACATCTGGAAAGCGAGTAATATCGGTAGGTGGGGGGAAACGAAGGGGCCTCTGAATGCGCTGGGGAAGGCTAATCCGATCAAGGACACTATCAGCTATGTCGTCAATGATCTTGGTGTCCTGGATAAAACTATTGGCTGGTATGTTATCGGGCAGCTCTATTTCAAGCTTCCCGGATGGCCCTTAAGCTACGGAGATCTGGATATAGCGATCAGCATGGCCCGGAAGGCCATCGATACGATCCCTGATGATAAGCTCTACCACGGTCACTACAAGGCTCTTGCCGAGATGCTCTACAAACGTGACTGGAGTGTTTCCAAGCGGTCGAAAGAGATAAAGAAATTCGAGAAGGACTATAAGTCTGAGAGCAATGTGTTCGAAAAGCATTTCTACTATGAAGGAGCCAACGGTGTATCACATGTGCCCCATTATTCATCGGTGGCACTCAATAAGATGAGTGACAGACAGGAAGCTGCTATGCTTCTTATGTATGCGCAGAACAAGTATAACATATGGCCGATTCATTCTCGCGCTGATAAACGGACTATCGAGAAGATAGAAAATTTATTGGAAGAATATTGATAGAAGGTTGACATACCGGCGGGGTTTTTCGTATAGTTCACCTCGTTACGCCACCTTAGCTCAGCTGGCCAGAGCACGTGATTTGTAATCTCGGGGTCGTCAGTTCGAATCTGACAGGTGGCTATTGACTAAGTTAGAAGTTTTCATTAGGCTCTTGCTTAGTTAGAAACGGGGAGGTTCCCGAGCGGCCAAAGGGGGCAGACTGTAAATCTGTTGGTTACACCTTCGAAGGTTCGAATCCTTCTCTCCCCAATTGACGGGTCCTCAGACGAGGGCCCTCTTTTTTTTATGTGGCTGATACTACAAGGATTGAATAGTGGATTGCTGGTATGAACATGGTCTCACCTTCTCCTGTATACCCGGTTGCCGGTACTGCTGTTCAGTCGAGCCGGGATTCGTGTTTCTTTCATTGAAAGACCTGAAACGAATCGCGCTGGGTACCGGAAAAACTCTGAAAGAGACTCTCGTGCAGTACTGTATTCCCGTACCGATGGGAGATGTAACACATTTCTCATTGAAAGAGACAAAGCGCAATGACTGTATCTTTCTCACACCTGAGGGATGCGGAATCTATGAACATCGACCTGTACAATGTTCTACCTATCCCTTCTGGGCTCATATCCTGGAAAGCCCTGCATACTGGGAAGAGGAGAAGGCCTGGTGTCCCGGAATAGGGCAGGGAGAGATGTATACAAAGGAGGACATCCAGAAGGCTCTGGCCATCCGAACACAGAATCCGCCGGTGACCCGTGAAGAAATTGATAGAATCCTCAGTGATGCATGATGCAGAAACGGGATCGAGTGAATAAAAGAGTATATGGCAAAAATATCTCAAAACGTACTTGAAGACATCAAAGCCCGTCTCTCTATTGTCGACCTGGTATCACAATACCTGACACTCAACCGGAAAGGCGATAGATACTGGGGCCTGTGTCCGTTCCATGATGAGAAGACTCCATCTTTTTCTGTCCTTCCTGATAAGGGCTTCTTTCACTGTTTCGGCTGCGGTAAGAGTGGAAGTCTGTTTGATTTCTATATGGAAATGGAGCATCTGACGTTTCCCGAATCGGTCAGAGCTCTCGCCGAATCCCTCGGTATCCAGATCGAAGAGGAGAATCCTCAGGAGAAAAGGAAGCGCAACGAACGGGAGGTTCTGAGCGAACTATACACAAAACTTGCTTTCAGCTTCCACTATATACTTACAGACGGTCCTCAGGCAGAACATGCCAGAGAGTATCTCAGGGGACGAGGAATCGACAATGAGACACTAAAACACTTTCAGGTCGGATATGCTCCATCTGATCCCTCCTGGCTCTACTCATTTCTCAATAAAAAGAACTACAGCGACACACTCTTGAAGAACTCCGGGCTCTTCAGTCGTACCGGCTCCTTCTATCCTCTGTTCAGGGACCGAATCATCTTCCCGATCAGATCATGGAAAGGGGAAGTAGTCGCCTTCGGCGGGAGAGATATCAGCGGAACGAGCAAAGCCAAGTATATAAACACACCCGAGATCCCTATCTTCAGGAAACGGGAAGTCATGTACGGGTTGCATGAAGCACTCGCAATGATAAAACAGGAGGATAGTGTTATCCTCTGTGAAGGGTATTTTGACGTGATCGCCCTGTACAGAAGCGGTATAGGGAATGCCTGTGCCCCTATGGGTACGAGTTTCACACATGAACAGGCCCGGCTTCTGAAACGATATGCATCAAAGGTCCATACACTCTTTGATTCAGATCATGCAGGGAAGGAGGCGACCAAAAAGGCCCTCATCGTCTGTGAACAGGTTGGCCTTGAAGGGTCAGTGATTACGCTTAAAGGGGCTAAAGATCCGGACGAGTTCCTTTCTCGGTTCGGAAGCGAGACACTGTCACGTACTGCCGGCACCGCTACAGCCGGATTCGATTATCTTGTACATTCAGCTAAACTAGTGTATGATAGCAATAAGGCTACGGGGAAGTTGCAGATATTACAGGAGCTTACACCATATTTACAGGCCGTTGACTCACATATTGTTCGGCAGACATATCTGCACGAACTTTCGCGTCATCTTCAGCTTGATGAGTCTGCACTGCTGCATGACTTCAATCAGGAGAGCCGCAATACACCTGGGATGAAAGGAGAGAGGGAACAGACAGCTCACAAAGAGATGCCGCAGGACATCAATGTTGCACATGTCCCTACAGATCTCTATCTCATGCTGATAATCATGAACAACAGGGAACTGTTTGCGCGGGTACGTAACAGGGTTCCGATAGGGAGTCTCCAGGATTCACGTGCGGTAACTCTGTATACACTTCTTGAGAACAGTCTGAGAGATGGCACATCTTCAAGCGACGAACTGCTGCTGTCCATGATTGAGGATGAGAACCTCAGGAGACTGGTAGTCTCGAGTTTTGTTCATGATGAGTTTACTACGCAGGCAGAAAAATCAGCAGATGAGTTGATGAACCGGATTACTCTTCGTACATTGAAGAGAGAACAGAAGAAGATCGAACATCTGATTGCGATTGCTGCACGTGAAGGATCGAGTGAGCAGGACATCTCTCAGTTGTTATATGATAAGAAAGGAATTGATGAAGATATTGCAGTCCTTATACGAAAGAGCATTCAGTGAGGATATGTCGATTGAACGACTGTATGACTGGTTTCAGTGCATTGAAGTTTTGACTGTGTGAATGGTGAAAGACGGCTATGAATGAAGAGAATGATATCCTGGAGGAAGATTTGCTCGACGAACCTATAGATAATGAAGAAGAACTCGAAGAAGAGATCCTTGATGAGGAATTGGATGATGACGATTCCCTTGAAGATTCTTCGTTGCCTGATGTCAGTGATGAGGAAGACCTTACCAGTGATGACGGGCTGGATGATACGGTATCCGATTCAGATGATGACACAGACATTGATGACACCTCTGACGATGATGATGACGAGTATGATGATTCGGATGATGAAGATGATGAGGATGCTGATGATGATGCTGATGATGAATCCGATGACGAGACTCATTCTTCAGGTAATCAGCGAACCCAGAGAACCGTTCTTGGAAGTGATAAGTCGGATTCCTCGGTTGACGATCCCATCCGCCTCTATCTGAGAGAGATCGGTCGAGAAAGTCTTCTCAACGCCGAGCAGGAAGTGGAACTTTCCAAGAGAATGGAAGAGGGCGCAGAGATCATCAAAGAAGTGATTCATGCTTCCGGGGTGATGATTACCAGTTTCGCTGATATCTCGGAAGTTTCGTTCGCTCAGTATGATGATGAGGAACTTGAGTTCAGCCAGAAGCAGCTGAAGGAGAAACTTTCCGATCAGAAGCGGTATCTTGTCAGTTACAAGGATATTTTGAAGGAGATCCAGAGTGGCTTGAAGAGCTATATGGAACTCAAGAAGAAGGTGCATGCTGCCGGTAGTGATATATCTCAGGATGAGATGATCCAGAAAAAACGGGCTGTCCTTCTCAAGAAACTGCAGAAGATCATCCTCCAACCGGAAGAGATCGCCGGCATCTCCCAGAAGTATGTGGAAGCTGAGCATACGATCATTTCCCTTCAGAATAAGAAAAGCAGTATAGAACTCCGTCTTGGTATCAACAACTCGAAGGAACTGCGCAGTCTCGGACGATCGCTTGCTGTTCCGAGTCAGCGTGCTGAGGTGGAAAAAAGACTTAATCTCTCCAGTGACAGCATCAAGGACCTGATTCGTGAGGTTCAACTCACTGAGAAGGCTCTGAGGCAGATTGAATTTGAATTTGAAGACTCCTGTGATGCTATCATAAGTCATGCCAAGGAGATTACCCGTGGACGTGAGATGATGAAGAGTGCCAAGGATCGTCTTATCCAGGCGAACCTTCGTCTCGTTGTTTCGATCGCGAAAAAATATACAAACCGCGGACTTCATTTTTTCGACCTTGTACAGGAAGGTAACATCGGTCTTATCAAGGCAGTGGAAAAGTTCGAATATAGAAAAGGATATAAGTTCTCCACCTATGCGACCTGGTGGATTCGTCAGGCAATTACCAGAAGCATATCTGATCAGGCACGAACCATCCGGGTACCTGTTCATATGATTGAACAGATCAATAAAGTCGTTCGTGAGTCACGCATGCTGATGCAGGCCTATGGGCGGGAACCGACCGATGAGGAGATTGCCGACAAACTCGGGTGGACAGCAGCCAAGGTGAAATCGGTCAAGAATGTTGCACGGGAACCGATCAGTCTTGAGACTCCGGTCGGAGAAGAGGAAGACTCTCTCCTCAGTGATTTCATTGAAGATAAGGATGTAGAGAATCCGGCTAACCAGACAGCATTCAGATTGCTTCAGGAGCAGCTGGAGGATGTCCTTCACACCCTTCCACCGAGAGAACAGGAAGTATTGAAGATGAGATTCGGTCTTGAGGACGGTTACTCATTGACACTCGAGGAAGTTGGACTGTATTTTCAGGTAACGAGGGAACGTATCAGACAGATCGAGGCGAAAGCACTGAGACGATTGAGACATCCCAAACGAAGCAGACGATTAAAAGACTTTTTATAATAGCCAGATCAGGAGAACAGTATGCATGACATATACGATAAGCTGAGAGACCTTCAGGATATTCTTGCTAAGAAGTTCAGCATCATGGAGGAGATCGTTGAGATCCCTCGCACGCTCGAGACGAAAGAAGAGTTGCTGAACCGTGGAAAGAAGCTCTACATCGAAAAACACGAGAAGATCCAGAAGACCAGCGAAGAGCTGAAGAGTTTGAGACTTTCTCTTGATGAAGCTGAAGTGGAACGTGAGAACTATGAGAAGCAGATGGAAGTGATCTCCACACAGAGAGAGTACGAGGCACTCGAGAAAGAGATCGCCGACGCTTCACTGAAGGAACAGTCGTTCAGGAAATCTCTTCTTGCCAAGGAAAAATATCTTGGGGAGCTCCAGGAACAGCTTGAGGAACATGAACAGCTCATGGAGATTCAGGAAGAAGAAGTCCAGAACGAGATGAAGAAGAAGGACGAACTTCTTGCTGTCAAGGAAGCACAGATTGCAGACCTTGCTGCGCAG
>JAFGUP010000033.1 GCA_016938475.1 Sphaerochaetaceae bacterium
AAGCGTAGATCTCTCTCAGCTGTCATTCAGAGTAGATGCGATAAAGCAGACCTTCTATCCCAATACCACAGCTTTTGCTCATGAACCCAAAATAAAAGGCCACCCGAAGGTGACCTCTTATATAACATCCGAGTTATACTAGAAAGCGATAGAAGCTGATGCTGTGATTGAGCCAAGCTCTTCAGTATTTACACCAGCACCATCGCCACTAGCTGCTCCGCTATTGAGATAATTACCATCTTCCCAAACAAGGCTGAGAGTTGCGCCAGGAACCATGGTTGTGGATTCGATAGAAGCACTCATTGACAGTTCTTCGGCACTATTGAATCCTGCAGCAGCAGCAAGAGTATACATATCAGTTGTATAGGTTGCATCTACACCAACATTCCAATCTTCTGCACTTAAACCGCTAACAACATACCCGAATTCTGCTCCAACTGTCAGCATGTCGCTTACAGGGTAAGAAGCTGCGATGGTAAGATCCTGTGCGTGGACCAGATTCAGACCAGTCAGACTGAGAGAAACATCGGCGACTGTTGCAGCAATTTTTGCTGAAAGGATGTCGGTTGTCTCTGTGTAAGCAGTATAACCAGCTTCATCATCTGAGTCATATGTAGCTGAGTCATCTTCTGTTGCATAGTAGACGTCCAGACTGTAAGCATCATAAGCTGCAGCAACTGCAACTTCAGCCTTAAGGTCACCACCATCAAAGATCATATCAGTAGATACTGTTGCATTCATCATATCTGCACCATATGCCACTGTAGCTGAAGCTGAGGCAGCATTGTTGGAATCAGACAATAGACCAGCAGCACCAAGGGCAACGGTAAGACCATCTCCAAGAACAAACTCAGGAGTAGTCACTGATGCAAACATATTGTATATCGAACCATCTACTGCATTCAGAGTATTGTCAACGCTCAATCCGAAGGCATAACCGGAGAGACCAACCTCTACACCAGCGTTGTTACCAACATAGTTAGAAGGATTCAGATCAATTCCATCACCGTCATCATCACCAGCAGAGTCTTCTTCCGCATCAAGAACAGATGCTGCGAAGTTAGGTGCGCCCATGGATCCGAGAATACTTACATACCAGTCGTCAGAAGCGATCTTCGCAGAGGTGATCTCTGCATTAGCTGTGAAAGCATTAGCACTCTCTGCTACCCATACAGTAACTGAAGCATCAAGAGCATCTCCATCACCATTCAGATCTTCGCCGTCAACAGTTTCATCCATTTCTACAGGTGTAAGAGTTGTTGTGATTCCAGTTGCATCAAACTCATTGCCAGCATCTTCAAAATCGAAACCGAAGGTCAGTTCAGCGGCGATCTCTGCCCAGATATCTCCGTCGCCAGCATTGTCAACGAGAGTCTCGCTGATCACGACATCACTTGTCAGTTCAACAGTGTTTCCAAAACCCCAGAGACCTGAGTCCAGACCTGCTCCAAAGCTTACATCGGCATTACCCGTGAAACCGGCAAAAACGACACTGCCCACGAGTACCATAACTAAAAGTACTGCAGAAATTTTCTTCATACTTCCTCCAAAAAATATTCGGGGCAGGCGCAAAGACCCGCTTTTTCCCTTTTTTCGTTATACAAAACGGATTATAACAACCGCCTATATACCTGTCAAGATAAATTGCAGAAACGACCGTTAGTTACACAGATTGAACGATTTATTAACAAATTGCGTCCCTTTTGGCAGCCTACATCATTATACTAGCAAAGCACTCCTAGACAATTCCTAACTCTCCGTTCTCTCTAATCTTCGTCAGTATATCTCATTTTTCTGAATCTATCCATGAAGAATTTTCGATAAATATACATTTTCTTACAGTTTTCGTTGATATTTCCCTGAACATCGACTCAATCGGGATCGATTCATCCCAGAGTTCCAGGATAGTCTGCTGTGCTCCTAATCGCTTAGACTGCTCGCAGACCCGGTCAAAGAGCAGGTGGAACAGGCCGAGTCCACGGTACGGTGTACACACATAGTAGGCGCGTACGATGGCGGGAAGGGAGGACTCATGGTGCCAGATGATGATGGCAACCACTTCCCGTTCAGGCGTGAGGGCGAAAATAGCGCGGTCTTTGTCACTGAGTGTCCAGGCCTTCTCGATCTTCTTCAGAAGGTAGGGTCTGTAGGAGACGTTTCTGCTCCGGTACAGATCGAGGCATGCATCGCGAAGCTTCTCATACTCGTCAAAGTGTTCTGTGACATTGTCACTGAACACGAAGTCCTCCTGCAGAGCTTCGAGTGCATCGTCTTCCAATCCTTCACCGGGAAGTCTTGAGAAGGTGAAGGCAGCATCATAGAGTTCGTACCATTCGTAGATGCGCTTCTGCATCTCCATATCCTTGAAATGGAACCAAAGCCGTTCGATCGAGGGCATCTCGTGCACGACATCCTTGAACTGACGGAACACGCCCCTGCCAAGGTTCAGTACGTCCTTCAGTTTCTGACGGTAGACAGGATTGCGGAGGGTGGCGACGAACTTCTCCATCGTGTGATACCCGTCGGAAGGGAACCACTCGGGCAGTGCAAGGAAACGATCCGCATTCTCTGCCTCCCGCTGGTCCACGAAAACCTGTTCCACGATGACCTGCTTCTCGAGGTCAAGGAGATACTCGTTACTCTGATCCTCCATGCAGAAGATGATCTGAAACATGAACTCATCATTGAGGGGAGGCAGATGGTAATAGCTTTTCGTCTCTTTCTCATACATCACGGAACAAGTGTACCCGTTCAGCTCCAAATTGCAAGGGTTATGATGATGAGGAATGGACCGGTCAGCTTGACAATCTAACTAAAAACAACCATATTTCCTTTATATAAGAATTTTTAGGAGAGTATATTCATGAGTATCATTGAATTTGTAGAAGCACGAGAGATTCTCGACTCAAGGGGTAATCCTACGGTAGAGGTTGACGTCATCCTCGAAGACGGATCCATGGGCCGCGCAGCTGTTCCCTCCGGAGCATCCACAGGCGTTCATGAAGCAGTAGAACTCCGTGACGGCGATAAGAAAAGATATCTCGGCAAGGGAGTACTCAAGGCTGTAGATAATGTCAATACCATCATCGCTCCCGAGCTCGAGGGTCTTGATGCACTCGATCAGGTCGCGATCGACCAGGCGATGCTTGCACTCGACGGTACAGAGAACAAGAGCAAACTCGGTGCAAATGCAATCCTCGGTGTCTCCATGGCAGTAGCACGTGCTGCAGCAGACTACCTCGGCGTGCCTCTTTTCAAATACCTCGGAGCATATCACGCATGTGTCCTCCCCGTACCGATGGCGAACATCATCAACGGTGGCGCACACTCGGACAACAAGGTCGACTTCCAGGAGTTCATGGTCATGCCCATCGGTGCTTCCAGCATCCGCCAGGCAGTACAGATGGTCGCTGAAGTCTTTCACAACCTCAAGACCGTCCTCAAGGGCAGAGGCTACAACACCAGTGTAGGTGATGAGGGTGGATTCGCTCCTGACCTCCAGTCCAACGAAGAGGCTCTTGAAGTCATCATGGAAGCCATCAAGAACGCAGGCTACACTGCCGGTAGAGACGGCGACTTCATGATAGCTCTCGACCCCGCTGCAAGTGAACTGTATGACGAGAAGAAAAAGAAATACGTTCTCAGATGGTCGACCGGTGAAGAACTCACCAGCGAGCAGATGGTCGAGCTCTGGACAAGCTGGGCAGAGAAGTATCCGATCGTTTCGATCGAAGACGGCATGGATGAAGATGACTGGGAAGGCTGGAAGATGCTCACCGATGCAATCGGCGACAAAGTTCAGCTTGTCGGTGATGACCTGTTTGTAACCAACACCAAGCGCCTCGAGAAGGGTATCGACACTGCAACAGCAAACTCGATCCTCATCAAGGTGAACCAGATCGGAACTCTCACAGAGACCTTCCAGGCTATCGAAATGGCACACAAGGCAGGCTACACGGCTATCGTCTCCCACCGCTCTGGGGAAACAGAAGACAACTTCATTGCCGACCTCGTTGTCGCACTCCAGACCGGCCAGATCAAGACCGGTTCGATGAGCCGCTCAGACAGGCTCGCCAAGTACAACCAGCTGATGAGAATCGAGGACTACCTCGGTGACACAGCAGTGTACGCAGGCAAGAAGGCTTTCAAGGTCCTCAAATAGTCTGAACAAACTCAGAATTCAGGTGAGCTGCTCCGGCAGCTCACTTTTTTTTCAGGAAAGAGGCTATCTCCTGCTCAGGGCATCTCAACGATATGGTATGAAGAGGTTACGATATCTCATCCTATGTGGTTTCTTTAACCTGAACATCTTCTGATTCCAATACTTCTTCCGGTTCGGATGATCAATACGATTCAAGACATCTCCGTTCTGAATATGGATGACAATCTCTTCGAAGCTCACACCACGGGTTCTTTTCAGAAGAGCCGTTTTCTCTTCGTTCCAGGCGGAAAACTTTCCTCTGTAGTACAGGATAATCCAGCGTGTGCCTTTTGGAAACATGCTTAGCTACCTCCTTACGGTCATAAGGAGGAACGGTCACCAGGTTGGCTTCACTGTATTCGACAGCGATACAGAACGGGTAAGCGGTGTTTTCAGGATATGAAATGGAGGGGAGTTTAGAGAGCTCCTTCAGTATCTTTGATTTCCCTGAAAGAGAACCCTTTCTTTCTCAGCTTCATCATGAGGGATTCCCTCGAATCACTGCGGCGGGAGAGCTTTTCGATTGCCCTCCTGATATCGTCCTGATACATATCATCTTC
>JAFGUP010000251.1 GCA_016938475.1 Sphaerochaetaceae bacterium
AAGCCGTTGACGGCGTCAAATACCTCGATTTCCTCTCGGAAGAGGAGTACATGGAGATAGTTGAGACACTTCCGAAGGAGAACCAGTATCTTGATGATGATCATCCAGACAAGTTCGTTGCCGAGATGGGAGCCGAGGCTCTATACAAGCTTCTTGGCAAGCTTGACCTCGATGAACTTTCATACTCGCTTCGCCACCGCGCCAACACCGAGACATCGCAGCAGCGCAAGAGCGAAGCCCTCAAGAGACTGCAGGTTGTTGAAGCCTTCAGGGAATCAAAGAACATCAACAGGCCCGAGTGGATGATCGTGAAGATCGTTCCCGTCATCCCCCCCGAACTGAGGCCCCTTGTTCCGCTCGATGGCGGCCGTTTTGCCACCAGCGACCTGAACGACCTCTACCGCAGGGTAATCATACGTAACAACCGTCTCAAGAGACTGATAGAGATCAAGGCTCCCGAGGTGATCCTCCGCAATGAAAAGAGAATGCTGCAGGAAGCCGTTGACTCACTCTTTGACAACTCGCGCAAGGCGAACGCAGTCAAAACAGACGCCAACAGACCTCTCAAGTCGCTCTCTGACAGCCTCAAGGGCAAGCAGGGACGATTCCGTCAGAACCTTCTCGGTAAGAGGGTTGACTATTCGGCACGTTCTGTTATCGTCGTTGGTCCGGAACTGAAGCTTCATGAGACAGGTATCCCGAAGGATATGGCTGCCGAGCTCTACAAGCCGTTTGTGATCCGCAAGCTCATCGAGCGCGGTATCGTCAAGACTGTCAAGAGCGCCAAGAAGATTGTTGACCGCAAGGATCCGGTTGTCTGGGATATCCTCGAGAATGTGCTCAAGGGCCATCCCGTGATGCTGAACCGTGCCCCGACACTTCACAGGCTTGGTATCCAGGCCTTCCAGCCGAAGCTGATTGAGGGCAAGGCAATCCAGCTTCACCCGCTCGTCTGTACCGCATTCAACGCTGACTTCGACGGTGACCAGATGGCTGTGCACCTTCCGCTCGGCAACGCTGCAGTACTGGAGGCACAGATGCTGATGCTCGCGTCGCACAACATCCTTAACCCCGCCAACGGAGCGCCGATAACAGTGCCTTCACAGGACATGGTTCTCGGTCTCTACTACATCACCAAGGCACGCAAGAGCACCGAAGAGATCAAGGTCAAGGGCGAAGGAACCACATTCTACTCACATGAGGAGGTACGCATTGCCTATAACGAGGGCAAGATTGACCTTCATGCTGTAATAAAGGTAAAGGTTGATGACATGGTTGACGGACAGAAGGTCAACCACCTGATTGAGACCACTGTAGGACGAGTGATATTCAACGAGTTCGTTCCGGAGGAAGTTGGTTACATCAACGAGCTTCTGACAAAGAAGTCACTAAGGGATATCATCGGTACCGTACTCAAGAAGGCAGGAACCGCCAAGACATCTGACTTCCTTGATGCAATCAAGGACCTCGGATTCCGCATGGCGTTTACCGGCGGTCTCTCGTTCAACCTTGACGACGTCATCATTCCGCTGGAAAAGGAGATGTTCGTGCAGGAAGGCTACGAGCAGGTTGACGAAGTGCTCTCCAACTACAGCATGGGCTTTATCACCAACAACGAGAGATACAACCAGATCATTGACATCTGGACCCATGTCAACGCACGTCTCACGCAGACTCTTATGAAGCAGCTTTCAACAGACAAGCAGGGCTTCAACTCGGTTTATATGATGCTTGACTCCGGAGCGAGGGGCTCGAAGGAGCAGATCCGCCAGCTCTCAGGCATGAGGGGTCTTATGGCCAAGCCTCAGAAGTCAGGAGCATCCGGGTCTGAGATCATTGAGAACCCGATCCTTTCGAACTTCAAGGAGGGTCTTTCAGTTCTTGAGTACTTCATCTCCACTCACGGTGCACGTAAGGGTCTTGCCGATACTGCCCTCAAGACAGCAGACGCAGGTTATCTTACCCGCCGTCTCGTTGACGTGTCACAGGATGTGATCATCACCGAGGAGGACTGCGGTACGCTTCGCGGCCTGGTGGCTACGGCCATCAAGAACAACGAAGAGATCGTGGAGTCACTCTACGAGAGGATCCTTGGCCGTACAACGGTTCACGATATCTATAATCCTCTTACCGGCGAACTC
>JAFGUP010000252.1 GCA_016938475.1 Sphaerochaetaceae bacterium
GAAGCCTCACAGGAGTCGATCATGAAGATTATCATGAATCACCAGAAAACAATAGTAAAGGAGTGGGCATGAATATCACATACTATATCAAAGCAAATTTGAGAAAGAACGGTATGTTTACCGCTCTGATTTTCATAATGGTACTGTTCCAGATTCTCACCGGAGGGATACTCTTCCGTCCGATGAATATCAACAATATCGTACTTCAGAATGCATATGTTCTGATTCTTGCCACAGGGATGCTGCTTGCTATCCTGACAGGCAACATCGACCTCTCTGTCGGTTCAGTCGTTGCTTTCGTTGGAGCGGTTTCTGCCGTCATGATGGTTGACTGGAATTTCCCTGTCTTCCTCACCATTATTCTCGCACTCCTCATAGGAATCGCAGTGGGGGCATTCCATGGGTATTTCATAGCCTACATGCGCATTCCTGCATTCATCGTCACCCTTGCAGGCATGCTTATATGGCGAGGTCTAACCATGGTCATCCTCAAAGGACAGACGAAGGCTCCGTTTGAAGAATCCTTTCAGGCGATTGCTGCAGGGTATCTGCCAGGCCGGGATATCCGTATCGGTGGCCTTAACCTGATTGCGCTTCTTGTCGGCATCGCTATCTCCATTATAGTAGTGATCGCTATACTGAGAGTCAGAAAGAATCAGAAGAAGTATGATTTCGAGAGCGTGCCTCTGTGGATAGACATGCTCAAGGCAGGACTCATCATCCTGGGAGTGAACCTTCTGACCGTAAGTCTTGCACTCTATAACGGCATTCCTATCATACTCATCCTGCTTCTTGCCATGGTTCTGTTCTATACATTCATCACCCAGAAAACAATTTTCGGGCGCCATATCTATGCACTTGGAGGCAATGAGAAAGCTGCGAAACTATCCGGGGTTAAAACCCAACGGGTCATGTTCCTTGTATATACCAATATGGGGCTCCTTTCCGCTCTTGCAGGACTTGTGGTAGCCGGCAGGCTCAATGCAGCAACTCCCAAGGCAGGGACGATGTTCGAACTCGATGCTATCGCATCCTGTTTTATCGGTGGTGCATCTGCCTCCGGAGGTATCGGAACGGTTGTGGGAGCAATCATCGGCGGACTCGTGATGGGTATTCTTAACAACGGTATGTCCATCATGGGAGTCAGCGTTGACTGGCAGCAGACGATCAAGGGCCTTGTCCTTCTCGGTGCGGTGCTCTTTGATGTCATGACGAAAAACAGGAAATAAACTTTAATTCAAGCTTCGCTTGACCGCTGTCGTAGTTTCCTTGATCTCGCTGCGAAGACGTACAGGGACCGTCACTTCAGACGGTCCCGTGGTGCTCCTGTCCCACTCTCCTCTACTCTTCTCTACCTCTTTCTGTTCTTCAAAGCAGCCAGATCCTGATCACTCAGAACCTGCTAAGTTGCAAAAAGCAGGCAGTGCTGTATCCCCTAGTTCTCATTAGAGAACAGTCTCATCAGTACATGAAAGACCCGGGCAGAGTTATTACTCATCCGAGTACAGACTTTTTTTCACCTCTTCATGTCTACTTTCCTGACAGCACCAGTTGTTGCCGTTCAGAGGCAGAAGGCTATCTGCCCCACGGTCTGTTCCACAAGAGAATACCTGATGAATTCCTGTTCAAGTCTCAGGTTCCTTTGTATCCGGTTGAACCTCAGTTCATCGTAGAGATCTTCCTCACTTCTCGTAAGATGATGAAGGTCGACGGTAGTAGGACTCCCTTCTTCTCCCCATGAGATTTCATGATCATGGAGCGTCTTCCAGTCCATGAGGAATGATTCGGTATGAGGGAAGATGGATCGGAACTGATCGAGGATACGAAAGCCATGGGTATCAAGGTCTCCCCAGTAGAAGAGTTTCACCCGATCTAGCCAATGGCACTCTCTCCAATGTGAGAAGTTGTACCCGCGGCCGAAGATGACAAGCGAATTCTCTGCACGAGGGAAACTGAGGGCACTGATGTCATTCTCCACA
>JAFGUP010000253.1 GCA_016938475.1 Sphaerochaetaceae bacterium
AGCTATCGCAATGGTCGGGGTGGAGATCCTGAATTGAAAGTAACGTGGACTGCGAACAGGAAAACTCTCGGTCTGGTTGTCCCCCGGGAATTCGAAGCCTCTCTGTCAAAGATGATGGAGAAGGCCGAGAAGAACAACGCCGGATTCGTGACGATCACGATCGAGAACGTTCGCAAGCCACGGACAACAGGGGAGGGATCCCAGTCACATCACCTGAATGGACATATCCAGCAGATCGCACAGGAGACGGGGAACCCGTTCGAAGTGGTGAAGCTTGAAGTGAAAGTCAGGGCGGTAGAGATGGGATATCCGATCCTGGTCAAAGAAGACGGTTCCGTGCAGAAGGACCTGTACGGAAGAGTTATGGGAATATCCGAGGCAGACTCCTCCACAAAGGAGTGTGGAATCCTCATCGAGGCAACTCATATGATCGCCTCTGAGCTCGGAATAATCCTGAAGGAGACAGAATGATATTAGCAATAGATCCGGGCAATATAGCCTCAGGTATTGTGATGATGAATGAACACTCTTTCAGTGTCATGTTGGCATCAAAGCTGATGAACGAAGACATTGAAATGATTGTGGACGCTGATTTCGCAGGGTTCAAATATGACGTAGTCATCGAGCAGATCCAATCATACGGCATGCCGGTAGGGCGAGAAGTTTTCGACACCGTCCAGTGGTGCGGAAGGTTCATCGAGATCTTCACCCGCAAGGGATGCACGGTCAATTTTATTCCCCGTAAAACAGTGAAGCTGAATCTCACACAGTCACCCAGAGCGAAGGATTCGAACATCATTCAGGCCCTCGTGGACCGGTTCGCACCCGGGAAGCCGAACCACGGAAAGGGAACAAAGAAGAATCCGGGGTGGTTCTACGGTTTCTCGGCTGACATCTGGCAGGCGTATGCCCTTGGTGTCACGTATATCGATATGAAAAGAGGAATAGCAGTATGAGCACAGATTTAAACAGTGTAATGATAATCGGACGTCTCACCCGAGACATGGAACTCAAGTACCTGAACAGTGGCACAGCCGTCGGTCATCTCTCGATCGCATGCAACGACAGCATGAAGGGAGCTGACGGTCAGTACACCGACAAAGCACATTTCTTCGAGGTCACGGTCTGGGGACGGACAGCCGAAGGCCTGCAGCAGTATCTCACCAAGGGCCGGCAGATCGCAGTGGAAGGCCGACTCAGACAGGAGACGTGGACTGATCAGCAGTCGGGTCAGAACCGGTCTAAGGTTACGATCAACGCACAGCGTGTTCAGCTCCTTGCAGAACCTAGGAACGCACAGCAGGGCGGATACCAGGCTCCTCAGCAGAACAGCTATCAGGCCCCCCCTCAGGCTCCGCAGAATAACGGATATCAGCAGAACTATCAGCAGGGACCGCCAGCACCTCCTCAGCAGCAGAGTTTTCAGGGCGGTGGGTATCCGGGACCGGAGCACTTCAATGATGATATTCCCTTTTGAGGAGGCGGTATGACAGAACGTGAATTCTTGATGATAAAAAATAAGCTCTCTGAGCTTCTTGATGACGTAGCAGAGTCAATGAAAAGGCATGCAGAAAAACTATATGAAACAGAAAAGAGTTTAAAAGAAGCAGAAAGGCAGATAAGCATTATCAGCAACAGAATGGGTGGATGGGATCTCGACAGGATTCTCTCCTGCATTGATGCCTGCTCAGATATCACCACTGAAGCTCTTAAAGAAGGTGTTGTTGAAGCAGGGATCGAAGAGCTCAAAACATACGTCGAGGACGGAGGCTATCTGTATCACAACGAGGTGATAGTACTCAAGGAGGACCTGTGAGCACAGCAAGACAGAACGCAATAGCATCCTTCTGCAAGCTCAGACGCCTGCAGGAGGCAACGGATAACGGGTACGTGCGATGTATCTCCTGCGGGAAGATCCTCCCGTGGAATGAGGCGGATGGAGGACATTACATCTCCCGTCAGGTCAGAGTCACTGAGATGGATCCTGAAAATGTGTGGCCTCAATGCAAGGAATGCAATCAGCTGCTCGATGGAAACGAGGAAGCATATCGACGAGGTCTTGTAGGGAAGATCGGTCCGTCTGCCGTGGACAGACTGGAGATCATTGCATGGGCTGGAAGGGGCTCTGAGGAGTCCTACAGGAAACTGAATCAGGCAGAC
>JAFGUP010000254.1 GCA_016938475.1 Sphaerochaetaceae bacterium
CTGATGAGGATCAAACCAGAAGACGAGAGCAGAAACCCGCGAAAAAGACGTTGACACGCACACCTCATAGGACGTACGGTCCTGAATATGAGCTATGTATGCGGAATTGATGAAGCAGGACGAGGGCCTCTGGCCGGACCGGTGTGTGCCGCAGCGGTCATCCTCCCACCCGATTTCCCGGTGGACATCCTTGATGACTCCAAACGGCTCTCCCCGAAGCGGAGGATGCAGCTTGAACAACTTATCAGAGAGCGGGCAGTAGCATGGAATGTTGCCTACAGCTCACACACTCTGATAGACAGGATCAACATCCTTCAGGCGACCCTTGATGCGATGAGACGCAGTTATGAGGGACTTGTTCGCCGGGGCTGTGTGATCGAACAGGTTGTCGTCGACGGGAACAGGGTGTTCTCCTGTCCTCACCCGATAGAGGCAGTGGTCCGAGGAGACTCAACGGTTCCGGCCATCATGGCAGCGAGTATACTCGCAAAGAACCACCGGGACAGGATCATGATGATCCTCGATGACAGATATCCTGAGTGGGAGTTCGCCTCCCATAAAGGGTACCCGACCAGAGCCCACGCTGCATTGTGCAGCATTCACGGTCTTTCTCCCGTGCACCGCAGGAGTTTCCGTATCCCTTCTCATCACTAGAGAAGGAAAGGAACTCCTTCGGCAGAAGACATCTACTTGGATGACTGTTTGATGAAATCGATGGACTTCTGAAACTCCTTGATGAATTCACCAAGATCCTCTTTGTACACGAGAATGGACTGACGCAGGAAACGGCCGCTTCCGCCTTCAGCTCCCTTACTCTCAACGATATTCAGATACATATCCCCATACACGTTCTCTTTCACGTTAAAGAAATAGGTTCTTTCTCCTGTTACAAGCTTCGTGGAGAACACTTCACCTCTTAATCCCATATAATACCTCTGTTGCTGTCAACTCGGACCGGTCGTACCGGGTCCCGTATCACTACACTAGCCGAAAGTGAGGAATTGTACAATTGATGGAGCACTGATTTGGCTATCTCTTCAATATGCAAATTCTTGACTACTAAGGCTTCAAATATTGAACTACATGTGA
>JAFGUP010000034.1 GCA_016938475.1 Sphaerochaetaceae bacterium
CGAAGCCGTTGAGGCTGACCCTGTGCTCACCGAGGTCGTCGATGGAAGCGTCGCACTGGCCGTAGAGGCCTGATGCGCAGATGATGACGTAATCGGGCATGCGGCTGGGACCGTCGTAGGGATCCACCTCGCCGAAGTAGACAGGGCTTGGCTCTGAGGATTGCGGAACGTCGTGATAGCCTATGATGGAATTGTCCGAGACCATTCTCTGGAAAGGTCCGAGACCTACGCTGCTCCAATGTGCGGAAGAGCTGTCGAAGGAGATGGACACGCTCAAAGTGGATACCGTCCTGAGAGTGCTGTCCGAGGCTCTGTACAGGGCTGGGAACAACTGCACCTGCATCACTCTCTGGTCGCATATCCGTGTCTCTCCGATGATCCGCACGTTCTCACCGGGCCAGAACTCATCCGATTCATAGGCTGTCGAATCCTGCACGAATGAATCCACAACAGCAGGTGTGCGTTCACATGAGAGTACCTGGGCGGGAGCGGGGTATACCGGATCGACGAACTGGTCTCTCATGTCCGTGAATGCATACTCAAGGTAAGGGGTCACGCTGTCAGGAAGAGCGACAATGCAAGTGATCATCGGCAGTTCTGGGAAGCCGGTGCTGTCAGATAACGGCAGGTCCGTGAACCTGATGAAATCAAGGCTGTCGTATACGACTTCTTCCCAGGAGAGGGGGGGGTGTACCGTGAAGGCTATCCGTGAACTGTCCGCTACGGTCGTGTGGATCGGGACTATGTCAGCCACTAGCATGAGCAGTATAACTGATACCATAGCAATGTCCCAGCTTCCAATGACTTACTTACATGATACGACTTTCAAAAAGACAATATTCATCCAATGATTAAGAGTCAACTGAGAAGGAGTTTGAATAGCCTGTTCTCCATGAAGTCCGTTTTGCTGGATGTTCTTGGGTATGGAGAGAAGAGCTTGAGACCAACATCATCCAGTGGGACTGCGATGATGAGTCTGGCACGGAAGTGCCTTCGGGTGTCTATCTGATACAGGGGATATGTGGAACGCAGTAAATGAACGTTAGGTTCGTGAAGATATAATCAGCCAAATTCGATCATTACATAGCCGATGACTCTGATAATATAGCTTAAGTGCTTGTGCTGCAACGGGATACGTGGTACACCGGCCTTTGGTCCA
>JAFGUP010000255.1 GCA_016938475.1 Sphaerochaetaceae bacterium
CACAGGAGGTTGATACTGCAGCTGCAGATGCCGGTCACGGTGAGACGGAACTGGTTGTATACAGTACGATCTTTGCCGAATATGCCGAGGCAATGAAGGAGGGCTTCGAAGCTCTTCATCCCGGAGTGACGGTCAATGTCCTCAACCCGGGCGGAACTGAGGCAATGTTCAAGAAACTCGAGTCGGAAGCGGCGAATCCCCAGGCGGATGTCGTTCACGCCGGTTCGATGATCAACTATCAGCACGCCATCGAGATGGGTCTGCTTGAGCCCTACGCTCCACAGGCTCCCGGCTTCAAGTCTTCTATCGCGGTAGGCGATAGCCGGCTCGATCTGAGTCATCCGGAAGACTACTACCATGTATGGTCTCTGATGTTCACAGGAATCATGTATAATCAGCAGGTGCTTGACCGCTACAACCTTCCGGTACCAAAAACCTACGCAGATCTCACTAACCCTGTCTATCGCGATCAGATCATCAGTGCGAACCCTCTGAAGTCTTCCACTGCAAGCAGTAACGTGGTTGCCATGCTTCAGATCTACGGGGATGAGGCCCCCTCCATCTGGGAAGGGATCAACATGAATCTTCCCTACTATTCAGGTTCCAGCTCCAGGATATATACACTGGTCAGCAAGGGTGAGTTCGCTTTGGCGATCGGCCTTTCACGACCTGCCCTCGTTGCCATGAACGAAGGTTTCCCGGTCGGTTTCGTATTCCCCGCCGACGGGTCACAGGTGTACGACAACTCGATGGCTCTGGTCAAGAATGCAAAGCATCCCAACCTGGCTAAGGAGTTTATCGACTACATCCTGAGTGATGAGATGCAGCTTAAGGGCTCCGAATATCTCTACATCCCGGTAAAACAGGGTGTAATGGATCCCTCTCTGCCCGTCTCTCTTGAAAGCGTCACAGCCGATATGGGCACCATCTATGCTCCGGACCCGGCACTTGCAGAAGCCAACAGGGACCTGATCCAGGATACCTTCGGTGAATACATCAGAACCAAGGGCACGAAATAAACGGTCCGTCTCAATCCGGACCGCATCTATCGCGGTCCGGATTGGTGCATGATTGGAGATCATTCATGAAAAAAGTCTTTACCTTTTCCTGGTTCAATCTCGCCTATGCGATTGCGACCCTGTTTCTGGTAGTGTTTCTCATTTTTCCCATTATCAGGTTATTCACCGGTTCCTTCTCCATGATCTTCGGAAGTAGTGAACCCCTGCCGCCGGGATTCTTCTCGTACCTCTTGAGAGTCACAGGGAATACTCTCAATATGGCTCTGATGACAACAGTCATTGCCGTACTGATAGCCGTCCCTCTGGGTTTCCTGATCGCCAAGCTGCAGGTACCCGGTGCTTCCGTATTTCTGGGTGTCCTGTCGATCCCGTTGATCACCCCGGCCTTCATTTCAAGCTTTGCCACCATCATACTGCTGGGTAACAGCGGAGTCATCACCATGTTCTTCGAACTGTTCGGTATCAACCTGCCTTCGATCTACGGTTTGAGAGGTCTGGTGATCACTCAGGTGCTCCATGCCATGCCCTATGCACTGCTACTGGTCATTACAGGCCTCAAGACCGTGCCTCGTCACCTCGAGGAGGCTTCCATCTCACTGGGCAACAGTGCTCTGAAGACGCAGTTCTCCATCGTCCTTCCCTACATCGCTCCCCATATCCTGATGGCCGCTCTCATGGTCTTTCTGACCTCGATGGGAGATGTCGGGGGACCGCTCATCATCGGGGGAAGCTATCAGGTCATCTCCACAGAGATCTATAACAACTTCATCACCTACATGGGAGATGAGAGGATCCCCATTATCTTCGGTGCCTGGACACTGATCCTCTCCTTCCTGATGCTCTTCATCGTCAGTCGACTGATGAAACTGACCGACGTCAAACACCGCTTCAGAATCGGCCAGATGACCTATGACCGTCCCCGTGCACGGAAGGCTGGCCTGTTGACCCTGATTGTCGTATCGATTCTGTTCCTTGCCCCGTATATCGCGATAGTGATCCAGTCCTTCGGTACGATATGGGCATACGATTGGCTTCCGAAGGAATTCACCACGAACAACTACGTGAAAGCACTTAGCGACATCCTGCCCATCCGTAACACGATCATCCTGCTGATGACAGTCACACCGATTCTGATCATTCTCAGTGTGATCTTTGCTCATATGTTCAAGAACCGGAAGATGATGAGGTGGGTGAACTACTTCACCCTCATGCCGTTCACGATACCGGGCGTCATCATCGCAGTCAGCCTCCTGGAGAGCTACGCAGGTGTCTCTCTGGGTAGAAGGGACCTGATCGCCTCGATCTATATCCTGATCATCGCTATCAGTATACGTCGTCTGCCGTTTGTCCTGAAGATCATCGAAGCCGGATTCTCCAAGATCGATGACTCACAGCAGGAGGCGGCGTTCAGTCTCGGCGCCACTGAGGTGAAGGCTTTCTTCTCAGTTATCCTTCCGCAGCTGAAGCCTGCTATATCAATGGCCGTGGTAATCGGTATGATAAAGGTAGTGACCGAGCTGTCCAGCAGCCTGATGCTGAATCCTCCGGGATGGAGGACCATGTCACTGTACATCGCCTATTTCGTAGAAGAGGGCTTCATATCACGGGCAGCAGCAATGGGTATCGTACTTATCGCCATCGTGGGTATAGGCACCGCTATCAGTAACAACATGAAGAAAAGGAATCAGTAAACCATGAGTGAAATAACAATCGAGCATTTGCAGAAGAACTTCAGTTCCACAGAAGCTGTCAGAGATCTGTCCCTTACGATCGAGAAAGGTGAGCTGGTATCGCTTCTGGGACCCTCAGGGTGTGGAAAGACGACCCTCCTGAGAATGGTAGCCGGCTTCGAGACACCGACGAGCGGGAAGATCATGCTGCGGGACAGGAACCTTGTGGACATTGCGCCGCAGAAGAGGAATATCGGGATCGTGTTTCAGGATTACGCGATCTTCCCGACGATGAACGTGTTCAACAACGTAGCCTATGGTCTGAAGATCAAGAAATTCGATAAGCAGAAGATCGCCTCTCTCGTGGGCGAGTATCTTGAGCTTGTAGGCCTGACAGGATACGAGAAGAGAATGCCCAACCAGCTATCAGGCGGTCAGCAGCAGCGTGTCGCCCTGGCCCGGGCTCTGGTGATCAAGCCCGATGTCCTGCTCCTTGACGAACCCCTTTCAAACCTCGATGCAGCCCTGAGGCTGAATATCAGGAAGGAGATCCGCAAGATACAACAGGCTCTCGGTATCACCACGATCTTCGTGACACATGACCAGGAAGAGGCCCTGTCCATCTCGGACAAGGTATTCGTGATGAGACAGGGGGAACTGATGCAGGGAGGGTCTCCTCAGGTCATCTATCGGAAGCCGAACAATGACTTCGTGGCAGGGTTCATCGGAAAGTCGAATATCCTCTATGGAAAGATCGCTGACCGCAGAGATGATATCATCTCGATCCATGTCGACTCTGAGGTGTTCCATGTGAAAAGCGATGAGGTCATCACACAGGGGACAGATGTATGGATGTCCCTGAGACCGCAGTACATCAGGCTGAATGAAGAGAGAATCGATCAGTATGACAATGTCCTGGAAGGGACGATCAACTACATCGAATACCTCGGAGGCCTTGTAAAAGGTGAAGTATTGCTGTCTAATGATATAACCTTGGAATTCGAGCACCCCATCCGCGGCAACCGTGCACCGGATCTGAAGAAAGGACAGACGGTACGAGGGAGATTCTCTCCCGAAGACCTCGTGATCGGACGAAATATCAGGAAGCTCAACTAGGGAGAGACAGTCATCGCAGCACATGGAGGGATTCAATCAGTGAACCGGATGTCAGAACGTGTACCCTCGGCGTTATTGATAGTTCCTCCTATCCTCCTGATCACCGGCTTTCTGCTGATTCCCGTCATCCATCTCTTCGTGAAAGGTCTAGGCAGTGCCTTCATGGTCACCGAGGCCCTGCCCTCCTTCTTCTGGCCACATCTTCTGCGTGTCACACGCAACACCTTCATCCTCGGTTTCCTCACCACATTCCTCTCCCTGCTGGTCGCCCTGCCGCTGGCCTTCGTCCTTGTCAGGACTGATATAGCGGGAAACCGGGTATGGTTGTCCCTTTTGACTATCCCCATGATCACGCCCCCCTTCATCATGGCCTTTGCGGTCCTGTCGATCTATGGAAGGAGCGGTCTGATCTCACTGCTCCTGCAGCACCTCGGCCTATACCTGCCCCACATCTTCGGGCTGAGAGGATTGCTTATCAACCAGTTGATCGTGTCAATTCCGTACGCGACCTTCATCATCGCTGCGGGGTTGCAGGGAGTTCCCCGTCATGTCGATGAATCGGCAGTTTCTCTGGGAAGCAGTAAGCTGCAGGTTCTGCTGCGAGTCACCATTCCCTGTATCGCTCCCCACATCATTATCTCGGGCCTGATGATCTTCCTGATGGCCATCGGCGATATCGGGGGTCCTCTGGTCATCGGCGGCGGCTATACCGTTCTCTCGTTTGAGATCTACACCAACTTCCTCTCGGTCCTGAATGACGAGAGGGTAGCTCTGATCTTCAGCCTATGGGTGATCATTCTCTCTTTTATCCTTCTGACCCTCGTGAATCGTCTGCTTCGGGCAACGACGAGAGAATACCAGAGGGGGATCGCTCCTGTCATATACCGCCTCGGACGGTGGAGCAGGGTCACCCAGGCCCTGGTCGCTCTGGTCTTTCTGTTCCTGCTGGCTCCCTTCTTCGTGACGGTCGTTCAGTCGTTCATCACGATCTGGGGGTATGAGATATTCCCCACGGGGTGGACACTGGCCAACTATGTCAGGATCTTCACGTATCCGTCGATGCTGAAGGATACCGCACAGATGTCCCTGACCGCTACATTCATCATCGTCGTGTTCGCCCTGATCCTCGGCAATCAGATCTACTTCAAGAAACGGTTCCGTTTCCTGGATTATCTTCTGATCATTCCCTTCATCCTTCCGGGGATAGTCCTTGCGGTGGGAGTCCTGAGCGCCTATGCGGGGCTATTTCCTCAGAAGCATCCTATCCCGTTCTACCTGCTTCTGCTGTTCACCATTGTAGCCAGGCGTCTCCCGTATAGTCTGAAGACCATGGAGGCAGGTTTCCTTGTCGCGGATAAACGGCGTGAGGAGGTCTCACGGTCTCTGGGGGCAGGTCAGCTGAAATCGTTCCTCCTGATAACACTTCCTCAGCTGAAGACGTTCGTCTTCGCAGCATTCATCATCGGAGTGGTGAAGACCTCGACAGAACTCTCTGCAAGTCTCATCCTGGCGCCCGCCGACTGGCGGAGCCTGTCTCTGGGAATCGTGCACTACATCGATCAGGGAGCCCTGCCTCTGGCCTCTGCGATGAGTGTCCTGTTGATCTTCGTCATCGGCATCGGAACTTCGGTAGTGGCGTTCTGGTCCCATGCACCGATCCATGGCGATACCGCCAGACAGTCTCAGGAGTCTCTCGAAAGGCTCGTACTCGGACGTACCCCTGCTCCGTTTGCCGGACCTTCGAAGAGCCAGAAGCGTAAGAACTCTGTCAACCTCTACAGGAAATCGCGTGAACCGTTCCTGGTCTGTATCGATACGCTGGGAATCACCGAAGCGAATCCTGCGTTCCTGAAACTGGTGGGAGCCGACACCCTGGGTCAGCTGAAGGCAGAGAGCTCCTTCTCGATGGTATTCTTCGGGGACCGTGAGGTCCTTGAGATCTTCTCCTCGATGGAGACTATCGAGAATCGGGCCACTTCGCTGATGACATTGGAAGGCGGAAGGGTTCCCATCATCCTCACCGCCTATATCGTACAGACAACACAAGGTCACCGGAAGGCGATCTTCTACTGCAGGAAAGTCACCGGTCATTCGAGAAGGGTACAGGAATACAACAGACTGAAAGAGAGGATGATACTGGCAGAACAGATGGCTCTGAAAGCCCAGATCACCCCTCACTTCCTGTTCAATTCTCTCAACAGCGTGATGGATCTTATAGACACGAATCCCTCGGAAGCCAATAGGACCCTGCAGAGTCTGGCGGACCTGTACCGGTACATCCTCTCCTCTACCAAAGTGGATTCGGTATCTCTTGCTCAGGAGATCGAGGCTGTTCGACATTACCTTCAAGTGGAGAAGTCCCGTTTCTCTGATAAACTTACCTATACGATCGATGTTGACAGAGACCTGGAACAGTGTGAGATCCCGCCCATGCTTCTTCAGCCTATCGTGGAGAATGCTGTGAACCACGGAGCCAAGGAGACCGGTGAGATCGATATCTCTCTGCGGCTCTTCAGAGCGAAAGAGAACCTGATCATCAGTATCGAAGATAGCGGTGATGCTCAATTCGATCCGGTTCTCGTGGCCACGGGAAAGGGGACGGGGCTGAAGAATGTTGAAGGAAGACTGTTTGCGATGTATCATCGACGTATAGGGTTCGAGAACAAGAAGGGGGGCGGTCTGGTCGTGACGATGGCCATACCGATCGATTCAGTATGAGAAAGACCATATGCATCATCGATGATGAGATCAGATCACGGGAGAGAGTGAAGAGGATCCTGGATACCCGGGACGATTTCCTTGTCATCGGGGAGGCGGACAACGGGAAGGCCGCTGTCAGTCTGATCGACGAGAAACTTCCCGACATCGTGCTTCTTGATATCAAGATGCCGGGACTGTCAGGATTTCAGGTGCTGCGGCAGGCACAGCACAGACCTGCTGTGATCTTCATCACCGCGTACAATGAACATGCTGTACAGGCCTTCGAGGTCCATGCCGTGGACTATGTCTTGAAACCTTTTCAGGATGAGCGTCTGTTCGAAGCCCTGTCCAGAGTCCCTTCACGAACGACACCCGATGATCAGGTGCTTCAGCAGTTGAGTTTCCTGGTAGAGGGGGGAGTCCCGGGCGTCAGAAAATACCAGACACGATTCACTGTCAAGGACCGTTTCGAGCTGAAGGTCGTTGATGTCAACGACATCGATTTCTTTGCCACAGAAGATAGTCTGGTATGCCTGTACACCCATGGGATCCGCTATATCGTAGACAAGACGCTCTCGCAGATCGAGGAGAGTGTGAACCCCGAGCAGTTCTTCAGGGCTCATCGTAAGTCTCTGGTGAATCTGAACCGGGTCGAGCGTATCCTTCCCTGGGGAAGGGGGCGGTACGTACTGAAGTTCTCCCACGACGAGAGAGTCCATGTCAGTAAGGACAAGACCCGGGAATTTAAGAGCCTGATCGGCCTGGTGTAGTAACACCACGCGGTATTGCTTTCTTCAATATTCCTCTTCATATCGCGTTCACGATTGCATCAGTTTGCCTTTCAGTGAGGAACCTGCCCTGCAATTGTCAAGGATAGTCGACACCAGAACTGAACCTCTGAAGGACCATCCGGTGTTTCCTGCGAACATACGACAGAGGGTACTTTACATTTCTCTTTTCCTTCACTATATTGATACAAAATTATCGAATTCCTGCGGTACGGGAGAGGGTTGTGTGTCTGAACATCACACTCATGAGCCTCCTTAGCTTGGGGAATCATCTGTTGTGACGTGTTATGAGGAGACGCCTGTGTATCGGTGTCCGTGAGGGAGTTTTTCACTGGGAAAGCTGCTGAGTGGTCGTTGATCCCGATTCTGTCTTATCCTCAGCCCATACCTTCAGTGATGTTCTCAAGGCATTCCCTGTGCAGGAGTACAGGAGGATTGCGCTATGGAGTCGAGACTTGGTTTCATCGGTATCATCATCGAGAACAGAGAGAACAGTGCTGACAGGGTGAATCACCTTCTCAGCGAGTACGGGCAGTACATCATCAGCAGGACCGGCGTTCCCTACAGGGAGAAGCAGGTGTCTGTCATCACCCTGATCGTCGATATCTCGAGTGATGCTCTCGGTGCCCTCACCGGAAAGCTCGGTGCAATCGAAGGTGTGTCAGTGAAATCGAACCTTTCGAAGAAATAGGGGAGAGGCGATGTTCACTTCCCCGAAATCATTGAGACTTCAGATAGGTCTTTTCGGACGGACGAATGTAGGCAAGTCGAGTGTCCTGAATATGATCGCCGGTCAGCAGGTAGCGATCACCTCTTCCCGTGCGGGAAC
>JAFGUP010000256.1 GCA_016938475.1 Sphaerochaetaceae bacterium
ATGGCTGCATGGTATCGAACGAAACATACAAGCAATGTAGCACTTAGAAGGATGAACTGTAAAGTCACAGCTGTTGAAAAAGAGGAGGGAATAGAAGTATGGTAGGTGTATGGACAATCAACGCGGAATGGTGATCCGTGGAATCAACAATATCTACTCAGTGATACTCTGTGATGAGGACGGTCCTCTTGAACCCTGGCAGGTTATTACCTGCAGGATCAAGGGCAAGGTTCTGCAGGGTATAGACAGGGAGTACGCTCCACTGGCTCCCGGTGATATCGTCAACTTCTTCAGAGTGGGAACGGATGAAGGGATGATCACCAGTCGTGAAGGACGCAGGAGCCGGTTTACGAGGTGGAATGCGAAAAGGCAGGAGAACCAGACTCTCAGTGCAAACATCGATCTTCTTGTCATCGTGGCCAGTGCCGACGAACCTCCCCTGAGGCCGCGATTCATAGATCGCGCCATTGTGTGCACCTATGATGCCGACATTATCCTGATACTCAACAAATGCGACCTTGCTCTCACAGCTGAAGAAGATGAGCGGTTCCGCCTGTACAGCACCCTGGGCTATCAGACACTCCACATCTCGGCTTTTGACAAGGCCGGTATCGAATTGGTCAGGCATTCTATCGCAGGCAGGGTCGCTGCTTTCGTCGGCCAATCGGGAGTTGGGAAATCGACGATCATCAACGCGCTGACAGACAGTAAGGAACAGCAGGTGACCGGCGATATCAGCTTGAAGTACAATAGAGGCCGCCACACGACGAACCACTCTCTGGCTATCAGGACGGCAGACGGTATCGTGATCGACACCCCCGGTGTCAGGGAGATCCACGTGCCGACAACAAGTGAGATTCATATCGTTGAATCCTTTCCTGAATTTAAAGAATCATCTGGGAAGTGTGATTTTGATGGATGTCTCCATGATCATGAACCCGGTTGTGATGTGAAGAGGCGAGTGGAAGAAGGCTGCATTCATCCAGACAGGTATGAGAGCTACCTGAGGATGCTTGACTCTGTCCAATCCCGTGAGAGGCACTATTGAATGAGACAGTATAGAATGGAACACACCCTGCATGACCTTGAATATGAGAGAGTGCTCTCTCTGTTCTTCCCCTTTGCCCTCAGTGAAGAGGGTAAGAAGCACCTGCGCGGTCTTCCTTTCTCTCGTGATGCTGAGCGGATATCAGAAATTCAGCGCATGATAGGTGAGATACGGAAAATCTCAACACAGCGAAGTGAGAAACCTGACAGGTTTGTGAGCCTCGCTGAGGTCGACCGACATCTGGATGTGGGCGCTTTCAGCCTTCGCGGTGAGCACCTGTACATGATCAAGGAATACCTGAATGCTGCCAAGGCATTCAGCGGCTTTCTCCGATACACTGATCCTTCGGTGCAGGAAGATGAACAGTATCTCGTCTCTGAAGTGATCATGAGCTACACTGATGTCCTCGAGCGATACCGCAGAGACCTCGACACGGCCATAGAATCCCCTGGTATCGTGAAGATGTCACACCCTGCCATTGCACCTCTGGTAAGAAAATTTGAAAGCAAAAAGCGAGAACGCGGGGCCTACGCCACCGGTTTCCTCAGAGACCATGAGAGTTCAGCACAGTCTATGACCCCCTCTTACCGTGATAATCGCGTTGTCCTTCCGATCCGAAATGATCATAAAGGGGAAGTCGATGGCCTCCTCCACTCCTCGAGCCAGAGCGGTCAGACCCTCTATGTGGAACCCTATACCCTTGTTTCATATAATAATGCGGTAGTGCAGGCTTCTGAAGAAATCGAGAGAGAGAAAGCAAGGATCCTTCGTGAACTCTCAGATGCCTACCTGAGCCTGGCTCACGAATTCGCTTCACTACGTCAGGAGATCGGCTATGCCGATGCGATGTACGCACGTGCTATGGCGATGGACTCATACCGCCTCGTGTTTCCTCTTGTGAGCGATACACTCGATCTGAAGATACTTGGAGCCCGTCATCCTCTGCTGGGTAGCGATGCTATACCCATCTCACTTGAAATGACTGCCCCGGTTAATTCTCTGCTTCTCAGCGGCCCGAATGCCGGAGGAAAGACAGTTTCGATCAAGACCATAGGACTGCTCACCCTGATGCATCAGTATCTGGCAGTAGTACCGGCTGAAGAGGGGACAACACTGCCCCTGTTCTCAGGGGTGTTCACTGATATCGGCGATGAACAGTCGATCGAAAAATCACTGTCCACCTTCTCTGCCCATATGCAGAATATTGCAGGTGTACTGCACGGCCTCGATCAGCATGCGCTTATCATACTCGATGAACTCGGCAGCGGCACAGACCCCGAAGAGGGCTCTGCGATAGGCAAGAGTATCCTCGAGTACTGCATCAGCAGGGGAGGATTTACACTCGTCACGAGCCATCACACTGCCCTCAAACAG
This sequence comes from Sphaerochaetaceae bacterium, assembly GCA_016938475.1. Taxonomy (GTDB): domain Bacteria; phylum Spirochaetota; class Spirochaetia; order Sphaerochaetales; family Sphaerochaetaceae; genus SABI01. The sequence continues at coordinate 2,423 of JAFGUP010000256.1, forward strand.
TTCGCCTATACTCACAGAGCGCTCATCAACGCTTCCATGGAATTTGATGAGACGACGCACACGCCTACTTTTCGCATCATCAGCGGGCTGCCAGGAGACTCGCACGCCATCGACACGGCAAGAAGGATGGAACTTCCCGCCGAAGTCATCTCGAAGGCTGAGACCTACCTTGGTGAACAGAACCTCAAGGCAAGTGAGATCATCAAACGTCTTGAAGAGAAAGAGCGTGAAGAGGAGAGGCGTCTGAAGGAGATGGAGGAGAAAGAGAAGGCGATTCGAGAGAAGATGCGCTCTTTGGACCTCAATGAGCTTGCACTGAGGCAGAAGGAAGTCCTCCTTCGTCAGGAACAGATCGGTTCCCTTTCCGCTTTCATCGCTCAAAAACGTTCCGAACTCGAGAATCTTGTGGCTGAGCTGAGAACGGGGGAGATCACCCGAGAAAAGACCAGGAAGATGAAGAGTTTTCTTGACACTCTCGATGAAAAGAAAGATGAGAGCACCCGGCAGGTTCAGAAGATGAAACAGTCACTTCAGACACCTGAACAAACTCTCAGTGTCGGCATGGATATTCTGGTTGGAGAGCATAAACGCCCAGGAACCATCGTGAGATTCGAGAAATCTCAGAAAGTGCAGGTCTCTGTCAACGGGATGAGATTCACCGTTGATGAGAGTGAGATCAGCCCTGTCGGAACGAATCAGCAGAAGAAGAAACCGGAAAAGAAGAAGGCTTCCTTATCCTATCAGGTGGACACTCACGCGGCGATGACTCTGGATGTCAGGGGTAAAACCCTGGCCGAAGCAATAGAGACCGTCGATACACAGATCGAACGGGCACTGCTCAGTGGCGTCCTCTCCTTCTCCATTATCCACGGACTCGGCACCGGTGTTCTGATGAAAGGAATAACAGATCATCTATCCTCGCTACCCTTCGTCAGGCACTTCGAGTTCGCACGTCCTGAAGACGGTGGACACGGAAAGACTTATGTTGAACTCGGCAGCTAAAACCGTTGAATATCGTCATAGTACGGAGTATCGTAGAGATACAGTGCGTCAAGGAGGTTCACAATGACCGATTACATGGAAGGAACCGGTATCCAATACCATCTACATATAAAGAAAGGAGATGTCGGCAGGTATGTCATCCTGCCGGGAGACCCGAAGCGCTGTGAGAAGATTGCATCGCATTTCGATGACCCTCAGTTCGTGGCTGACAGCCGGGAGTATGTGACCTATACGGGCTATCTTGAAGGGGAGAAGGTGAGTGTCACCTCGACAGGCATCGGAGGACCTTCGGCATCCATCGCGGTGGAGGAACTGTTTGCCTGCGGAGCCGATACATTCATCAGGATGGGAACCTGTGGAGGGATCGCTCTTGAAGTGAAAGGAGGAGATGTAGTCATCGCCACCGGTGCCATCCGGCATGAGGGAACCAGCCGTGAATATGCTCCGATCGAGTTCCCTGCGGTTGCCGATTTTTCCATTGTACAGGCGCTCAACACAGCATCAGATCAACTGGAAAAGACCTCCCACACCGGTATCGTACAGTGCAAGGACTCCTTCTACGGTCAGCACTCTCCCGAAATCAAACCTGTGAGTTATGATCTGATCAACAAATGGGAGGCCTGGAAGCGCCTGAATGTGCTTGCCAGTGAGATGGAATCAGCGACACTTTTCGTCGTTGCTTCCTACCTGAAAGCTCGGGCAGGAAGTGTCTTTTTTGTAGTGGGTAATCAGGAACGGGAAAAACTGGGAATGGATAACCCCATCTATCATGACACGGAGGTCGCGATAGAGGTGGCCGTGCAGGGACTCAGGAATCTCATTCTCGAAGACAGGAAGAAACAACGCTGAGGCCCTTCCTGTTCTTAGGATGTATAAGAGATCGCCGTAGTCGGACAGGTCTCAGCACATGCTCCGCAGGAGATGCAGAGGGCCGGGTCGATCACAGCTTTCCTGTCAACAATCTGTATAGCATTCGCCGGACACACTTTCACGCACTTTCTGCAACCTATACAGGTCGAACTCTCAACCCGATAATGCCGTCTGCTGCGTTTTCCTCCTGTTTTCAGAAGGATGGAAAAAGGGCACAGGTAGGTATGCCAGGCAGCGGAAGAAAACCCGAGAGTCCAGAGAAACGAGAGAACAAAATAGATCAGCAGGACGGGCAGCTGTACATGAAGTGTTTTCTGTCCTGCAATCATGATCAGTACAGCAATCAAAAGGGAAACGAACGGAAGATAGCGTAGAAGAGTCGTGTTCAGTGTTGTAAGCTTGATCTTTCCCTTGATCCTCTGTGATACCTTCATCGCAGTCTGCATCGGGCAGATATAGCCGCAGTAGAATCTTCCGAAGAAGAGTGAAAGAATCACCGATACTCCATACAGTGCAAGCCACAGCACCATCGCTCCGCGGAGCACGGTGAACACGAAGAGAACAAGGGCGATAATCTCGATAGTCAGTTGTACATAGTGCTTCTGTTTTCTGTTCATAGATACCTCTTGATCCAACAGGTACCATAGAACAGAATCTTCTGTCGTTGCATCTGCAACTTCAGTGAGGAAAAATTGTCTGATTCCACGTGGATATCACATCATGGGTGATATCCATGTGAATTTCATCACACATCAGAGGCTGTCACCGAAATCTTCTCTGAACTTAGCCATCAGCTTCACAGGCCAATCTCCCCTGGCTTTGAGACGTCCCACGAAGAAGCGCAGGACCTTGGGTTCCTTCTCCCACTCAAGCCCGCCGACGAGGCGCCTGTTGTCGAAGAGCCATTTCAGCCTGTCTATTGCATATTCAACCTGGGAGAGGGTGAAGACCCTTCGAGGGAAGGCAAGACGCATCAGTTCGATATCAGCAAGGAGGTCACTGCCATCTTCCAGACGAACCGATGATATGGTACCCCTCTCCATTCCTCTGATACCACTTATGAGATAGAAGGCGGCAACCAGAGCTCCTGCTGGGTACTCCTGCTGCGGGATATGGCTCAGGAATGACCCTGCATCGATATGTGCTCCCAGAGCACCCCCGGGGGTGACAACCGGCAGTCCGAGACCATCGGTCTTTCGTACGAAATAGTCAATGAATGATGGGGACTGACTGATCATAGTGTTATCGAGGGTCTCTTCGAGCCCTACCGCCATTGCTTCAATTTCCCTGACAGACATCCCGCCATAGGTAAGAAATCCTTCATACAGGGGAACAAGATCGCGCATCTGATCGTACAGATCGAATCTGTTCGTGCAGATAATGCCGCCTCGACTGCTCGAAAGCTTACGGGCAGAGAAGTAGACGAGGTCACTGAGATCACTCATCTCACGGATGATTTCCCCCATTGTCTTCTGTGCATAGCCACTCTCCCTCTGTTTGATGAACCAGGCATTTTCACCGATGAGTGATGCATCAAGGACTATCATGATATTGGTATCATCGGCGACCTTTCTCACCTGTCTCATATTCTCCATTGAGAAGGGTTGTCCTCCGATCAGGTTCGTGGATGCTTCCAGTCTGATGAACGGAATCCGTGCAGCTCCATAGGTCTCTATTACATCCTTCAATCGGTTGATATCCATATTGCCTTTGAACGGATGGGTGCTCTTCACCTTGAGTGCCTCATCGGTGTAGATCTCATGCAGAGTTCCGCCGTTGATCTCAAAATGTGCTTTTGTCGTGGTAAAGTGATAGTTCATCGGAATCTGGTCACCCTCATGAACGAATGCCTGACCGACGATGTTCTCGGCAGCCCGTCCCTGATGAACCGGGAGGATATACTCCTTAGCGAACATGTTCTTGACCTGAACTTCCATTCGTTCGTAACTCTGAGAACCCGCATAGGCATCATCGGCGACCATCATGGCCGCAGTCTGACGGTCACTCATCGCGTTACACCCAGAATCGGTCAGCATATCAAGATAGGTTTCCCGTGTACTGAGCAGGAAACTGTTGAATCCGGCCCGTTCGATTGCCTCGAGTCTCTTTTCGATAGGAAGAAGATGAAGTTTCTGGACTACACGAACCTTGTGCAGTTCAAGCGGGAGAGAGTTCCCACTATAGAATTTCACCATCTCTGTCGGTCTCTGTTCAATATCCATCGGTCTACTCCTTTATGCATAGATCGTAGTATCAGACACATGTGAAGGGTTCTGTCTGTCCTGATACACTACCGTGAATTGTCACAAATTACAAACACAATGTATAATCAGTGTATATTTATTTATAATATTACATGTAAAACTCAACAATTCGGACTTCACTTTATATGAAAGTAAGGATATTAAGATGTTTTCGTTGTGAAGTTCCCTGTTGTTTGTGTGAAGATGCGTATATGAATCAGGAGTAGAAATACCTTACAGGATAAATTCAGGTTATTAACCGGGGGTATAGTCATATATGAAGTACCACAAAAAGGTTCGGGAAGTGTTGATATTATGTCCTGAACAAATTAAGATGTACACCAATCAACGAAGTGGAGTATACCATGGAACTACAGATTCAAGACCTGATCGAATCCATCAAATCAGATGGAATTCAGGAAGCAGAGAAACAGAAAGAACAGATCCTCACCGATGCGAAGAAACAGGCTGAAGCTATCGTGAAAGAGGCGGAAAAGGAAGCAGCTGCCATCCTTGAAACCTCCCGCAAGGAAGCTGCTGTTCTCGAGAACAGCGGTAAGGAAGCGGTAAGACAGGCATCACGTGATGTGATCCTATCTCTCAGGAAGAATATCAATACAACGATGGAAAGACTTCTCAAGACAAAGGTCGCGAAAAGTTTCAACGAGAAACAGCTGTCTCAGCTGATCGTCGAAGTGGTGAAGTCGGGTATCAGCGATCCGGCCAAAAGTGCCATTGAGGTAAAGAAGGGTAGTGTCAAGGCTCTTCAGGAGGCTCTTGCATCCGACCTCGATCAGGAACTCAAGAGTGGACTCGTAATACGGATGAACAGTGATCTCGAAAGCGGATTCCGTTATGCCGATACCGGAGGACGAAGCTATTACGATTTCAGTGATGAGGAGATCAGTGCGTTTCTTCTTCCCTATCTGAATACTGCAGTGGCCGACATCCTGACAGGTAACGAAAAAGCCTGAGCGGGGGATAGGTGAGTGGCAGTCTATTATTACATTCTATCATCTCTTCCGATGCTTCAGTTCACGCAGAAGCAACCTCTTACATATGCTGATCTTCTTTCTTCCTACAGAGAGAGTGTCAGTGAAAACGACAGCAGGCTCCTTCAGTCACTACAGAGGAATCTGAGGTTTGAGATCGAAGAAGATCACCGTGTCACCGAACAGTGGAATGCGTTCGTGCACGATGTGACAAGTGAACTTGCCCACCTGCGTATCATCAAAGCCCGTAAGGAGAGTGAGCATCACCAGCACGAAGATAAAGATATGTATTCCATGGTCCTCAGCGGAGAGGTGGTGGAAGGTGTACGGGGAGTGTTTTCCATGGAGGATCCCCTCTCGAGCGAACTGGCTCTGCTGAAGCTGTACTGGGATAAGGCCGAGTCTCTGAAGGGTTCTCATGCGTTCGACTCGACTATTCTCCTTGTGTACGCTATTCAGTTGAGAATTCTTGAGCGTAAGGAACTGTTTGACCCCCTTGAAGGCAATCAGGAATTCAAGAGACTGTTTTATGATATTCAGACAACGATTAAGAGCATATAAACGGAGTAAATAGTTATGGCGACGAATACTGGTCTTGTTACTGGCGTCAACGGCAACATGGTAACGGTTGTCTTTGATGGAGACATACTTCTCAATGAGGTTGGATACATCTTGATAGGTGAGGAAAGACTCAAGAGCGAAGTCATCAGAATATCAGGGAATAGTGCCTCGATGCAGGTCTTTGAGATGACAAATGGAGTCAAAGTCGGGGATTCTGTTGAATTCACAGGTGAACTGCTGAGCGTTGAACTCGGCCCCGGATTGCTCACTCAGATCTATGACGGCCTTCAGAACCCGCTTCCGGAACTTGCCGCTCAGTGCGGATTCTTCCTGCAGCGCGGTGTCTACCTTCAGGCGATTCCCGATGCACAGTGGGAGTTCACTCCGGTTGTGAAAAAGGGGGATACTGTATCACCCGGTGAAACACTCGGAACAGTCCCCGAAGGAATATTCACTCACAAGATTATGGTGCCCTTCGGCTTTTCAGATGGAGCGTGGAAGGTTGTCTCGATCGTCAAAAAAGGCTCATACAATGTTCGCTCAGAAGTGGCAGTGCTTGAAGATGAGAAGGGGAAAAAAGAATCAGTCTCGATGGTCTTCACCTGGCCGATCAAGCGCCCCATCACTCGCTATAAAGAACGGTTGAAGCCTACCGAACCCATGATCACACAGGTGCGTATCATTGACACCTTCCTTCCTGTTGCAAAGGGTGGCACCTACTGTATTCCGGGCCCGTTCGGAGCTGGAAAGACGGTTCTTCAGCAGATGACCAGCCGTAACGCCGATGTTGATATCGTGATTGTGGCGGCCTGCGGTGAGCGTGCTGGAGAAGTCGTTGAAACACTCAAAGAATTCCCTGAACTGATAGACCCCAAGACCGGAAAGACGCTGATGGAGAGAACCACCATCATCTGTAACACCTCGAGTATGCCGGTTGCCGCCCGTGAAGCCTCTGTTTACACTGCGGTTACCATCGGAGAGTATTATCGACAGATGGGACTCGATGTCCTCCTCCTTGCTGACTCCACAAGCCGCTGGGCTCAGGCAATGCGTGAGATGAGCGGTCGCCTTGAAGAGATTCCCGGTGAAGAGGCATTCCCTGCCTACCTGGAGTCGACCATCGCCAGCTTCTATGAACGTGCCGGAATCGTAAGACTCAAGGACGGAAGTACCGGATCGGTCACCATCGGCGGAACGGTGTCTCCTGCAGGCGGTAACTTCGAGGAACCTGTCACGCAGGCTACTCTCAAGGTAGTGGGAGCATTCCATGGACTCAGCAGAGAGCGAAGTGATGCCCGTAAGTACCCGGCTATCCACCCCCTTGATTCATGGACGAAATATTCCAGTGTGATCAATCAGGACAAGGTCTCCTATGCACGGTCGATCCTGTTCAGGGGTAACGAAGTTTCTCAGATGATGAAGGTTGTCGGTGAAGAAGGAACGAGTCTTGATGACTACACGACCTATCTGAAGAGTGATCTTCTTGATTCGGTCTACCTTCAGCAGAACTCGTTCGACCCGGTTGACTTCGCAGCTCCGATCGAGAGACAGCAGATTGTCTTCGATCTGCTGTTCGAGGTCCTTGCAAGTGAATTGAATCTTGAGGACAAGAAAGAGGCCCGTTCGTACATTAACGAGATGAGACAAGCTTTCATCGACTGGAACAACACGCCTCAGGACAGTGAACGGTTCGGTCAATATAAGGATGAGATCAGCTCTGCTCTCAAATCCCGATTCATCTCTTATGATAAAAAAGCGATGAAGATCCTTCAGTCAAACCAGGTGGTCTAAGATGCAGAAGATATATACAAAAATCGATTCGATATCAGGTAACGTCATCAGTGTGAAGGCGGAGAATGTGAGAAACGGTGACCTTGCGGTTGTCACGAGCAAGCACGGGGAGTCTCTTGCGAACGTCATCAAGCTGAACGGTGAGAACGTGACTCTCCAGGTCTTTGCAGGAGGGAGAGGAGTCTCCACCGGTGATAAGGTGAGATTCCTCGGGTATCCGATGCGTATCTCCTATACAGAAGACCTCATGGGTAGAGTCTTCAATGGTTCAGGTATCCCCCGTGATAACGGACCGACCCTTGATGAGAACATGATCGAGATAGGCGGACCGTCGGTCAACCCGGCAAAGCGTATCATCCCACGCAATATGATACGTACAGGTATTCCGATGATCGATGTGTTCAATACACTGGTCGAATCTCAGAAACTCCCGATTTTCAGCGTATCGGGCGAGCCGTACAATGAAGTGCTTGCCCGAATTGCCATGCAGGCAGAGGTCGACCTGATTATCCTGGGCGGAATGGGACTGAAGTATGACGACTATCTCTTCTTCAAGGACACCCTTGAGGCCAGTGGAGCTATGAGCAGAACCATCTTCTTCGTTCATACAGCCAGTGACCCGACTGTTGAGTGTCTTCTTGTTCCAGACATTTCCCTTGCTGTAGCTGAAAAGTTCGCACTTGATGGTAAGAAGGTCCTTGTCCTTCTTACTGATATGACGAACTTCGCTGATGCGATGAAGGAAATAGCAATCACGATGGAACAGGTTCCTTCAAACCGTGGATACCCCGGTGACCTGTACAGTTCACTTGCCTCCCGCTATGAGAAAGCGGTGGACTTTGAAGGAGCCGGTTCGGTGACCATCCTTGCGGTGACGACGATGCCCGGTGATGATGTGACCCACCCTGTACCTGATAACACCGGGTATATCACCGAAGGGCAGTATTACCTGAAGAACTCCCGTATCGAACCATTTGGTTCGCTATCCCGTCTCAAGCAGCAGGTCAACAAGGATACACGTGATGACCACCGTGCGCTGATGGACGGCATGATCAAGCTCTATGCATCGTTCAAAGAATCGGTTGAAAAGAAATCGATGGGTTTCCAGATGAGTGAATGGGATGACAAACTCCTGAAGTACGGTGACCTTTTTGAATCAAAACTGATGGACCTGAGTGTTAATATACCTCTGGAAGAAGCACTTGATCTTGGCTGGGATATCCTCAGTGACTGTTTTGATCCAAAAGAAACTGGTATGAGAAGTGAACTTGTCCTCACGTACTGGCCGAAAGACAACTAAGGAGTCCCTATGGCCACAGTGAAACTGACGAAGAACGAACAGAAGAAACAGAAGGACCAGCTCAAGCAGTTCCAGCGCTATCTTCCTACGCTGCAGTTAAAAAAACAACAGCTCCAGATGGTGATCAGGAAGATCGAGGCCGAGGTGAAAGAACTTGAGTTGCGTCAGGCTCGGTTCATTGAATCTCTTCAGCCCTGGGTTGCAGTGTTCCATGAGAACACAACCTTCAATGATGGGCACTCTCTGAGTGATCTTGTGAAAGTCGACAAAGTGGAGCGGGAAAAAGGGAATATCGCGGGGGTGCCTATACCTGTGTTCAAGACCCTCACCTTCCATCCGATCAGGTACGACTTCAGGGAGTATCCTCTGTGGGTGGATACCGGTGTATCCGTCCTCATGGAAGTAGCCCGCCTCGATGCCAACATTGCCGTACTGCAGCAGCAGATCAGGCTGCTGGGACGTGAACTGCGTGTGACGAGCCAGAGAGTAAACCTCTTTGAAAAGGTAAAGATCCCTGAAACGAAGGAGAATATCCGTAAGATTCAGATCTACCTTGGTGATCAGCAGACCTCAGCTGTTGTTCGGGGAAAGATCAGTAAGCGGAAACTGCTGAAGAACGCACAGGAGTCGGCATGATAGTAGGAATGAAACGAGTATCAATCGTAATGCGCTCTCATGAAAAGGTGAACACACTGCGTGCTCTGCGCAGAGTCGGTGTTATGCATCTTGACGACGTTGAAGTCCAGAGCGAGACGCTCAGCCAGCTGACCGATCGTCTCAGTGATTATGAGACAATCAGCGCAATACTTAAAGAACGTGCGAAAAAAATGAAGATGCCGAAGGATCAGCAGATCCTTTCATCACAGGATTTCCTCGTTGCCCATGATCATCTTGTTGACCTCGTTGACACAGAGGAGGCTCTTAAGGAGAACATTGCCCAGCTTTCCAAGGACAGAGACCTCCTGACACCCTATGGTGAATTTGATATGAAGGGCCTACGTGATATCTGTTCGTACGGCTATGAACTGTCCTTCTATGCACTTGATAAGAAAGTGCTTTCTTCAATCGAAGCTGATTACATTCCCATCGCATCAGATGGTAAGCAAACTGTTATCGCAACGGTTTCCCTTCAGCTTCCCGATGATGGAAAAACAGAGCGAATCCACTGGCCCCATCACTCTCTTAGCGAGACCCTTGCCCGTATCGAACACGATTCCTCACGCCTGCAGCAGGTGGTTCAGGAGATCGGGGAAAATGTATACCTTCTTCCTTCGTATGCCTTTCATACCCGGGTGGTGGAACAGGAGATTGAATTCGAGAAGGTCGAAGAAGGGATGGAGGAATCTCACTCACTGATCTCCTGGATCAGCGGATATATACCCGAGGACCGCCTTGATCAGTTCAAAGCCTTCGCCCGAAACGAGAAGGTTGGCTATTCCCTCAGTGACCCTGATGAGGAGGAAGTTCCTCCGACCAAGGTGAAGAACAACAAGGTGATATCGATCATCTCTCCGGTGTTCGACTTGCTGGGTACGGTGCCCGGGTATCGTGAATATGATATCAGCATGTGGTTTTTAATGTTCTTTGCGGTATTCTTCGCCATGATCATCGGAGATGGTGCCTATGGGCTTATTCTCCTGGGAATCGCTGCAGGTGCTCACCTGAAAACGAAGAAGGCAAACAACGGCATCATCCTGCTGTATGTGATGAGCAGTGCCAGTATCGTGTGGGGAGCAATCACCGGAGCATGGTTCGGGTCACAGTGGATCATTGAGAATGTCGGCTTTCTCAATTCTCTTGTGATCCCACAGATATCTGCGTATCCGGAAGTCTTCGGTCTGGAGGCAACCACTGCCCAGAATACCGTGATGCAGCTGTGCTTCATCATAGGTACGCTTCATCTCTCTCTTGCCTGTGTGATCAACATCCACAAGAAAATTGGAGAAAGGGATATCTCTCTGGTTGCAGACCTCGGCTGGCTGATGATGATCGATGCACTCTACTTCCTCGTCCTTCTTCTTGTCATCGAGACTCCGGCCAATCTTCCTGCCATAACGACTGTAGTCCTTACAGGCCTCCTTCTGGTGATTCTGTTCGGAGCCCAGGGGCCCAACATACCGTTTGTGAAGGGTATGCTCGGAGGCCTTGCCGGACTATTCACCACGTTCCTCGACTCGATCAGTGCCTTCGGCAATATCATAAGCTACATCAGACTGTTCGCTGTAGGTATGGCTTCTTTAGCCATCGCCCAGTCGTTCAACTCGATGGCATCGATGATGATGCATGGTTTTGCCATTCCGGCAGCCATCCTCGTGCTGCTGCTCGGGCATTCTCTCAACTTTGTCATGGCTCTTCTTTCAGTGGTAGTACACGGAGTCAGACTGAATCTACTTGAATTTTCCGGTCAGCTCGGCATGGAGTGGACCGGTTATGCATACGAACCGTTCAAAGAGACGGTTGAACCCACATCACATACGTTGGTAGAAACAACGATAAGGAGCTAGAATATGAATATCGGATTGATAGCTATGGCAGCAGCGTTAGGTCTTTCAGCAGCCGGGTCTGCACTGGGTACAGGAGCAGCATCGCTTGCAGCGATCGGCGGTTGGAAGAAGTGTTATGCGAACGGTAAGCCGGCACCATTCATCATGGTTGCATTTTCCGGTGCTCCGCTCACTCAGACAATCTACGGATTCCTTCTGATGAACTTCATCACTGCAGCAGTCAGTGCAGGGAAAGACCCTATGATGATTCTCGGAGCTGGGATCTTCGGCGGTCTCGCTATCGGACTGTCAGCATGGATGCAGGGTAAGGCCGGAGCTGCGGCTAGTGATGCGTATGCAGAAACAGGGAAAGGAACAGCAAACTACTTCATCGTCATCGGTATCGTAGAGACCGTTGCACTGTTCACCCTCGTCTTCCTCCTTCTTCTTCTCCAATAGCTGACAGCACACTCTACCGTTATGCGGTGCATGGCCTCCTGTCCTTGGGTACAGGAGGTTTTTATGTGCTTTTAGGGCATAGCGGAAAGGATGCCCCATCACAGGTGCTCATCTGCGGTCACCGGGAAATCCTGTCGCCAACTCTTTACTTCTACAGGGCAATTCCGATACACTCCTAAGAGAATCTGAGAAGAGGTAAGGCGCACTATGAATCGAAGAATCAGCCGTGAAGTGAACATCGGTTCACTCACCCTGGGAGCACAACATCCGATTGCAGTACAGACGATGTATGGCGACCCCTTGAAATCTGTTATGGACAGTCCCTGGTATGATTCCCTCCTGTTCACACTCAGGTCATGGGCGACCATGGGGGCTTCGCTGGTCCGATTCAGCTATCCCTCACATGACCTTAAAGATACCTTCACAGCCATCTGTGCCGATTCTCCCGTTCCCGTCGTCGCCGATATCCATTTCGATTATCGTCTCGCTATAGAAGCTCTTCAGTGTGGAGCTGCCAAGATCCGGATCAACCCCGGTAATATCGGTGCACTGTGGAAGACCAGGGAGGTCGTCAGGGCGGCACAGGATCATGGAGCGGCTATCCGCATCGGTTTGAACGGCGGTTCGCTTCCGAAAGGTGCGCCAGGGGAACCCGTCAGTTCCATCATGGCATCGGCGGTACGCTCCTACCTTGATATATTCGAAAGTACCGGATTTACCAATACCGTGATAAGTGTCAAACATTCTGATGTTGACATCACCTACGATGCGTATAAGAAAGTCGCCGCCCTGTGCGACTATCCCCTGCACTTGGGAGTCACGGAGGCGGGTTCCATTGTACCGTCAGTCACCCGCAGCACCTGGACACTTGGCCGACTTCTCAGCGAAGGCATCGGCGACACGATCAGAATCAGTATCAGTGATGACAATTTCTATGAGATCAGCGCGGCAAAGGAACTGCTGAGGACAGTCGGTATCGAAAGGGGTGGGGTGCAGCTGATCAGTTGTCCCCGCTGCGGAAGAGCTACCTTCGATTCTCAGGAATTCGTCAAGAGAATCGAGAAACGGCTTCTTTCCTACGAAACACCGTTAAAAGTGGCGATCATGGGCTGCCAGGTCAACGGACCGGGGGAGGCCAGACATGCGGACCTTGCAATCACCGGAATCGGGCGCAAAGTGTTTTTATACCTTCATGGAGAACTTGTGAAGGAGATTACTGCAGAAGAAGCGGAAGAAGAACTCTTTCGGTATCTGGAGGAACTGAGCTGATGCATAACAAACTGATCATCACAGGTGCTCGACAACATAATCTGAAGAATATCAACCTTGAACTTGAGAAGGACTCTCTTATCGTTATCAGCGGTCTGAGCGGCAGCGGTAAATCCTCTCTTGCCTTCGACACGATTTTCGCAGAAGGACAGAGGCGGTACGTCGAGTCTCTCAGTGCCTATGCAAGACAATTCCTCGGGCGCCTTGAGAAACCGGCTGTCGATAATATCGAAGGATTGAGTCCATCAATCGCTATAGAGCAGAAGACCACGAACAAGAATCCGCGATCGATCGTCGGAACAGTCAGTGAAATCTATGACTACTACCGACTCCTGTGGGCACGTGTTGGTATCCCGCACTGTCCCCAGTGCCATGAACCTATCAGTGAACAATCAATCGATCAGATCCTCGATGCCGTATATAATCATGAAGAAGGTTCGAGGCTGATGATTCTCGCTCCTGTCGTTTTGGCCAGAAAGGGGGAACATAAGAAGATTTTCTCCTATGCCAAAAAGGAGGGCTATACAAGAATCAGGATTGATGGGACGATTTATCCGATAGATGATGTGCCCTCATTGACCAAGACCGAGAAACACACGATCGAGATAGTCATCGACCGACTCATCCTCTCACCGGAAGTTCGTTCACGTCTGGCTGACTCGGTGGAACGTGCTGTCGAACTCTCAGATGGACTGGTGACGACCCTGCATATGAAACAGGACAAGAGTGAGGAGTTGACGACCTTCAGTCAGAGGAACAGCTGTGTTCACTGCGGTATATCATTGCCCGATCTTGAACCGAGACTCTTCAGCTTCAACAATCCCTTCGGTGCCTGTCCCGAGTGTACCGGGCTCGGCTATAAAAAGGACTTCGACCCCGACAAATTGATCCCTGACTACAACAAGTCATTTAATGAAAGGGCGATCGCAACTCATAACCCCGAAGCAACCCACTTCCGTATTCCGATGGAGGCCTTCGCCGCCCATTACGGCTTCTCGCTTGACACACCGCTGGCAGAACTTGGTGACCAGATCATCGATAAGATCCTGTACGGGGATACTGTTCCTCTGAAACGGATGTATCAGTCCAAAGATAAGAATACGATGTACACAAGTAAAAAGCCGTTCGAAGGAGTCATTCCAGGTCTCCACAGACGCTATCGTGAGACGGGAAGCAGCTATATCAGGCAGTGGATGGAGTCGTTTATGAATGAAACGACCTGTACGGTCTGCCACGGTGAGAAACTCAACCCCTCAGCTCTTTCGGTGCTTATCAACGGAAAGACGATATGGGATGTAACCCGATTATCCATCAAGGATGCTCTTACCTTTTTTGAACATCTCACCCTCAATGAAACCCAGAAGAACATTGCACAGCAGGTGCTGAAAGAGATTATCAGCCGACTGATGTTCCTGAAGAATGTAGGGCTTGATTATCTCACTCTCGACCGTTCGACCGGAACCCTTAGCGGTGGTGAATCACAGAGGATTCGTCTTGCAACCCAGATAGGAAGTGCACTCACCGGAGTTATGTACGTACTTGATGAACCATCGATCGGCCTGCACCAGAAGGACAACTTTAAACTTATCGAAGCGATGAAAGCATTAAGAGATATCGGAAACACACTGATTGTCGTCGAACACGATGAGATGACCATGAGGGAGGCTGACTGTATCGTAGACCTCGGTCCGGGGGCCGGAGCCTATGGCGGTTATGTGACTGCTGTGGGTACGGCAGAGCAGATCATGAAGGTCAAGGAGAGTATCACAGGTCAGTATCTGGCCAAGACACTTACGTTTCCCCCTATCAGTGAACGACGGAAGGGAAACGGGAAGGAGATCGTTCTCAAAGGGGCGAAGAAGAACAACCTGCAGGGCATCGATGTTTCCTTCCACCTTGGAGTGATGAATGTAATCACCGGAGTCAGCGGTAGCGGAAAATCAACGCTGCTGCATGAGATCCTGATACCGGCCCTCCACAGGATACTCGGCAGACAGCATGAGAACCATGACGGGTACCAGGCAATCGAAGGGGCAAGGTATATCGACAAGGTGATCAGTATCGACCAGAGTCCCATAGGGCGCACACCGAGGAGTAATCCTGCCACCTACGTCGGTGCCTTCACACCGATCAGGGATCTGTTCGCCTCGCTTCCCGAGGCGAAGATGAAAGGATACAAGCCGGGACGGTTCAGTTTCAATGTAGCAGGTGGACGGTGCGAACACTGTAAAGGTGACGGATACAAGAAAATTGAAATGAACTTTCTCCCTGATGTATATGTGACCTGTGAAGTGTGCAAGGGCAAACGGTTCAATAACGAGACCCTAGGGGTCTATTATAAGGGAAAGAATATCTACGATGTACTGCAGATGAGTGTCCAGGAGGCTTCGGAGTTCTTCTCCTCCATTCCTTCGGTCTACCGCAAACTCAGCACGTTGAACTCGGTAGGTCTGGGGTACATCAAGCTCGGGCAGTCTGCCCTCACCCTCAGCGGCGGTGAAGCTCAGCGGGTCAAGCTCTCAAGTGAACTTGCCAAGATAGGAACCGGGAACACCCTCTATGTCCTGGATGAGCCGACAACGGGTCTTCACTTCGCAGACGTCAAGGTGCTCATGGACGTGCTTAACAGGATCGTTGATAAGGGCAACACCGTCATACTTGTGGAACACAATCTTGATGTGATCATTCACAGCGATTATATCATCGATCTCGGTCCGGACGGGGGAGATAAGGGAGGAGAATTGGTGGCGTGCGGGAGTCCCGAAGAGGTCGCACTATGCACACACTCCCACACAGGGTATTATATCAGACAGTCACTGTATGAAAATTCGTAATGTACTGATTCTGATACTGATTGCTCTGTCACTGCAGCACTCCATCTATGCTCAGGAGGATCTCACCATTCTGATGCTTGAAGGACTGGCCGAGATGGAACCTTCACTGCTCCGTCAGAAATCACAACACCTCGGGATCGCCAGCGATGGTTCCAGGGAAGAACTCCTACAGCGGCTGTATGCCCATTACGGATTCACTGAATCAACGGATAAGCAGACCCGTAGGTCTCTGGAACAGAAGGAAAACTCTGTAGAACTTGAAAATGCCCACTACTATTACATGAACCGTGATGGAGAGTCGATCATCCTGTCGGGGGATGTGTCTCTTATCGGTCCCTCCTGGACCCTCACTGCAGACATCGTGTTGTATGACGTGAAGAAACAGATTCTCACGGCAGTGGGTACTGTACTGTTCACTCAGGAGGAACGCGAAGTCTCTTCTTCTTCAATCACCTTCTCAGTCAACGAACGTGATCTGACCGTCCTGAACGGTGAGATTCTGTTTGACAGGAGGACACGTGAGGAGGAACCTCTGAGTCTCCTTTCAAAGGGTGAGAGGATGCGTTTCATAGAGAACCCAGCAGCCTACAGCGCCTCGAAAACCTCGGTTACCAGCAGTATCGAACACTCCTACTACCAGATAGAGGCACAGGATGCGTTCTTTGTGACGGGCAATGACGTGTTTATCACCGACGCGACACTCTCGATGGGACGGGTTCCCATCCTCTACCTCCCGTTCTTCTTCTATCCCGGAAAATCCCTCATCTTCAACCCGTTGTTCGGGTTCGATTCTCTGAAAGGTTCCTTTATAACACTATCCTATGAACTGTTCGGCAGAAACCCACTGCATACTACAGAGGGAGAAGAAGAGGGGACCTTCACCACTTTCTTTACCGATGACCGGGTTCTCTCCCGCGTTCCGGGTTCAGTTACCTATGAGTATTCCGATGTCCCGGTATCGTCACTTCAGAAGTGGGCATCAGAGAGCGGATCATACTTTTCAGTGTACACTGATGCCTATCAGGTGAATGGTCTGCACCTGGGAATTGATTCACACACTGTCCTCGATGATAAGTCGATCGTTGCAGATCTGGCAGGCGGATTCGCCTTCATGCCTTCCTCATTCAGCTCGACCTCGATACCTTCAACCCGCTTCTATATCGAACCGGAGCTGAGCCTACGCATTCCTTCGTTCACTCTCGATCTTTCCTTCCCGGTCTACTCGGATGAGCAGGTGAAACAGGACTATGTGATCCAGGAGCGTTTCGGGAATTTTTTCTCCTCCTTTTTCAGCGACGATTCCTCTCTGACAGGTGGCAGCAGGATATCCTCCTACTCCTGGGAGGCAGAAACTTCCCTGTCACTGAGTCCTGAGGTGCTGCATCCTTTTATCAAGGAGATCAAAGTAACATCTGTGAACACCTCAATAGACTTCGTTCGCTCGTATGATACCGCTTTCAGCGGTTTCATCATCTCATCAGAAACTCCACTCTCATATTCTGCAACGATGAGCGGTCAGCTATTCGAATGTTCGTTCCCTGAAAGCGCACAGGAGACCTCCCGTGTTTCAGGCTACGAGGAGGACCGCCTTGAGAGTCTTGCCCGATACGGACTCTCTCCATTACCTGCCACAGGTACTGAGAGTGAGGATAGCGTCCGGACAATCTCTGCTGACCTGAGCTACGTTCTTCGTCAGACAGGGAACTATGAAACCGAATATGTGAAAGGAGTGGCAAGCCAGGAAAACCGGAGGTCAGTCAACACCGGTATCTTGACCCTGAACGAGGCCTTCCTTCCCGGTTTTTTCACAGGGACACACAGCCTCGAAAGCACCTATTCTGACACCAGTGAAGATGTTGAACGATCACAGCAGTATGGACTCCAGTACTCTCATACCGTCAGGATCCCCGCTGCAGCCCTGACTCATACCTATGCACAGACCCTGTATCATTGGGAAGCCCTGGTGGCGTTGGACGGAACACTCACAAGCGAATCCACTGGCTCAGAGTTCACTCAAGACACTGTCCGCACCCACACGATCTCCTTCGCTCCCCGTCTTGAAAGCACTTTTTTTACCCTTACACCGTCTCTTACCTATCGTCTGCCTCCCTTTGAAGGGAAAATCACTGCAGCTGTTTCAGCCCAGAGTGGAGGAATCTCAGCCCTCTCTTCACTTGAGTTCGAGCAGGAGGATGATACCTACCGGTTCACCTACACCAGAAACAGCATCTCCTATTCAAACAGGCTGTTCAGCACTTCCCACACTCTCACAGGCAGACCTGACGGACTTGATATTCTCAACAGCTATCAGATCAACTCTCTGGCAGCTGTGGAGCTGGATCTCTTGTCGCTCACCGGCAGTGTGTCCGCACTGTGGGACAGTGACACAGGCGGATTCGACTCACTCATAGGAAAGCTGGGCAGCAGGTACGGTGGATTACAGTTCACCTGGGCACATGACGGGACTGACCTGATCCCTTCCAGTGCCGATATCAGTCTGACCAGCGGTGAACTGGCCATCTCTTTATGGCATGAACGGATAGCGTTCAGTGCTGATCTGAAAGGTGAGTTTCATCACTCCTTCTATGATATCTCGGGCTCCTATTTCATGTTCAGTCTCAACCTGTCATTCGACATCTACAAATTCCTCTCATTCGACCTCTCCTTGACCAGTCAGAACAGAAATTTCGACCGGTATCTCACACTTGAGGAAATGATTGATGATTTCTTCGATGCCTTCGATATTTTCGGCAATGGACGCTATACAACACAGTTCGTCATGAATTCGCTGCAGATCAGTGCGATCCATCATATGGATGACTGGGACCTGGTCGGACGATATGAGGGTGCTGTCACCTATGAGAACAACCGATATACGTGGACACCGCAGGTGTCTATCTATCTGAAATGGAAGGCTATTCCTGAAATCAATATTGATAGAGAGCTGAAACTATGATTACAATGGAACTTCCTGCAGGAGGATTATGAAACGAACCATCGTATTTGACACACGGGATCAGATGAGGACCATCTGCGGCGTCAACGATAGAAATGTCGGATACATCGAACTGCTGCTCTCAGGAGAACTGAGTGTATACGGTAATTCCATCACCTACCAGATTCCCAACGAAGACGGGCAAAGAAAGGAGAATCTGTTTGTCGCTCTTATCGAGCGTCTCAAGAAAGACCGTGAATCCATGGAAGAGATAAGTGAACCCCAGATTTTCATGAGCTTTCAGGATCTGAGATCGCAACAGGGACCGGATACTCAGGAGCAGGTTGCGATAGCTGTGGGACCCAAACTGGTATATCCGAAGACACTTCATCAGCGAAAGTTCATCACTCAGATGGAGAAAAAACAGCTGAACTTTGCCATCGGTCCTGCGGGAACCGGCAAGACGTTTCTCGCTATCGCCTACGGTCTGAAAGAGGTACTGAGCGGCAGGAAGCAGAAGATTATCCTGACCCGTCCTGTAGTTGAAGCAGGTGAGAACCTCGGGTTTCTTCCGGGGGATCTGAATCAGAAACTTTCACCATACCTTCTTCCTATCTATGATGCGATGGAATTCCTCGTTTCCAGACCGGTTCTGAAACGACTCGAGGAGAGTGGTGCAATCGAGAGCGCACCCCTTGCCTATATGCGAGGACGATCGTTCAACAATGCGTTCGTTCTTCTTGATGAGGCTCAGAATACCACGATGCAGCAGATGAAGATGTTTCTTACCCGTCTTGGTGAACATTCGAAAGCTGTTGTCACCGGTGATATAACCCAGATTGATCTTCCCGGTCCTGAGCGTTCGGGGCTTGTGCATGCCCGCTCCATTCTTCATACTGTATCAGATATCGGGTTCATCGAATTCTGTGAGACAGATGTGGTAAGAAGCCGACTCGTACAGAGTATCATACGTGCATACGAACAGGAGAACCATGGTACAAACAGGTAACAGCCGCCATCCTTCATTGACCTATCTCATCTCTCAGTTTCTTCTCATAGCCCTTATCGTGATCCTTGCAGTCCTTACTCCGGCTATCTATCATTCCAATACCGAGATGCTTGTCACCAGGATCAACAATCAGTTCTCTGCAGGTGATATCGCTCCATTTGATATTGTTGCCACCCACACATTCTTCTATCATGATGAACAGGCAACTGCCCTGGCTCAGAATGAGGCACTGCTGAACACTCCCCCCCGCTTCTACTTTTCCCTTCTTGATACTGAACAGAATCTCATGAACATCACGCAGAAGGTGCAGGAGAGGATTCTGTCCGGCATTGCAGATGAAGAACGTACAGTGTACATCGAACGGGTACTGTATGAACTGAGTGAAGAGATTCTTTCCAGCGGTATCTACAGTGAACGTGAACTGCTGGAATCCGTTTCACTGGGATACTCGGAGATACTCACCCGAGGAGCAGGCCGATCACCAGCCGACCAGAATCTGAATGCCCGCAGTATCGATTCACTGCTGACAGTTGATTCTCTTGCCGAATATGTATTTTCCCGTCAGGATCTCTATGAACAGATGGGACTGCTGGAAATTGTGAGGGAGTATGTATCCATTGTTCGTGAGAGTGTGACGGAGAATGTCCATTATGACTCGGTAGCTACCACGGTGGAACAGGAACGGGCCGTCAACAGTGTGGAACCGGTGATGGTACGGGTCGCGGAGGGTGAACAGCTCATTCAGAAAAACTCGGTTGTCACCGAGGAAATGATGAAACGTGTCCGCGCCATGCAGCTGATCGTGCATCGCTATTCCTCTCAACAGATATTTGGAAGAATACTCTTTGCCCTGATCATCACTCTCGGATCGGTTTACGCGTTCTCTCAAGTGTTCATCCATCTTAAACGGGGACGTCAATACACGATGCTTTTCATGTCGGGAATAGTCGTGACCCTTCTTCTCACCTATGCAGTCATCGCCTCCCGGGCAGCGCTGCAGGTCGAATTCCTCGATCCTCTGCTGCCGGTATTCTTCCTTCCCCTGTTCCTGTACGTCCTGACAGGAAAGAGACGGGCCGGCATGATAGCTGCAGTCGCTCTTGCCGGGTACATGAGTCTGTACGACCATGCCACACTGATGTCATTCTTCTTCATCATCGCAGTAAACTTCATCAGCGTCTATTTTATCCGCTACGTTTCCAGACGTATCGATATGATCGCCCAGTGGCTGCTGACTATTGTGTCATCGGCGACAGTACTGCTTATCCTTGTCATGGTGGAAGGGCTTTCTCTGAGGAATTCAGGTATCTCAATCGCTCTTCTCAGTGCCAACATCACACTGAGTTACGTTTTCCTTGCCTTCCTTCTGCCTCTTCTGGAACTGCTGTTCAATGCACCGACACCCTTTCGACTTCGCGAACTCTCCTCTTCGAATTCTCCGGTCCTCCTTGCTCTGGCTTCTCATGCACCAGGGACTCATGCACATTCTCTCAATGTAGCCGAGTTCGCTCAGGCAGCTGCACAGGCGGTCAGAGCCGATGAACAGCTTGCCTATGTCGGCGGGCTCTACCATGATATCGGGAAACAGGAACATCCGGAGTATTTCGTCGAGAATCAGAAGGACCAGAACAAACATGATGAGCTGAAGGCCTCATTGTCGGTGGCCATCATCAAGAGCCATGTCAAGCTGGGAGTGGAACGGGGTAGGGAGGCAAAACTTCCTCAAGAGATCATAGATATCATCTATCAGCATCACGGCACTGATATCATACAGATATTCTATCATGAAGCTATGAAAGAGGCTGCCGGAGACAGGAACTCAACCGGCATCACTGCCCATGAGTATTCCTATAACAACGAGATCCCTCAGACGAAAGAGGCAGCGATCGTCATGATTGCCGACAGCGTCGAGGCAGCAAGCAGGTCAGTGAAGAAACCCTCCCATAAACGGTACGAGAACCTCATCCGTTCGGTGGTCAACGGCAAGATCGAGCGAGGTCAGCTCGCAGCGAGCAGACTGACAATGAACGAGCTTGAGCTGATAACTACTGCTCTGATCCATTCAATCACCGCAAAGAACCACATACGGATGCAGTATCCAAAGGATATTACCGAGGAATAATATGATAACCATTCACGTTACCTACAATGATGAAGAGATCCCTCCGGGAATGAACGAACAAAGGGTTCGATCTATCTGTGAAACCGCAGGCTCCCTTATTGACCTCAACGGTGAGATCGATATCTCCTTCATACCGAAGGAGACCATGAGAGAACTTAACCGGACCTATAGAGGAAAGGATGACAGCACCGACATCCTCTCATTCGCAACGTATGACACCGAAGATGATTTCCCCGCTATCGAGACCGATAGCTACCTTGGCGAGCTGATCATCTCCCCATCCGATGTTCTCGACAACTGTTCCTATTTTTCTGTTGACCCCGATAATGAGTTCATACGAATATTAGTGCACGGTATGCTGCACCTCACAGGGTACGATCATGAAACCAATGATGATGATGAACCGATGTTGCAGCAGCAGGAAAGACTTGTAGAATTGATTGCGAAGGAGCTGGATAGGTGAAGAATCTGAGTAAACTGGCAGAAACTCTGGCGCGGCTTTTTAGAGGAGAACATGAAGGGAACTCTGTTCAGATGATTGAAGAGAAACGTTCAATGATCGAAGGTATCGAAGAACTCGAAGAGACGATGGTGAAGGAGGTAATGGTGCCTCGCATAGATGTACAGTTCATCAGTGAGGAACTCTCCCTGAGTGAACTGTATGACCTGATACGGGAGGAAGGATACTCACGCTACCCGGTGTTCATCGATACGATTGACAATGTCGTTGGTGTGCTGTATGCGAAGGATCTGATCACTGCCAATCAGGAGGTGCCGTTCGAGATACGCCAGCATATGAGAAAACCCTATTTCGTTCCAGAAAGCAAGCGCCTTGATGAGCTTCTCAGAGAATTCAAGAAACGGAAAGTCCATATCGCCATTGCCATAGATGAATACGGTGGAGTCAGCGGAATCGTCACGATGGAAGATATTCTTGAGGTGATCGTCGGTGAGATCCAGGACGAGTTCGATGATGACGAAGATGATCAGATCATAGAAATGGGCCAGGGAATCTACCTGTGTGATGCCAGAACAAGTATCGACGATATCAACGAACGCCTTCAGCTCTCTCTTCCCGATGAAGAGACTGAAACGATAGGAGGCTTTGTGTTTGAACAGTTTGGCCGTATACCGAACAACCAGGAAAAGATTACCTATGAATCCATCGATTTCATTGTGCAGGAAATAGATGGGCACAAGATCAACAGTGTGAAGATCGTGACACGGAATCGATAAATATATATTTTCTTATTCATGGAAACCTTTAGGAATCGACTGCGCTTCGTTGACTCTCTCTATGATTCTTCAGTATACTGATTGAGATATATACCTAGTATGGAGGATAAAATAATTATGAAAATTGCTATCAATGGCTTTGGTAGAATCGGAAGAAACGTATTCAAAGTGGCTTTCGAAGACAAGAACATCGAAATCATGGCTATTAATGATCTGACCGATCCGAAGACACTGGCTCACCTGCTTAAGTACGATTCAACCTACGGCGTATACGGCAAGAAGGTTGAAGCAAAAGAAGATGCGATCGTAGTCGATGGTACAGAAATCAAGATTCTTGCAGTGAGAAACCCGGCAGAACTTCCATGGAAGGAAATGGGAGTGGACATTGCCATCGAATCTACCGGTGTGTTCGCGACTGCTGAAGGTCCCCGAGGCGGTTACAAGGATCATATCAAAGCTGGAGCAAAGAAGGTTATCCTCACAGTTCCCTCTAAGGATGCTATTGATCAGACTGTAGTACTCGGCGTCAATGACGATCAGATCGACAAATCCCTTCTCGCATACTCGAACGCTTCCTGTACGACTAACTGTCTTGCACCTGTTGCAAAAGTTCTCAATGACTCGTTCGGTATCGAAAGAGGACTCATGACCACCGTTCACGCCTTCACTAATGACCAGGTGACCCTAGATATGCCTCACAGTGACCTGAGAAGGGCACGGGCAGCTTCACTGTCAATCATTCCCACCACTACTGGTGCAGCCAGGGCTGTTTCCAAGGTCATCCCTGCACTCGAAGGCAAGCTCAACGGTGGCGCGATGCGCGTTCCTGTTCCTACAGGAAGTATCGTCGACCTTACCGTTCTGCTCGAGAAGGATTGTTCTGTTGAAGAACTCAACGCAGCTATCAAAGCGGCAGCAGATGGTCCGATGAAGGGTATCCTCGAATACACAGAAGATCCCATCGTGTCCTCAGATGTAAGAGGAAACACACACTCTTCGATCTTCGATTCAGCTCTTACCATGAAGATGGGACCGAAGTTCTTCAAGATCATGAGCTGGTACGACAACGAGATGGGATACTCGAACCGTGTTGTCGACCTTGCAAAGAAGCTTGCTGACTGATCAGATCTTCTTTCTATCCGGATAGAATCCCACGCACTCCCCGTCATGTGGGAGTGCGTTTTATCTTTTATAAGGAGTCTTCATGAACGTACACACAGTCAAAGATCTTGACCTTACCAATAAGCGAGTTCTCATTCGGGTCGATTTCAACGTCCCGGTCAAGGACGGACTCGTTACCGATGATACGAGGATTGTCAAAGCCCTCGATACCGTCAACTACATTCTCGCACAAGAGGGAACCAGATTAGTTGTCATGAGCCATTTCGGACGTCCCAAAGGACAGAAAAACAGTGAATACAGCATGGCTCCCATTGCCAGACGGTTCAGCGAGCTTCTTGGAAAGGAAGTGATCCTCGCCAAGGATGTCATAGGAGAGGAGGTCGAGGCACAGGTCAAGGCACTGAACAGCGGCGACGTCCTCCTTCTTGAGAACGTCCGGTTCTACCCTGAAGAAGAGAAGAATGACCCGGAGTTTTCAAAAACCCTGGCTTCATACGGGGATGTCTACATCAACGATGCATTCGGCACTGCCCATAGAGCACACGCGTCCACCGAGGGTGTCGCCCATTACCTTCCATCCGCAGCTGGACTTCTCATCGAGAAGGAAGTACAGTTCTTTGCCCCGCTTCTCAACAACCCGGCCAAGCCGTTCGTAGCCATCATCGGCGGTTCGAAAGTTTCAAGCAAGATCACCGTCCTCGAATCCCTTGTTAAGACCTGTGACACGATCGTCATAGCAGGCGGAATGGCCTACACCTTCCTGAAAGTTCAGGGACACACCATCGGTAAATCGCTGCTTGAAGAAGATTACCTTGAAACAGCCGCATCTTTCCTGAAGAAAGCAGATGAAAAAGGTGTTCAGGTACTGTTACCTCTTGATCACGTCGGAGCTGAAAGCTTTGATGAACAGGCATCTCCTGTAGCAGTCGACTCGGTCGATATCCCCGATAATCTTATCGGAATGGATGTCGGTCCCAAGACCCTTGCTGCTGTGGAGAAAGAACTCAAAAAGGCATCCAGTATCGTGTGGAACGGACCCATGGGGGTATTTGAATTCGCCTCCTTCGCTCACGGCACTAAAATGGTAGCCGAGATGGTCGCTTCCTGTACAGGCACGACTGTCGTGGGAGGGGGAGACTCAGTCGCTGCGGTCAACACCTTCGGCTATGCTGACAGAATAGATCACGTAAGTACCGGAGGAGGTGCTTCTCTCGAATTCCTCGAAGGGAAGATACTGCCCGGAATCAAAGCTCTGGAGAAATAATATGAGAAATGTATGTATCGCAGGAAACTGGAAAATGAACATGATTCCCTCTGAAGGGAAAGCATTCGCTGCGCAGCTGATTGATGCCGCTTCCAAGGCTGCAGAGAATGAGACGGTAGTGGTAGCACCCCCGTTCATCACCATCCCGGCTGTCATTGAAGCCGTCAAAGGTTCCCCAATCAAGGTAGCTGCACAGAATATGAGCGACCAGGCAAGTGGTGCCTTCACCGGTGAAGTGTCAGCTGATATGCTTCTTGATGCAGGAGTCACCTATGTGATTCTCGGCCACTCTGAACGTCGTGCACTGTACGGTGAGGATGATGCGTTCATCAACAGAAAGGTGCGCTATGCTCTCGAGAAGGGTCTCAATGTGATTCTCTGTGTCGGGGAGACGCTTGAGGAACGGGAGTCGGGCAGACTTGAACAGGTTCTCCAAACCCAGGTCACTGAAGGACTCAAGGATGTTTCGGCTTCTCAGATGGCGGATGTGATCATCGCCTATGAACCAGTATGGGCGATCGGTACCGGTAAAACAGCCACAGCGGATGACGCGAACAGCGCTCATTCCTTTATCCGTGGTGTTGTTGCAGATATCCTCAGTGAAGATGTTGCCAATAACCTCATAATACAGTATGGTGGTTCAGTGAAACCGAACAATGTGAAATCCCTTATGTCTATGGAACACATTGACGGAGCACTCGTCGGCGGCGCATCTCTCACAGTGGAGCAGTTCGCACCGATCGTGCAATTCAACGATTAATTGGAGACCACAATGGGTATCATCAGCATTATTCTTCTTGTCATTTTCGTTATCGCGGCTCTCCTCCTCATACTTCTCGTTGCTCTTCAGAGTGACGGAAGTTCAGGTCTTGGAGGCGTCTTCGGTGGAGGGAGTGACTCAACGTTCGGAGGACAGGGCAGCAAGGTTCTCACTAAGATCACCGCTATCGTAGGCGGTTCCTTTCTTGTCATCGCCTTACTGCTTGCGGTCATCAACAAAGGCCCTGGAGCGGACACCCTTCTTGACAGTGTCACGAATGATCAGGTTCAGGAAACCACTGAATGGTGGAATGACGCAGCAGAAGCACCTCAGGAATAGTGTTCGTCGGAACTCTCATATAACCGCATAGTCTCTATGCGGTTTTGCTATTGGAAGGGAGGTCAACTATGAAGTCAGCAGTTCTATATGCAGACATCACTCAGAAGACGACGGCAAAGGAATTGGCCTCTGCTCTCGCAACGGGTATACAGAAGCAGGGAGCAGACTGTGACCTCATCGATGTGAAACGGGATTCCGATACACGCATCGCGGTGTATCAGTACATCGCGATTGTAGCAACACCGACAACTCTGTGGGGCGGGAAGATCGATCCTGCTGTCTCCGCCTTTCTTAAACAGAACGGTTCAGTGGCAGGAAAGCGATGCAGCGCATTTGTCTCGAAGAACTCGATCCGAAAGACGAAGACACTGCAGGCACTGTTCAAAGTGATGGAGCAGGAGGGGATGTACCTGACCTATTCAGACATCCTCACGAGTCCGTCACAGGCCCAGGTGAGCGGGTCTCACTTGAAGCTTACCTAATACGTAGGAGTACGAGATCATGAAAAAACGATATGCGACAATTCTTATTCTGACAATGATGATGATACCATCATTGCTCAGTGCAGATTCCGAGACCGCCGCCACAGTGAATCTCATCAGAGAGGAGGTAATCACCTATGATGACCTCAGAAGCAAAGTGGAAGAGGAACAGAACCAGCTCCAAAAAGCAGGGGAACAAGCGGCAGCAGTGGACCCTAAAAGGATTCTTGATGTCATGATCAATGACATTATCGTCCTTCAGGGCGCTGAACGTGACGGGTACCTGGTCAGTGATTCACAGATAGAACAGGTGATCGCACAGCAGAAGGCCTCACTATCACAGCAGACAGGACAGAATTTAAGCGATGCACAGTATGAGATGAGTATCATGAACGTCTACGGCGTTACGCTGCCTGAGTTCAAGGCGATGCTGAGGGATTCCTCTACAGTAGACCAGTATGTCAGGAATACCCAGCAGGCTGTTATAAACACCTTTCCAGAACCGACCGAGGATGATATCAATGCCTTTTTCAGGACGAACCGGTCCCAGTTCATGAATCCGGAACTCGTCCGTCTATCCCATATTTTCATGCCCTTCGATGAGTCGAACAAAGCAAGTGTGAAAAAGGAGATGGATAAGGTCTCACGGTATCTGAAGTATAACACCTATACATTCGAAGAACTTGTTCCCACCTACTCGAAGGATACCGAAAGCATCAACCGCGGGGGGGACATCGGCTGGCTTGCCTTTGATGATGATCAGATGCGTCAGGCCCTCGGTCCAGAATTTTTCGATGAGGTCTTCGAACTTAAACTCGGCAAACCTTCCGGCGTCCTTGAATCGAACAGTGGATTTCACATCGTGAAGGTTATCACCCACACTGAGCCGAAACTGCTTTCCCTGACCGATAGGATCAATCCTGAAAGCTCGACAACGGTCAAGGAGTACATCAAGAATACCCTGACCGATCGTCTCAGACAGCAGGCATATCTCAAAGGAATCGACTCACTCGTTGCAGAGCTTCGCGCACAGGCTTCTATAGATATCTTCTATACAGGAGAGTCGATACTGTGAGCAAACGACATGAAGGAAGAGAACTTGCTCTCACGACACTCTATGCTCTGGATTTCAATGGAGAGATAGAAACGGGGATAGTCCCTGATTCCTTTCCAACTGTCAATGCAGATGAACAGGACCAGATCGAACCCGAAACGGCCTTGTTCGCGCGGTATCTTATCGCCGGGACCCTCGAGAATCTATCGACCATAGATGAGATGATCAGCAGATACAGTATCAACCGGCCTATCGAGAGAATCGACATAATCGACCGCAATATCCTGCGCCTCAGTGTCTTCTCTCTTCTGTTCGACAAGAAGATACACTCCCGTGTTGTCATCACCGAGGCTGTGAAACTGTCACAGGAGTACAGCAGGGAAGTGAACTACAAGTTCATCAACGGAATCCTTGATTCCATGGAAAAACACAGATTATGATTCTTATTAAGACTGAAGACCAGATTAAACGGATACACGAGTCCTGTCGACTGCTTGCTCAGCTGCATGAAAAACTCGCCGGTTTTGTCGAAATCGGCATGAGCACCAAGGAGGTTGACTCCTTTGCCTATGATTATATCATCAGGCATAAAGGAACACCTGCCTTCCTGAACTATATGGGCTTTCCTGCCACCTGCTGTATCAGTATCAACGAAGAGGTGATTCATGGGATCCCGGGTGAACGCATCATCACAGATGGTGATATCGTCTCGCTAGATATCGGTATCAATCTCAACGGATACATCAGTGATGCTGCAAGAACCCTCATGATAGGAAATGTTTCAGAGAGGACCAGAAAGCTCGTGGAGGTGACCGAACAGTCCTTCTTCAAGGGACTTGAACGAATCGAAAACGGGAAGGGACGCATACACGACATCTCCAAGGGTGTCTACACGCACGCTGTGAACAACGGGTTCTCAGTAGTCCGTGACTATTGCGGCCACGGTGTCGGCCTTGAGGTACATGAAGAACCGCAGATTCCTAACTACGTCTCCTCCTTCTCAGCAAATCCCCGTATCAGAGAGGGGATGGTACTCGCCATCGAGCCGATGGTCAATCAGGGAAGTGAGGATGTGAAGGTCCTTTCGGACGGGTGGACTGTGGTGACTCGTGACGGACAGCCAAGCAGTCACTACGAACACACGATCGCCGTCACCGCTCACGGTATAGAGATACTCACCCAGCTCTAGGAGGAGCAACGACATGAACAAAGAATTCATTACCCCTGAGATGCAGAGGGATGCAGCATTGAAACTGGTCAGCACGATGTACACACGTGACGGCTTTGTTCCCGATATCATCTATGTCTCCCTTCGTGGTGGTGTGTACATGGGTAATGTCTTCAGCGAGTATTATAAACTCATCAGAAAACAGAACTCTCAGCGACCGGTCTTTTATGCTGCTGTGGTCGCCCGCTCGTATGAGAATATGCGAATGGAGAGTGAAGTGAGGATCGATGGGTGGACCTACAGTCCGGAACACCTGAGAAGCGGTGACAAGGTCCTCATCGTGGATGACATTTTCGATACCGGAAAAACCGTCAATGCCCTTGTTTCGGTCATACTCAGTAAGGGAATTCCCCGAGAGGATATCAAGGTGGCGGTCTATGACTATAAGATACCACTCTTCGATAATCAGGAACCACTGCCGATCCAGCCCGATTACTACTGCAGAAAGCATGAACTGCACACTCCTCAGGAAGAGGCATGGATACACTACATGAACCATGAGTTCATCGGCCTCACCAAAGAAGAGATAGACCAGCAGTACAGCGACCCTGAAGTGAGAAAGATTCTCCATGAAGTGAGATGTGACTGATACTGTTCATCTTTGACGACACGAAAAAGCATCCTGAGAGATTGACCTCCTCGGATGCTTTTTCTTTTCACTTTCACGCTCACTGATGAGCTGTCTGTCTAGGGCACAGCAGCGAATTCAATCTCGATGATGCCGTGTTCTACTGTTCCTGCGTAGTGGTTGGTTCCGTCTGCTATATAGCTGATGATGTCAACGGTGGAAAGTGTGGTGACAAAATCATCCTCGGCAGAAGCTACCGTCCCGTCAGTCATACTGATCGAATACATGATGTTGGCACTTCCCTGCATGTACAGTGCATCACCGTTCGTGAGGACCGGAAGGAAGGTGAACTCCGTATTGGTAGTTTTCAGGGTGATGGTGTTGGCGGTATCTGTCGGTTGTGTTGCCGCCACATCAGATGACCGGTAGACCGATCCATCTCCAAGGACGAAAATACCCTGATCAGTACTGTCCACAAAGAAGGCTCGTACCGGTTGTTCCAGATCAGTTGTCACTGGATACCGGATTCCTCCTTCATACAGATATGAGCTATAGGTATCATCAGCGGCTTTCTGAAGCAGAACGAGGAACGTATCATCATCCTGTGCCCTGACCTGTGCACTTCGGTAGGTTGCTGTGGAAAAAGTCCCATCTGTTACAGCAGAAGTAGGGGAGCTTACAGTTCTCACTTCAAAATCAGTGGTAGTCTCGACCACCATGACATCCCCGTACAGACCCATAGATACCACGTTCATCGCACTGTTGTACGCTGTTCCCGTGGGTGAGGATTCACTCTTGAGGATAGTGTACAGATCATTGTTTTCTTCAAGGGCAGCACTTTCACCGATAAAGACACGGGTTGCATCCGTGGCCAGAAGATTCGCTCTGATCGGGTTGGAGTTCTCCACTGAGATCAGTGACCAATCACCGGTGACTGGGTTGTACAGCTGCATGCCTGCATCCTTCGTGTGGGCGATGATGTTATTGGCGTCATTGAAATCGATGACTGTGACAGCTCCAACCTCAACGATGGGTTCGGATATGCTCACGCGGTAGAAGATCCCCTCGTCATCGATATTGCACGAAAGGGTAAACAGAAGAAGCAGTGCTGCAGTCCCTGCAAGTGTCCGGTGTAAGATTGTCTTTCTCATTGGTGCTTCTCCTATTCGCCACGGTATGACAGAGAGAGAGTAATCGGCATGAAGCCCATCACGGTCTCCTGACCATTCGGATTATCAGAGAACAGGAGCAGCTCAGGTATCACCTGGAGCCCTGCTGAGAGGGAGACTCCCCAGTTCTCAGTCCAATAGAAACTCACCCCTGCCTCAAGGGTTCCCAGGAGACTCATGAAACTTGTCTCCTCATATGAGTTATATGCAAACCCCAGGCCCACGGAGAGGGGAAGCTC
>JAFGUP010000257.1 GCA_016938475.1 Sphaerochaetaceae bacterium
ACGGAAACTACAGCGGAGATATCATGAACTTCGAGATGGCCGGAGAGATGGCCCAGATGGATGATATCAGGACAGCCCATGTAATCGGCAATGATGATGTTGCCTCTGCCCCTGAAGGTGAAGAGCATAAAAGACGTGGTGTCGCGGGTATCTTCTTCATCTACAAAACAGCAGGCGCTGCAGCAGACGATGGGAAAGACTTCGACGAGGTGATGAGAATCGCAGAGAAAGCGAAGGCAAATGTAAGAACGATGGGAGTTGCACTCTCTCCCTGCATCATCCCCGAAGTCGGAAAAGCCATGTTCAGTATCGGTGATGACGAGATGGAGATCGGCATGGGAATCCACGGAGAACCAGGCATCAAACGAGAGAAGATGAAACGTGCCGATACCGTGGTCGATCAGATGATGAATACAATCCTCTCAGACCTTTGTCCCTCATCTGGCGATGAAGTCGCTGTCCTCGTCAACGGACTCGGTGCGACAGCGAAAGAGGAACTGTACATCGTCTATCGTCGTATCAGCCAGATACTGAAGGAGAAGCAGCTATCGGTGTTTCATGTGTATGTAGGAGAATTCGCCACCAGCATGGAGATGGCAGGCTTTTCGATCTCACTGATAAAACTCGATGACGAACTGAAAGAACTCCTCTCGAAACCGGCACACTCCCCGTTCTTCGAGCAGACTCACATCATCAGGTAAGGAAACAGATATGCAGAAGAAAACATTGAAAGAGAAACTGAAAGATACAGAGCTTGTTGCAGGAATGCATATCTGCCAGAGTGACCCCGCTGTCACGGAGATGTGTGCTTCGATAGGCTACGACTTTCTGTGGGTCGATACCGAACACTCCCCGATGGATTATCAGGGAATTCTGAACAATCTCATCGCAGCACGCGCAGGAGGAACGCCCGCTATCGTCCGTATTCCCTGGAATGATCCGGTTCTTGCGAAGCGAGTACTTGAGATGGGACCGGAAGGAATCATTTTCCCGATGATCCAGAGTGTAAGTGAGTGTACCTATGCAATGGAATCGACTCTCTACCCTCCCCTCGGACACCGGGGTTTCGGACCGCAGCGTGCTGTAGGTTACGGCCTTCAGGACATCAAAGAGTATGTTCATCGCACAAACCTTGAGATGATCCGCATCGTGCAGATAGAATCCGAGAAAGTCATCGAACAGGAACTTGATAAGATACTTGAAAACCCATGGGTAGATTGTGTCATGCTCGGGCCTATGGACCTTTCGGGCTCTATCGGAAAGCTCCCTGACATGACCTGTAAAGAATCCGTGGCAATCCA
>JAFGUP010000258.1 GCA_016938475.1 Sphaerochaetaceae bacterium
ACTGCGCTTGAGCTTGATGAGCAGATCTGTCCCTATATTACCTGGGCCTATGATGGCCGCTTTTACTTTCTCAGGCATACTTCCTCCAAAGAGTTATAGTTACTGTGATGCATCTCACTTCTTATTTGACGAGAAGAGACACCTCTCCGATAGTGCTGAAACGGGCAGTGACGGTATCTCCTTCAGAGACAGCCACCATTTTGGAAAGTGCCCCGGGAAGGACCACGTCCCCTTTTTTCAACCCCGATCCGAGCTGCCCCATCTTCTGTGCAAGCCAGGCCACGCAGTAGGCGGAATCTCCGAGGACGGCTCTTCCGTCTCCGCTTCCCACCAGTTCATCGTTGACGTACAGATCCATCCGCTCCGAAAGTCTATCGAAGCCGTTGATCGGGGTCTTCTTCGAACCGAGGATATAGCGTCCACAGGAAGCATTGTCTGCGACTGTGTCGCTAATGCCGATTTTCCAGTCCTTCACCCTGCTATCAACGATCTCAAGTGAAGGAACAACGTAGTCAGTCGCATCCAGAACATCTTCGATGCTGATCGTCCCATCGCTGTCCAGATCTTTTTTCAGAACAAAAGCAATCTCGGCTTCCACGCGGGGCTGCAGCATCAAGTCGATCTTCAGCACTCCGTCGGTAATCTCCATATCGGAAAACAGGTGACCGTAATCTGGCTGGTCGACTCCCAGCAGTTCCTGCATAGCCTTGTTTGTCAGGCCTACTTTCTTCCCGCTTACAATCCTACCATTCTGTTTGCCGCGCTCTACATTGTACAGCTGAACAGCATATGCTTCTTCAAGAGTGAAAGGAGCATAAGTCGCACTGAGCGGTGGTATAGAAATCCGGGAGTCCGCCGCATGCTGCAAGGTGTCAGCGATATTCTGTATCCTTTGTGTGTCCATAGTCGTTTCCTATTCTTCGTTGAGGAAAGAGTCGATCAGGGCGACAAAACGCTTGTTCTGTTCGATCTGAGTCCAGTGTCCGCAGTTACCGAACATATGCAGCTGGGCATTGGGTATAAGGTTGAACAGTGCATGACTGGTCTCAATTGGGATAACCTCATCCTCTCTTCCGTGAACGACAAGAGTCTCATGCTTCACCTTGATGATATCTGCATAGGAGCATGCCATCATACTCACACCATCCTGTCGTGGGGCAGGAAACATACGGCCGAACGTCTCCTGATATCCGGGGCGGACCGACGCATCATAGCGCATCTGGACCAGATCATGAGTTATCATCGATTTATTTGAAACAAAGGAGTAAAGGGATCTCTCCATCTGTTCGAAACTGGGAGTATATCCCCACACATCATCAAGGCCTTTGGTGAGTTTGAACTCGACTCCCATCGACCCCATCAGAACGATTCGTCCGATCCTTTCGGGGACTCTGATAGCCATCCACAGGGCAAGTGCTCCTCCGAAGGAGTTCCCGACAAGGTCAGCCTTCTCGATGTTCAGTGCATCCATGAACCCTATGAGCTGATTACCCCAGGTCTCCATATTGAAAACCACTCCATCAGGTCTGTCTGTATAGCCGAAACCTACCATGTCTGGAGCAAGTGCTCGACGCTTCTCAGAGATCTTCGGAAGTACGAGCCTCCAGTTCGCCCATGCGGTGACGCCGGGACCTGATCCATGAATGAAGATCACAGGCTCTCCAGTGCCATAGTCGTGATAGTTCACCATCACTCCATTCACATCAATACTCTTTCCCATTTCGGGGTTCTGCTTCATCTCATCTGCCATGCTACTCTCCTTCCTTCTGTGTGTGCTATATTATCGCACGCCGTTCTCATTTATAGATATAATACGACCAGGCAATGCTCCTGTCAAGGAAAATCTTTTTCTTTGGAAGTATTA
>JAFGUP010000259.1 GCA_016938475.1 Sphaerochaetaceae bacterium
GAGAGGGAGGAGAAGTGCTATTCCCATCGTTGCCGTGAGTCCAGGTATGGCACCGATGATAATACCGGTGAGTGTACCGAATATGATCCAGAGGAGATTCGTCAGTGTGAAAATATCTATAAAACCATGAATAATCATTTGAAACATGAGTAGCTCCTTAGGGCAGCGGGCTGCCGAGAACAATGCCGAAGATGACATAGAGGACGGCAGTGGCTACCAGTGCGAGGATGGTGAGGATGATATAGCGTTTCCATCGGAACGCGAGGCCGAGAAGGAATATGATAATGGGGGTAGATATAAGAAATCCTATAGTACCAAGCCCGATGAGATAGAGAATGAACAGACCGAAAATCATCGCGATATTCTTCACGGTTTTTTTGTTTATTGATCTGAGATGTTTTGAAATTGCCTCTTTACCGAAGAGTTCCTTTCCTCCTTCTCTTACTCCTGAGATCAGGAGAAGTAGAGAGAATAGCGCGAGCGCAGCCGAAATGACTTTCGGGAAGAATGAGGGCGGTAGTCCATAGACCGCATAGGATTTGATGTTCATCGGAATGATGACAAAGTACATCAGCACTGAGAAGATAAGCAGCACCAGACCGGTGTATACCTCCTTAAAACCTTTTCCCATAACTATTTATACCTCCAGATAGAATGTTCATATACACGTCTGTCAGCGACTTTCTCCCATTTATTTCCCTGAATGACACTCACGATACTCTCGGCACACATCTGGTGAACTGAGATGACCGCTTCTTCGGTAAGGGAAGCATTATGAGGAGAAATTGTCAGATTTTCTGCCTTCAGTAGAGGCAGATTCTGTGGTGGGGGTTCAACGGAGAACACATCCGTGCCGGCAGCGTACAGGTGTCCGGAGCCAAGGGCACTGATTAGCGCTTCTTCATCGATGATTCCACCCCGAGCACAGTTTACAAGGATGCTGTTCTTTTTCATCTTCGAAATCATCGCAACATCGAAGAGCCCTTTGGTTTCCTCTGTCATGGGGATATGCAGGGAGATCACATCTGCTTCTTTCACACCCTCTTCAAGAACTGGGACATACTGATATCCCATACCTTCAACCACTGAAGATGCAAGGAAAGGATCATAAACTGCGACTTTCATGCCGAAGGCATCTGCATAGGAAGCAACAAGTTTACCGATATGACCGAAACCTATGAGGAAGAGTGTCTTCTCATACAGTTCCACGCAGTTTCTTGTATTCCTGATATAGAAATCGCCTTCTCTTGTAGCAATGTCCATCCTGACGATATTCTTTGCAGCCGCAAGGATGAGTGTGAAGGTATGTTCAGCAACAGCCCGGGCATTTCCGCCCGGCGTGATCGTTACGGGAATGCCCTGTTCTGTGGCCGAGACAATGTCAATATCATCATACCCGACACCACTCCGACCGATCACCTTTAGGTTCGGGCATTGACGGAGCATCTCTCCTGTTATCGACCCAATCCTGATAATCGCTGCATCAGCGTCTTTCAAATGGGAAAGCAATATATCCTGATCAGCGGAATCCGCAACAACAACCTCATCTATCTGTTTTCTCAGATAATCCATGACAGGCGCTGCCAGATTGTGGCTTACTACTAATTTTGACAAAGTAGAATCTCCTTTTCTCATAACCTTTTTATTCATAAATAAGTCTGAAATATTCTTCAGACCATCTTCACTCCCATCTCGATTGCCTGAAGCATGCTTTCAGGGTTGGCACGCCCTTCACCGGCTTTGCCGAAAGCAACTCCATGA
>JAFGUP010000260.1 GCA_016938475.1 Sphaerochaetaceae bacterium
GAACTCGGAACAAGCGCAAAGATGCTTTCGATTGTACCTCTCATGCAAGGAGGAGGGCTCTTTGAAACCGGTGCCGGCGGTTCTGCTCCCAAACATGTGCAGCAGTTCCTGGAAGAAGGGCACCTGCGGTGGGACTCTCTGGGAGAGTTTCTCGCTCTCGCTGTTTCTCTGGAACACTTCTTTCAGGTACACGGTAACAACAAAGCCCTCACCCTTGCGAAGGCACTTGATACAGCTACCGAACAGCTTCTTGAGATGCAGAAGTCTCCATCAAGAAAAGTACATGAAATCGATAACAGAGGAAGCCACTTCTATCTCGCTCTCTACTGGGCTCAGGCCCTTGCCGCCCAGGATGATGATACTATCCTGAAAAAACATTTCACCGCGATCGCTGAGGAACTTGCTTCACAGATGGAACGCATTGATGCTGAACTGCTTGGTGCCCAGGGATCCCCTGCTGATATCGGCGGGTACTACCACCCGGATGCAACAAAGCTCGAAGAAGCAATGCGTCCCTCTCAGACTTTCAACAGGATTCTGCACTCCTACCTCCTGTAGCCAAGCGACCAGCCTCTGAGATAAAGTACGGAGATCAATGATCGAGAGACCTGCTTTTCTATCGGCAGCCATGAAAAAAGCGGTTTTCCTTTCCGGGAAAACCGCTTTGTGTTATGAGTCAGCGCTATCTAGCTTTGTCTGCCCGACCTGTCACTGAGAGCCTGAGTAACACGGTCAAGGAAAATGGCAAGTATTACAATAGCCACACCACCTTCGAAACCGATGTCGATCTTGAGCTGTGTGATTCCCTTGAGCACGACATTACCGAGTCCACCGGCACCGATCATGCCCGAGATGACAACCATGGACAGTGCAAGCATGATGGTCTGGTTCACTCCGGCCATGATGGTCGGGAGCGCTACCGGAAGCTCAGCTTTTACAAGCATCTGTGAGGACGTTGCACCGAAGGCACGGGCCGCCTCTTTGATCTCGGTGGGAACCTGCCTGATCCCGAGGTTCGTCAGACGAACAGCAGGGGGAAGACTGAATATCAACGTCGCTATGACACCCGGAATAGGTCCGAGTTTGAACAGCAGTACAGCCGGTATCAGGTAGACGAAAGCGGGGAGTGTCT
This sequence comes from Sphaerochaetaceae bacterium, assembly GCA_016938475.1. GTDB lineage: Bacteria > Spirochaetota > Spirochaetia > Sphaerochaetales > Sphaerochaetaceae > SABI01. The sequence continues at coordinate 1,133 of JAFGUP010000260.1, forward strand.
GCATGAAATCCAGGATCGGTCTGATCACATTCCACGCCTTATCAGATTTTGAAGCCCATATTCCGATAGGAATACCCACGAGTAGACCGAAGACCACAGCCGCTATCACCAATGAAAGGGTGTCCATCGTCTGCTGCCAGTAACCCATATAGAGGATAAGAAGGAATCCGATTAACGTGAAAAGGGCAACACCCTTCGTTGCCACCTTCCATGCAAGCACGGTGAAAATCGCTATGATGATCAATGCAGGAGGGAAGGAAAACACCCATGTCACTCCGTCAAGAAGTCCCTCTACAAGGAGAGCGATGAAATCGAAGAACCAGTCTCCATTTTCTGTCAACCAGTCGATTATCGACTCAAAGATGCCGCCTATATTTACTATATCTCGTATCTGATTCATTACGCGTTACCCTCCCTTTCATTCAGCTCATCATGGATATCACTCAGAGCAGTCGGAGTGAGCGTCTGGTCATCCATCCCCTCATTGACCTCACGGATGATCGCAGCTCTATCGACGATCCCCTGAAAAACACCATCTTGATCAATGACAGCTATGGGGAAACGCGTCTCGAGAGCGGTCGCCATGAGATCGGCGACGGCAGTCTCCGGGAGTGTCGTATATACATCAGTGTTGATCTTGCTCGATAAGTCCCGCACCTTCTCTTTTTTCAGCTTCACAGCGTCATCGATCGAGAGAATACCCTGAAGTACTCGGTCAGCATTGACAACAAAGATATGTGAATGGCCATGCTTCTCCATCAGACGCATCGCAGCCTCAGGACCATCCTTGGCAACGCAGACAGTGGGTGACCTGCGCTTGATAAGACCTGCTGTGATAACTCTGGTACGGTCTACATTCTGTACAAACTTCTTCACATAATCGTCTGCCGGATCGGCAAGAATCTCCTCAGGCGTTCCCACCTGCCGGACTCTGCCGTCAGGTCCAAGAATAAGAATCCGGTCTCCGATCTTCAGAGCCTCATCAAGATCATGTGTGATAAAAATGATCGTCTTATGCATCTTTGTCTGCAGATCAAGCAGTTCATCCTGCATCTGGGTACGAATGAGGGGGTCAAGAGCACTGAAAGCCTCATCCATGAGAAGGATCTCAGGGTCGTTAGCCAGCGCACGGGCAAGACCGACACGCTGCTGCATGCCGCCTGAAAGTTCACTCGGCATGCTCTGCTCGAATCCTTCGAGCCCCACAAGCTTGATAGCCCTGACCGCCTTCTCCCGTCGTTCATCTTTTGTCATTCCTCCGACCTCAAGGCCGAATTCGACATTGTTTACGACATTGCGATGAGGAAGAAGACCGAAATGCTGGAACACCATCGACATCTTATACCGTCTGACTTCCCGCAAAGTCTCCTTATCCATCTTCATGATGTCCTTCCCATCGATCAGGATCTCTCCCGTGGTAGGTTCTATCAATCGGTTGAGACACCTGATGAACGTCGATTTTCCACTGCCGGAAAGCCCCATCACAACAAAAGTCTCCTTCTTTTCAATGGAGAAGGAAGCGCCATTGATGGCGACCGTACACCCGGTTTTTTTCAGGATTTCCTGTTTCGTTAATCCTTTTTTTATGAGAGGGATCGCTTTTCTCGGATTCGGACCGAAAATTTTGTGAAGATCCCGCACTTCTACAAGAGCCATAGTATTCTCCTAGTACGTTGATCGGCTGACACCTGGAAACTGATACATGCATGAAATTCGCATTTTCAAAAGGGCAGAACACGCAACAAGCGAGTGTTCGCTGCAGGTGTGCAGCACGTAACTCTAGGATACTGGAGATCCACCGTTACGTCAACCGAACAACATTTCAGGGTTCAAATTATTGTATTTTATATATTTAAATATTCTATTCAGACATTATTCATACATTTTTCTCAGATTTTCCTGAAATTCACACACACAATGCTGAGCTTTGTAAGTATGTAACCTACTATTATATTTAGATTTATAGAAATATTATCCTATTGACAGATAAGAATTACGTATGTATATTTCATACATATATGGAAAAGAAAAACAGGATCATACGTCATCATAATAAACAAACAGGAGTCACCTATCTCTATTGGGGGCATTCGACCTATATCCCAGGAAAGACGTATCCCGAAGTGACAAAACAGTGTATAGGGAAACTGAACAGCACGGGCGAATTTGTCCCCAATAAGACCTTTCTCACACTGTCTGATCAGATACAGAAGGAGACCGGCCTCCTCTGGGAACAGGAGGCACCCGGGGCATCCATAGTGAAGGGAACGGCATATGAAATAAAACGGTACGGTTTCACTGCACTGATCGAAAAGGGCAGTACCAGCACTGGTATGAAGAAGATTCTTTACAAGATATACTCCGATAATTACCGCAGTATCCTTTCCCTGCTCGAGTCACTGATGACGTACCCGGACAGACCTCTGTACCGCCCGAGACATTTTCAGGACACCTGTTTTCATACCTCTGGGCAGAAACTGAGTGAGCATCTCATTACAGCCCAGCTGAATCTGCTTGACACGGATTCGATCCAGAGATTTCTTGTCGAATTCAGGAAACATCATGAGATCGACTCCAGAGATTCTCAGTCCCCCTACCCTGACACCATCGTTCTGGTCATTTCGCCCGAACCTCTATCGGGTATACCCCCCCTCCTCATGTTTCTCAAAGAGCGTACTCTGCGTCCTTTGTTCTACCGTATCCTGAATCGCGAAGAATCCGATTGTTCCCAGAGCTCGTTCGACTCGCAGCTGAAGGATCTGAGAAACACTCAGTGGAGGAAAGGTCCCGTACTGATATTCTCTTCTAAAGCGTATAGTCATGCCCATGTTAATCATCTTTTACGCAACAACTACAGGTTCTTTATCGAACTACCGAGTGATAATGAGATCTATCTGGATTCAGTGCGGGAATCGAGTGCTCACATTCACGATACTGTAAACTACTATGAACCCTACGGCGTCTATATGTGGAGGAAGACCATCACAGTGGAAGCCCCGAGGAGAGGACGGGGTGCCAACAGCTACTCACTTACCCTCTACCTGTGTCTCTCTCCTACCGATCAGATAACCGCGCAGAGAGAGTTGGGCAGAAATTTCCTGAAAGGGAAAAAAGAGCTTGAACAGGACCCGACTCTAGCCCACGAAGACTTCTATGCGACTTACTACCACATACATCAGGATCATGAAAGGGATACCATATTCATTGAACACAACCGTGACTCTCAGAGAATCGCCATGAGGACCTGCGGACTGAGAGGATACCTGGCTTCTCACTCATATCCGCCGGAAAAAGCCTACCAGTACATTCGTGCACGCGAACGACTTGAACCCGGCTTTATGGATTTTCTGTCACGAATGAAGCGACCCAAACATCGACTCGAAGAGTTGTTTGATGCAAAGATGTTCCTTGCATTCCTTCAGTCGGTCATCGAATCATGGATCCATTCGGTGATGGACTCCTACCTGCTTTCAGACACCCATTCGTGTGAGAGCATCAGAGAAGAACTTCTGGAGGCTTTCTGGAAGAGACCGGCTGATCAGGAGGTGTCACAGGGATCCTGGACCGGGTTGTCTCAGGAGATCCAGAAGCTCTTCTACATCTTCTCCATCACTGACGACTCAGATGTATCATCACAGGTTGCCGCCAGCGTGAGAAAAGAATTAAAGCAACGAAAACTCGAGCGCGGCCTTAAGATCGATTGAACAGCATCGCGCTGCCATCAGACGTCGCAGGATCTCAGGGGGAATATCATAAAATGTTCGGCTGAACATAAGCTATGTACAAAATACATTTTTATACATTTTTTCAAATATAGCATTTGAATTATTCATCTAAATTAATACTGTTAATATTTCATGAGTGTTTTTTTGTTCTTTGAGGGGGTTTTATAAACTTGTTAAGTAGTGTACTATACCCATACGAACATTGTACACACTTGGAGTTCGACTTGATTTTCTAATCAACCTGCAGGCGATGAGAGAACGTGCAGCACCTTCCGTGCAGGCACAGCGGCACCGGCAACCGACAGTGGTTACCCATATCTCTGAATCAAGAGACGACTCCTATCACAATGACATACAAACACACTATCTTATGGAGGATAAAATATGAAAAAGTTACTACTTTTTACCCTGATGATTACTCTGCTTACACCGTTCGCACTCTTAGCCAATGGTGAAGGAGAAACTACTCAATCTGTGAACCTGACCTATGCTAACTGGGAAGAGGGCGTTGCATGGACACACTTTATTGCAGCAGTTCTTGAGGATGAATACGGATACGAGGTGAACCTGACAGCAGCGGATGTTGCTCCCGGAATCTCAGCCGTGGCTAACGGCGACCAGGATTTCTTCATGGAAGGATGGCTTCCTACCCTTCATGGCGTATATGTGGACGGCACTGATATCGTCAAGATCAAAAAAATCTATGACAACGGTATCACAGGTCTGATCATTCCCAAGTACATGGCAGATGACGGCGTCACAAAACTCTCAGACCTCGCGAAACCGGACGTGGCAAAGAAACTCGACTACAAGATCACCGGAATCGATGCAGGAGCCGGGATGATGATCCAGACCGAAGAACAGCTCATACCGGCCTATGGTCTTGACGATGCTGGAATCAGACTCCTCGCCTCATCAGGTCCTGCCATGATGGCAGCACTTGATGGAGCTATCGAGAACGAAGAGTACATCGTCGGGATGGGCTGGCAGCCACACTCGATGTTCGGTCTGTACGACCTTGTCATCCTTGAACAGGATGGAAAAGAAATCTTCGCTCCCAATGACATCTACATTCTCGGACGTAACGGTGTAGAAGAAGACCTTCCTGAAGTCACTGAATTCATGAAGAACGTCTACTGGACAAACGAGACCATCGGACCTCTCATGGTGCACCTGCAGGAATCTAACCTTGACACCCTTGAGGCTGCCCGCCAGTGGAAGGATGAGAACACAGAAATCTGGTCTGACTGGGTGAACTAACCCATCACACTGAGTAAAATTGAAAGAGGCCTTTCGTCCTGAATGGAAGGCCTTTTCTTGTATCTGCTCGTGTACAGACGCTGTGTAATCCACGTTTGAGAAACATTATCGAATTGAAGATGAAGGCCGATAGTACATCACCAGAGAAGCCTCCGGCCACAGACCGAGCGGAAAGAGGGTATCGCGCACAGTGTCCCTACCTTCCTCAAAGAAGAAGGGATACCCCGCTCCCAGCTTCAGATGAAGCGCGAATGAGTCCGATAGGTCCCTTTCAACATCAAAGGCACCGCCTAAGGAGAGCATAGCCCCTTCCAGAGTCGGGACTATCAGGAAGTTTGGAATCCCTAATAGAACGTATGTACTCCAGGGAGGATCAAACAGAGGTAAACGATAGGCCGCAAAGGCCTCTGCTGCTATCAGTCCCATCATGGAGACCCCCAGAGCACCCTGTAATGAAATACGGTCAGAGAGGTGACTCATAACCCCGACCTGAGCACTGAGCTGCCAGTCAACTCCTATCGAGTATTCAAGAGCGTCGGCACTCACAACAGGTATCAACACACTCAGAACCAGTGTGACTATGATTATCCTATTCATCCCCCACTCCTTTTCATATTCCATCTTTCACTCACATGAAAACACGTTCACTATCACACACTTTCAGACCCTGCTATCACCTCTCTCATGTAATAATAGCTATCCTTAGGAATCCTCTCCTGTGACGCATAATCGGCGTAGATTAGCCCGAAGCGTCTGGAATAACCGAATGCCCATTCGAAATTGTCGATCAGGGACCAGGCAAAATACCCTTTCAGAGGTACTCCATCCTCAATTGCATCCAATGCAGATGCGAGGTGGCTCCTGAGATATGCGATCCTTTCTGGATCATGACAGCGACTCCCGTCTGTGCTAAGTTCATCAGCTACAGCACAGCCGTTCTCAGTGATGTACAGGGGAAGAGAACCTTCAGTATACTCGGTTACCCACTTCAGCTGACGATACAGCCCCTGAGGGACCACCGGCCATCCCATCTCGGTCGTAGCATGATGACTCGCGACTTCGTAAAAGCCCTCAGGATGGGGTTTTTCACCCTTCTGAGGCACTGAAGAAATAGCATGCTCATAATAGTAATTCAACCCGAGGAAATCGATCTTTTCAGCCATTAATTGCAGATCCTCCCGGTTGATCTGTGGAGGGCTGAGGTGGGGATACGAAGCGAAATGGCGAAGGGGAAAGCCCTTTGACAGGAGTGGATCGAGGAAGAATCTGGTTTTCATGTCCATAGCCTTATCCACTGCCTCTCTGTCTTCAGCCCGACTCACGGCAGGACGCGGGGTCTCGATATTCAAAGTGATTCCGATAGGTGCGTTCAAGGAATGAGTGCGATAACGCTGCAGGGCAAGACCATGGGCATATAGGAGGTTGTACCCTGCCTGCCAGGCCAAGGATAGATCGTGTTTTCCAGGAGCGTGTAAGCCTGTCCCATATCCGAGAACAGCTGCACACCACGGCTCATTCAGTGTGATCCACATATCGATTGAAGAACCGAATGCGCTATAGCAGACCTCTGCATATTCGGCAAATCGCAATGCAGTGTCTCGATTCAGCCACCCGCCAGTATCTTCAAGGTCCTGTGGGAGATCCCAATGGTAGAGCGTTGCAACGGCTTCGATGCCGGCAGCATGTAGTTCATCGATCAGATTCCGATAATAGGCAATACCCTCCGCATTGACGTTTCCCCGCCCCTCCGGGAGGATCCTCGGCCACGCTATAGAGAATCGATAGGCTTTGAACCCTGCTGCCTTCATCAGGGCTATATCATCCTTATACCTGTGGTATTGATCAACTGCGATATCACCGGTATCCCCGTTGGTAACCGTACCCGGGGTGTGAGAGAAGGTATCCCAGATACTCGCTTTCCTACCACCCTCTCCGACGGCTCCTTCCACTTGATAACTCGCCGTAGCTGTTCCAAAGAGGAATCCCTGTGGGAACGTTCTTTGTTTCATCCGATTTTACCTCCCTTGGGTATTCTACCATAGACACCGGGCAGAGAAAAAGAAAAGATGAGAAACTATTCAAACGGGAAAGCGATTCTCACTGAGACCAGGCACATCCACTTTGACAGAGAAGACCCCACCGGATAACGGTCTCTCCTTCAGCTGCTCAGCACTGAGTGTATTACGTGCTGTGGTCACATAAAGTGTATCAAGATGCTCGCCACCGAAACAGAGACAGGTGATATCCCGAACGGGAAATTCGATGACCCGGTCGATCTCTCCTGCGGGTGAGTAGCGTACGATACGGCTGCCTGCCCACTGTGCATTCCATAGATAGCCTTCTGCATCCACGACCGAACCATCTGGAAGCCCCGGCTGATCTCTGAGAGAGACAAACAGGCGTCTATTGCATGCCGTACCTGCAGCAGGATCATAATCGAATACCCAGATCTCCTTCTGCGGGGAATCGGTGAAATACATTTTCGTTCCATCGACAGAGAAACAGGTACTGTTGGCACTGTTCAATCCACCGAAAAGTCGAGTCACCGACCCGTCTGCCGTCACACTGTAGGCACTACCTCTATTCATTGTATCACGGTCATAATCACCAACGATGAACCTGCCCTGACGGTCGCACCGTCCGTCATTGAGACGCACAGCAGCATCCTTCTCGTTGACCGAGACCAGCGGCTCGAATTCATCACTCTGCCAAGACCCGAGGGCGAGTCCGGAACTGAATGCGAACAGAAAGCCTCCACTTTCCGTGAATGCGAACGACCCGAGCTTCTCGGGAAGATCCTTATGCTCAAGCGACCCACAAACACTGTCAAAACGGTATAAACGTCTACTTTCAATATCACTCCAGAAGAGACAGCCCTTTCTATCATCCCAGAGGATTCCCTCTGCGAGCAGGTTCTTGCAGTCAACCAGTAGTTCCACCCGATTCATCTCCTGTCAGCTCCTTTTCAAAAGGTGGATGGCGAATCCACCGATCTCACCGGTAAGGTACACAGCCTTAGCCACGTTGTTTTCGTCACGGGAAAGAGTGTCCGGATCGAACGTGTATCCGTGCTGTTCCATCACCTTCATGGCCTTGTCCAGGTCATCGGCGGCGAGTGCAAGATGCCCATGGGTGCCCCGAAAGTTACTCTTCATGCATTCAACTACCGTGCCGACAAAGACCGATTTGCCCCCCTCACGCTTTTCAAGGCCAAGAAGATCGGCCAAGGCACACTGTACTTCACGTGCCTTCTTCTCATCCTGATTATTAATGCCGATATGTACGATCTCCAGATGCAGATCGCGTATGGTATCCATCATAGTATTCCTCCTTGTGAGACTTTTCCTAACACTGTTACATAGGCAGAGTATTGAATGCAACGAAAAACGGAAGGGAACCGACATAGGCAGGTGTTCAAGGCACTTCCACGGTGAGAATCATGTTCACATCATCAATGAAATACCGTATCTCATCGTCATTAAGGAACTGGAATATTTTCTGCCTGCCGATAAGATTATCAACCGCGTTCTGCAGAGCCTCCGTGGAGGCAAACCGCACATCAAGGTCCCTCTCCTTTTTTTCCTCTGCGATGGAAAAGAGGTCCTGGTATGCTCGCAGATCGAAACGCTCCAAGTACAGTCCGTGGGTACGATAATACTCAAGATCATACGAATCGGAATGAGGAATCATCTGACCGGCAGAGAGCAGATGAGTCTTCAGAATCTGTTCGGTTGGTATCGTGAGAAAATTGTACGAAATGTTGCGGTTCATGGTGGTCAGGGCTTCTCCACTTGTCACATCCACGTGATACCACTGTGTTCCTATCTTCACCATATTCCATGCATGACCGTCCAGTTCCTCACTGATATACGGAGTGAACAGGGAAAGAACCCCGCCCTCCCTGCCGTTCTGTTTCAGGTCACCGGTGACGATGATAGATTCGAATCCGAGGTTCCGCATGATGAACTGAAAGGCGCGTGCATACCCTGCGCACACGCCCCTCCCCTCGACAAGCACCGAGTACATTGACTGATCTGTCACACGGGAACGGTACTTCGTCTCGGTTATGAGATACTCATAGACCCGTTTCACCTGCTCGTACGGGTCGGTGATATCACCGACCTCGTCAAGAATCTTCTCAAGGACACGGGCCACCTGCTCCTCTCTCTCCTTGAGTTCCTGCGGACCCACCGTATGGGTGAATCTGATGTCCATGTCCACGGCACTGCCGTTCACACTGCGCGTGGTGAAATCAAGCCGGGGAGAGAGCCAGAAATACTCCGGGTAATCATTGATAAGTGTCAAAAAGACATTGAAGACAAGATCCGTGCCCGCCGGGTCCATCGTGGCTGTCAGTGAACGACCCTGCACTGCCTCCTGCAGCGTCCGGTAGATGGCTCGCTCGACACTGTCTGCCAGATGGCGGTAGCCCCACCTCTGCTCCTGCAATGCATACCGCTCTATCTTACCGGTACGGGTCGAAGGGAACGTCTCGTC
>JAFGUP010000261.1 GCA_016938475.1 Sphaerochaetaceae bacterium
CTTGTGTCTACCAATTCCACCACTTCGGCGCGCTAGTCATACTAAACCGCCCGGTTATGATGAGTCAACTATACATCTCTTATTTACCCCCATTATCTTGTATGGAATGCGATAGTTCTGTACTATGGCTGGTAAGGAGATGCCTGATGCTTGAACCTTCCGATTTGAGGGCTATAGACGAGAATTTTCCCTTCTGGAAGAATCTTTCTGACAGTGATAAGACCACATTACTCCAGGGGACGATCAAGTTCACTCATAAAGCCGGGGATGTCGTCCATGAGGACAGGAACGTCTGCACGGGGCTACTTCTCGTACTTTCGGGCCAGCTCCGCGTCTATATCGTCAGCGAAACAGGCAAGGAGATCACACTCTACCGGCTGTTCGACAGAGATGTCTGCGTCCTCTCTGCATCCTGCCTGATACGGAATATCACCTTCGATGTGTATGTCACTGCGGAAAAGGACACTACCATGCTCCGCGTAACCACCGACAGCTTCAAGACAGTAGGTGCTATTAACCCGGAGGTACTTGACTTCACGAATGAACTTGTATCGTCACGTTTCAGTGATGTGATGTGGATAGTTGAACAGATAGTCTTCATGAGTTTCGACAAGCGGCTTGCCATGCGCATCATCGAACTATCAGCGATTGCGGAAAGCGACACCTTCAAGATCACCCACGAGGCTCTCGCCAGGGACCTCGGAACGGCTCGGGAGGTAGTGACAAGGATGCTCAAACGCTTCCAGGAAGACTCCCTTCTCACCCTTTCGAGAGGAGGCATCACGATCACTGACCGGGATGCCCTCTATGCACTTACCTAAAGATCAAGCATGGAACGAACGATCATCTCATTCCTTACACCCTCTTCCCGAGCAACCACCTTCCCGTCCCTGAAGGCAAGTATCGTCGGGATGGTCATGATCTGATACTCTTCTGACAGGTTTTCATTGGGGTCTACATCGACCATGCAGATCTTTGCTTTCGACTTATCGAGATCCCCGTCAAGCGCATAGAGAATTCCTTCCTGCACCTTACAGAACCCGCACCACTTTGCCCAGAACTCAACTATCACGGGAATCTCGGAGTCCACCACCTGTTCTTTGAAGGTTTCTTCATTCACATCGACTATCATACAGCATCTATCTCCTGATGTTTCTATTAATTGGTATCGAAACAGAAGATACGTGTAAAGAGTTCTGCAGGTATGTAACAATATCACCATAGGGGTAAAAGTTCTTGTCAGAAATCCGGATAATACGTACAGTGAGAGGTATGAACGTACTTCCCGGACTGATAGACTCCCATTTCCACCTCTCTGAAATCGAAAAACGTGAAGGTACGGCGATTGATGTGTGCTCCTCACTTGTCGAACACTCGTTTGCCGGAGGATTGAATATCTCACTTGAATACAGCGATCTGGTTGAAAAGCAATCACTCCTGGCTCATTTCCCTATGCTTCGCACAGGCTACGGGCTTGGTCCGTGGGCAGCTCAGGGTGATGAACCTGTCGAGTTTCTGCTCAGTCGCCTGGAAAAGGAGCTCAATGAGTATCCCGTTGACGGAATCGGAGAAGCAGGACTCGATTATTATTGGAACTACGGAAGTGCTGAGCGGCAAAATACGCTGTTTGAGGGACAGATACAGCTCGCCGCCCGACTTTCCCGACCGATCATTATCCATTCTCGTGATGCTGATGAGGATATGAAGGCTATTCTGAAACACTCGGAATTTCCAGCCTCGGGTATCATCCACTGTTTCTCGAGTGACAGAGACTTTGCACGAACAGCGCTCGATGCGGGGCTGTACATCTCGTTTGCCGGTCCTGTGACATACAAAAAGAACAGTGAACTCAGAGAGGTCGCGGCCTTTGTACCGTCCGACCGACTCCTTGTCGAGACCGATGCCCCCTACCTTGCTCCCCAGGCAATGAGGGGAAGAACCAACCTGCCGCTCTATGTATCCTACGTCGTACAGGAAATCGCCCGTGTACGTGCAATCGGGCAGGAACAACTGATAGAGCAGATCGCTGACAACTTCAAATCGCTGTTCCCGTAACTTCATTTCAAAGCCGTACGTACACATCCGCTTACACCTGAAAGGGTACAAAGCATATACATTTCTAATGATTCTTGGCAGTATCATAAGAAGGTCAGTTGACCAATGGATGCGTTTGACTGTAGGTTACAGGTACACGAGTACATATGAAGGAGAAAACCTATTATGATTTCTTACAAAGAACTAGGACTTGTAAAC
>JAFGUP010000262.1 GCA_016938475.1 Sphaerochaetaceae bacterium
CTGAACCTCATCCCACAGAAAAAGTGATTGATCCTTTTTTTCTGAAAAATCTAGGAGATCATTGCACTCCATGCTAGTATGAGCCAATGAATTCCCTGAGCAAAACTTCAAGATCTTTACCATTCGTGCTCTCCTTCCTTACTCTTCTTCTCATTCTCTTTATCAGCACAGTATCGGTCCCAGAAGAACGGTCTGACATTTCTGTACAAGAGGGAAGGGCAACTCTTCCCTCCCTGGAAAAAGAGTCATCCATCACGGCTCTCAGCGGTGAGTGGGAGCTGGTCAGGGAGGGAGTGAACACCTTCCAGAAGGTCCCTGCGGTTGCCTGGGAAAATGGTGCGGGGACCTACCGCATCACTCTCGAAGTCTCTCCTGAAGATGCGGGTATACCCGTGCAGCTCTACACGAAGAATACGGGAACCAGCAGTGAACTGTACGTGAACGGGAACCTGGTCGGCTCTCAGGGGGTGTATGCACAGGACGCTGCCCATGCGGTTCCTTCTGCCCGTCCCGTGGTCTACACGTTCACACTCACAGAAGGGGAGAATGTACTTGAGTTCAAGGTCAGTAACTTCACCCATCCCAGAGCCGGTCTGTGGGAGCGAGTGGTGATTGCCAAGGCGCCGATTCTTACACATCGTCTGAATCGTCGTCTTTCAATCGAGTTCATTCTCATCGGTGTTCTTGCTTTCATTGTCGTGTTCATCAGCGCCCTTGCTCTTCAACTTGGTGAGTTCAACCTGTTCTACTTCGCTTCAGCGGCCGCCTCGGTGGCCCTGGGATCTCTGTTGTACAACTCCTATCCGATTTATCAGGTTGTACCAGGAATTGATTATATCCTTGTGAAGAAAGGTACATTCTTCTTCTTCTACCTCAGTAACGGCTTTATATTCAAGTCGATCATACATGATATCAGACCGAAAGAGCATGATCTGTTCGTCCAGATTTCCCACTACTTCTTTCTCCTGCTTGCAATACTGTCAGTGGTTCTTCCTTACAAGAGTGTATACAGTCTCAGCGTGGTGGCCAGTCCTCTCTCGGTGGTCGTATTCACGTATTTCCTTTTTCTGCAGTATTCAGCCCTGTTCTCCTATCCCTCTCAGAGGTCCTTTCTGTGGAACGTACCGCGTATTATGATCCTCTCGGTGGCGCTGTACGGGTTGATCCATGATCTGGTATTCTATCTCAGCGGGCAGTACCAGGATACTGTACTTCAGGTGCTTTCCAGTATCTATTCCATTGGATACGCACTACTCATCGTCAGAAGTCTTCTGGAGAACAGGAAGCGGCTGGAAGAGGCTAAGACACTGATCATCAGTGCAGCTGATGATACCCGCAACAAGATCCGGGCAGACCTGCACGATAGACTCGGACAGCTCACTCACGGAATGGCCTATCTTGTCGACTCACTGAAGATATGCGGGGAACAGGAGGGGAAAACCGTTGATCTGCTGAAGGAGACTTCAACGCGGATCAATGAGGAATTGAGGCATGTGATAGACAACCTCGGCCCATCGCGTCTCAACAGCCTCGGGCTGCAGGCGGCTATCGAACAGATGACTCAGCGCAGCAGGGACATATTCGGGATTACCCTTCTTACCGATATACATTTTGACTCGATTCAGGGTTGGAATCCTGTCACCGAGCAGATCTACCTGATCGTCAATGAAGCTCTTACCAATGCGATCAGGCACGCTTCTCCCGATTTTATCAGAATCGAACTCACGAAGAATCATGGTCGTTTCTTCCTCAAGATGAGCAATAACGGAGTTAAAACTTCAGGGACGGTCTTTGATAAAGCAAAGGGGCATGGGATCGATATCATGCGCTATAGAATCGAACATCTCGGTGGCACGTTTGATGCCGGAAGCCGTACAGGCGGTCTGTTCACCATCACCGCAGAGATACCTGAGGTATCCGTATGATACGCATGATTATCGCAGATGATCACGAGCTCATCCGTCTCGGGATCGAAACGGTCATGTCAAAGGATCCCGAGATCACGATCATCGGAGCCGCCTCCTCGGTAGCTGAGCTCGAAGATCTGCTCATGAAGGAAGTTCCTCAGGTCCTTCTGCTCGATATCTCACTCGAACACCGCCGCAGCGGGATGGATTTTCTTGCTCTTCATAAGGACTTGCTACAGAGAATGAGAGTTCTCATTCTCTCGATGAATGAGAACCTTTCGCTCGTCCAGGAGGCTGTCAGTCTTGGCGCGGCCGGCTATCTGACCAAGTTGGAGACAACTTTTCACCTTCTGTCTGCGATCCGGACTGTTGCTCAGGGGGATCTCTATCTCTCTCCGCATATCTCGAAGCTGCTTCTGGAATCTGCACCAGCCTCCTCTCAGGAGCCCGTCTCTCCTGTAAGGTATCTTACGAAGAAGGAAACGCTGATCTTCGATCTGCTCGGCCAGGGGCTGACTACCAGAGAGATCGCAAAACATATCAACATCACCCGTTCCACCGTGAGCACTCATGTCGAGAACATCAAGTTCAAACTCAATATCAACACCATTCAGGAATTGATCTATAAGGCTCTTGACTGGAAACACACTCAGCAAGAATTGTAGCTGTTCCTGAGCCTGATGGAGAGCAGAGAGCATCCTGTGCAGAACCTTTCAGCTTCTGATGTTCCAGAAGGCGAGACGGCTCTGACTGGTGATGTCGACTCCCAGCTGATGCAGAACCTCTTCCTCTTTGGGTGCGATTTCGCTTACTGCAGGCTGTTCATGTCCCCAGTGCACGAGGGAGACGTTTCTGACAATGCTGATGATATCCTGGGGAAGGAAGGTGTCGGACAGACCTCTGGTCTCAAGAGCTCTGATCAGGGAGGAGAAAAGAAGGAGGCTGATATGATTCAAAAAACTCCAGGCCGCCATCTCCTCGTTCGTCTGCTGATAGCAGACTCCGAGCTGTACCGTATTGCTCAGATATGAGTAGGCGTGTTCTATCTTCTCCTTGACCCGATAGGAGTGGTAGATTTTCTCGGCCGTGGTGTCGATACTGCTGAACAGGCTGAACATCCCGTCCCGTGTACGTGACTCGAAGGCCTTTCGTGAATGGCCTCCGTAGTCATGGGCAAGGCGTTGCAGGTAGAGTTTCTCTTTCTGACTCTTTTTCGCCTCATCCTGATAAATGTAGATACAGTGGCCTGCTTCATCAGTTCTTCTGGCATACCAGATGATACGTTCGTTGTGCAGGAAATACCCGTCAAACTTCTCCGTCCCCGGCAGCTGTGCGAACTTTTCTTCAATGAGAGGGGTAAGATGATGAAGGGGGAGAATATAGGAGATTCCGTTTGCGTCAAGGTGGTGTGTGTTTCGTATCGAGTAAAACCCAGGGTTTCCCAGTATGGTGATATGGTCAACTGAAGAGCCCTTGCAGGCTTGTACCCATGAATCACGGTCGGGTACCTTATCCGGCAGGATGTGATAAGAGAGGGGAGTGTACCCGGTAGGTGAGAAGAGATAGAGAGTGGGAATACTGGTGGACTGCACATTGCATTGTCCCTTTGCCCGGGGGCCTGCTGCCGAAGAGGTTGACGAGAAGAGGGAGGAGCCTTCAAACAGGTAGGCTTCCGATGTGGATGCGGATGTGCAGTGAGAACGCATATAGGCGTCAATCCGGTTGCCTTGGGAACCGAGTGTCTTCATGAACGAGCGGAAGCCGCGCTGTCCGAGGGTGAGACTGGGGTAAAGCTGTTTGAAGATCGACCGTTCGAACATCCTCTTGGCATCTCCTGAACGGCAGTGGTGTGCAAGCCTGAGCATCGCAAGGGTATAGATCGTCCTGTGATGGTCGGGAAATTGCTGTTTCAGCGACGAGAGGACTACTCCCTTATCAAGCTGAGCAAACAGTTCATAGATGCCGTACTCGGTGAGTCGGGGAGCCTGCCGAGTGTTCATGATACTCTTGCCATAGGCATTGGGGACGAAACCCTGTTCAGCGGTGATCTTCCCTATCGCCCGTCCTGTTTTTTTTCTCGCCCCTTTTCTCTGCGGGTCGTAGACCGAGTAGGTGCGGTACACGTAATAGTAGCGTCCCCCCTTCACTGCGTGTATCTCACACGAACCGAACCCTGTCGGTTTGAATCTGCGTATCTGTGGAGGGACTGCCATGGCGGACTCCTTGTCTGTATCACCGTAATATAACGGTGATATGATAGCAGAACAGCTGCCTGCCTGCAAGAACATCCGTATGCGGTTTTCATAGAAAACTGCCTTCATCTGATTGTATTGGTTGTATATGCGAGGTCTATGTGTGTTCCTGTATCTTCTGGATAGTAGTTGGCATATACCCGTAAAAATGGCTGTTTCCTCATAGTATATAAAGAGTTATATTCGAAACTTTTTTCAAAATCAAACAAATTTCGTTGACAGGTGAATAGCTGCGTTCTACCATGATGACACATTTCCTGTGGTATCTGAATCTTCATATCTTAGAACAGGGCAATCCCGCTGCTGGCTCAACCGGACTATACAGAAAGCGGGTCAGAGTGAGTGCCCGATCTGTTTCAGGCCGTTGATATCTCCGGGAATGCCTGCGCCTGAACCGGGTGACGGTAGAAATATTGAGAAAAAGACCGGATCAGTAACAGGACCGGTACGGAAAAACGGAGGAGGCACCTGTGAGCCGGAAGGCAATGTCCGGGTGCGGAGGGACTATATGAGAAACTGGGTAATTGTAGTTATCCTGCTGCTTGGCACCTGGCTGCTGCTGAGCGCTGATGTGCTGATGAGTACCACATCCGTCGCGGGTTCCATTGCGGCGGGTGTTGTGGTATCGACAGCTGTCGCCCTGCTCTTCGCAGGGAGAAAGATGCTGTACAAAAACATCCGTTTGACACCGAAGGCGCTTGTCTATCTGCTATTCTATCCGCTTGTCTTCCTGAAGGCTCTGCTTATCGCGAACCTGGATGTCGCTAGAAGAGTTCTTTCCCCTTCTCTTCCGATCAATCCCGCCATCGTAGAGGTCAAGACGAATCTCATCTCTCCGCTGGGACGTCTGGTACTGGCGAACTCGATAACTCTGACCCCCGGCACCCTTACAGTCGATATTCAAGGAGATTCCCTATACATCCACTGGATCGATGCTGTCAGCACTGATGTTCAGTCGGCCACAGAGAAGATCGTCAGGGGATTCGAAACATACCTGGAGGTCATCTATGGGTAATATGCTGTTCCTCGCTTCTGCTCTCATTGCACTTGTAGCACTTGGTGTCAGTGCAATACGGTTCTTCAGGGGGCCTGACACTCTTGACCGGGTGGTAGCTTTCGATGTGATTACCATTATCTCGATCTCGCTCATCGCTATCATCGGTTTCATCATGCAGCGTTCTGTTCTCATCGATGTTGCCCTTGTGTACGCCCTGCTGAGTTTTCTCGGGGTTATCATCATCGCGAAGTACGTGGAAAGGGGGCTGTAGATATGGAAATCACTATGATTGCCGGAGGAGTTGTCTCCCTGTCCGGTTCGCTCTTCCTTCTGCTCGGGGCCCTGGGAGTGGTGAGAATGCCCGATCTGTTCAATCGTATTCAGGCCGGAACGAAGGCTACCACGCTCGGAACGATGCTCTTTCTGGCGGGAATAGCCATTGCAGAACCCTCCTGGATTCCGAAGCTGCTCCTTCTCATTCTCTTCATCATCTTCACCAATCCCGTCTCTTCTCATGTACTTGCCCGCTCAGCCCATCACACGGGTATTCGTATGAGTGACAAGACAGTCGTCGACCATCTTGCGAAAACCACTGAGCAACGTGGCAGTGAAAGTCTGCAGGGAGACGAACAGGAGATTGCTGCAGCAAAGTCTAAAGGAGGTGAGCGATGATTGAATCCATTCTGTTCATAGTGCTCGCTCTCCTTGCTCTTGCCTCTGCCGTAGTGGCAGTCATCTCGAAGAACCTTGTTACTTCCATCATATCCGCGGGGCTTGTTTCCCTGCTCGCATCACTGCTGTATCTTCTGATGTCGGCCCCTGATGTTGCTATGACCGAAGCTGCGATAGGCAGCTCTCTGGCAACGATCATCTTCTTCTACGTACTTAACAGAATCCGTGCAAAGGAGGATTCCCGTGATTAGAACATTCGGCATCATACTTACTCTTATCGGTGTCGCCTTCCTCTTTTTCTCGCTGTTTCTGGAGTATGAGACTCCACTTGAGCTCAGTGGGAGTGCATCCTACTACGCGGCCAGCACTGCAGAGGATACCGGTTCTGCGAACCTGGTCTCTGCTATCGTGGTGACCTATCGGGGACTCGATACCCTTGGTGAAGTGACAATTCTGTTCCTCACCTCCTCGATCATGTCCTATATGCTTAAGACAAAGAAGGCTCGGAACCAAAGGACGTTCAGAGAATCAAGTGAGCTTCTCAGAACGGCTAGTGCTCTCCTAGTTCCCTTCATAATCCTCTTGGGAGTGTTCATTTTCGTCCACGGGCACCTTTCACCCGGAGGCGGCTTTCAGGGAGGAGCCGTGCTTGCCTCGGCCCTCGTTCTTCTTCTTGTAGCCGACCCTCTCTATACCGTGCAGAGCCGAATCCTGTCAGTGATCGAGTCCTCTTCGGGCTTTCTCTATGTCCTGCTCGGTCTCAGCGGACTGCTGTTCGGCGCAGGATTTCTCGATAGCCGGGTACTGCCTACAGGAAGGGTGGGAGAACTGTTCAGTGCAGGTCTCATTCCTCTCATCTACATCCTCATCGGGCTGAAGGTGGGAACAGAACTCTCGAACCTCCTGTCTGTGTTCCACAGTGTGCAGGGGCAGGACCTGATGGAAGATGAAGGAGGTGCGCGGTGAATATAGGAAGTATCGCGATGGGTGCGGGATTCCTGCTGGTCCTGATCGGTCTGTGGGGAATCCTGACACGAACACATATCATACAGATCATCGTCTCGTTCAGCGTGGTAGACACAGGGGTTCACCTCATCATGGTGGCGGCGGGTTACATGCATCAGCGAACGGCTCCGATTATATCTGAGGGTCTGGCGGCTTCCGATGCCCCTTCTCTGGTAGTCGACCCTCTGCCTCAGGCTCTGGTTCTGACGGCGATAGTCATAGGCCTCGGAGTCACCGCTCTAATGCTTGCTTTCGCACTGAGAATCCATGAGAAGAACGATACACTCGAAATCAAGAACATTGAGAGGTTGAGATGGTAGCGATGTTTAACCCTATATATTTCGTAGTAGCAGGACTTGCAGCCGCTTTTCTGCTGACGCTCTTTCACAACCGGGAACGATTGTCTTACTTCATCATGATAATCGCCCTGTCACTGATGATGCTGATCTCACTGGCCCATCTAGCTTCCTTCCTTGCAGGAACAGGTGAGATCGTGCAGGTTTTCACGGCAGGTTTTGCTCCTCCCTTCTCGATCAATTTCCAGATGGGACCACCAGAGGCTCTGCTCACTGCTATCGTCTCCCTTGTCGGTCTGCTCAGCGGGATCTATCTGTCTGAACAGCTGAGGAAGACAGGTGCCTATGCGCAGGCAGTGTATATCGTTCTGGTGATGGGAATGAATGCCATGATTCTGACACGCGATCTGTTCAATCTGTTCGTGTTTCTTGAGATCGTGTCGATCGCAACAGTCGGCATCCTTTTTCTCTCTCGTTCACGCACCAGTGTGAATACCGGTTTCACCTACATGGTGGCAAGCGGTCTGATCTCTGTGGTTCTGCTGATCGGAATCGTATTCGCCTACATGAACGCCGGGTCGCTGAATATCGACACCCTGTCTGAATCACTCGTGATGGCGGGCAGGGGTGGAAGTATCGCTGTGCTGCTGATCACTCTTGCCTTCCTTCTGGAATTGAAGCCGTTTCCAGCCAACGGGTGGGGGATCGATCTGTATACGAGCGCACCAGGTGCGCTGAGTGCACTTATATCGGCAGGGGGCATGAGTGCGACCTATTATGCTCTGGCAAAGGTTCTCCCTGTCGGTCAGTGGTCTCATGACTCGCTTGTAGCGGCAGTCGGAGGGATTACCTTTATCGCCTCACAAATCATTGCTCTTAAACAGGATGACAGCCGACGTCTTCTCGGCTATTCTTCGATCGGTCAGATCGGCCTGCTTCTGGTCGTGCTGGGTTTCAGTGAGGCACTCGGTGACAGAAGAGATTTTATCGCGGCCGGGCTGTTGATCACGCATGCTCTGAGCAAGTCCATTCTGTTCTACATCAGCGACATGGTGCAGGACGATTCGCTCAGGGGATGGGCTGCACTTCGCAGGAAGCCTGTGCTTCTTGTCCTCTTCGGTGTCGCAGCCTTCGCCCTTATCGGGTTCCCTCCATTCCCCTCCTTCTTTGCCAAATGGGACCTGATTCTCCTTCTCAATGGAGGAACAGAGGGGTACTACCTGCTCAGCGCCATGGTTCTGGCAGGTTCTCTGATAGAGGCTGTCTATCTGTTCCGCTGGTTCTCCTACGCGCTGAAACTCCCTCATGAGGATCTTCCAGAGCTCGCTTCACCAACAAGCAGGCTCATCGCTCCTGTGACTGCAGCTCTGGTTCTTGCCGGTGCCTCCTGGTATGTATCGACCCTGGTGAGTGGCTTCTCACAGTCATTCCTGATCCCTGTTGCCTTCATTCTGCTGGTTGCAGTGATTGACCGATTGCCTGCATGGTCGAAGAATGTCATCTCGATTGCGGGTGTCAGTCTGTACATTGCGGATCTGTATCCGAGAATAGCCGGGGATCTGATGACGATGATATTCGCCGGGATTTTCCTGGTCGGAGCAGTTTTGACACTCCTGTCAGGTTTCTACTACAAGGGCAGACGGGCAGGGTTTTATCCGATGGCACTGACGATGTTTGCCGGCCTCGCTGCCCTGATAGAGGCTGCGACCATCCTTGAATTCTTCTGGGGGTGGGAGCTGATGGCTATCGGGTCATACTTCCTCCTGATCAGGGGAAAGAAGTCGATGCCTCATGGTCTCAGTTACCTGCTGTTCAGCATCGGCGGGTCCTACTCGATACTCTACGGATTCTCTCTGGCTGCCGCCGGTGCAGGAGGAGTGATCGCCATGAGCTCTCTGGTTGGTATCTCGGTGATGCCGGCTCTTGCCTATTCACTGATGCTTCTCGGGTTCCTGACCAAGACCGCGTCGATCGGTGTACATATCTGGCTGCCGGGAGCCCATGGAGAGGCGGTTGCCGATATCCACTTCATGGCATCCGCCATCCTCCTCAAGGCGGGAGTGTTCGGTCTTATCACCGTCCTTCTTGCGATGGGCAGTGAAGCCGGGTATACCAGGTGGATACTCCTCGCTCTGGGATGGATCGGTGTCCTGTCAGCCCTGCTGGGGAATATCTCTGCAGCCTTTCAGGAGAGTGCGAAACGCCTACTTGCCTGGTCGTCCATCGGGCAGCTGGGCTACATCGTGTGGGGCCTGGCCAGCATGTCCCACCTCGGCTGGCTGATAGCACTGGGCTACTCGGTCACCCACTTCCTGTACAAGGGGATACTTTTCCTCGCTATCGGTGGAATCGCACTGAAGATAGGTACTCCCTACATGTACAAGATGGGCGGACTGATCAAACGGATGCCCTATTCGTTCTTTGCTGTTCTGATTGCGATCATCACCCTTTCGGGTGTGCCACCGCTTGTCGGTTTCAGCGCGAAGTGGATCACCTATAACCTGATCATCAGCGAACAGTTGTATTATCAGGGGTTTGTCATCCTCATTGCAGGCATTATCGCCTTTCTCTACCTGTTCAGGATGATCTATACAGTCTTCCTGGGACAGCTGAAAGACAATCTGAGGAGTGTAGGTGAGATCAGTATCTGGTTCCGTATTCCCATGTACCTACTTCTTATCGTGATTCTTGTACTCTCGTTTCTGCCCAATACGCTGCTGCGACCGATCGGAGATATGCTCAGCGGGATCTTCCCCGAAGAGGCGATAGTCTGGACGGGATCACGCGGAGTTACATCTCTGGGGTACTTTGACGGAGCGATGATCATGTACGTGATCGTTGGCATCTTCGTCATCCTGACCATACTGTTCCTCCTGCTCCGAAAACAGACACAGAAGGTGAAGCAGTTCAATATCTTCTACTCGGGAGAAGCTCCCAGCCGTCCTGAACTCTCTCACTTCTCCTATAATTTCTTTGCCCACTACAGGAAGGCAGTCGGAGCGCTTGCCCTGCCGCTGGTGACCGGATTCTGGGATCGAGTGACAGAAATCATTCATGCGGTAAGCGATTTCATCAGACGGATCTACACCGGTAACGGACAGACGTACCTCTTCCATATCGTTCTGTATGTTGTCGTTGTGTTTCTCGTACAATCAGGAGGTTATCGATGAGCTGGACTCTCCGCATTCTCTATGCACTGCTGACTCTCTTCATCGTCATGAATGTCGGGTTGCTGTTGAACGGTGTCACCCGCAAGATCTACGCCCGGGTCAACAGGCGGGTAGGGATCCGCTTCTATCAGCCGTATATCGATCTGGTGAAGAACTATTCGCTGACGAATCTGGTCACTCACGGTGTGATGTTCTATCTTGGACCGATCTTTCGTCTGACAAGCGGAGTGGGACTGATTCTGTTCATCCCTCTGATCTACGGTTCTCAAGGGTTCAGTAACTTCTCCTTCTCCGGTGATGCAGTCCTTATCCTCTATTTCCTTTTCTTCGGTACCCTCGGCATGGCTCTTGGAAGCGGTGAATCCGGACAGCCTCACTCAGCCATCGGGGTCGCACGTGGCCTCGCACAGGTCACTGCAGCAGAGATACCTCTGGTGCTCTCCTTCCTTTCGGTGTTCATTCAGTACCAGAGTCTTTCGATCACCGAAATCGTTGGGGCCCAGCAGAGCGGGATCCTCCAGTGGACCTTCTTCACCAATCCACTGGCTGGAGTCACTGCACTTCTGGCCTTCCTCGGTTCGATGATGAGAAGCCCCTTCGATGTCGTTCTGGCACCCCAGGAGATTCCCATCGGACCTCCCACTGAATACCATGGAGCGTTTCTTGGAGTACTTCAGACCAACCGTGCCATCTTCCCGGTGGCGAAGACGATCCTGTATGTGAACCTTTTTTTCGGTGGTGCTGCAAGCTGGCCTGCCTTGATCCCGAAGGCATTTCTCCTCTATATGTGGTCCGTTGTCGTGGGGACAGTGTTCCCCCGCTACCGTGTCGATCAGTCGATCAGGTGGTTCCTCAAAGTCCCCCTTGCACTCGGTCTTCTTTCGATCGTCTGCATCCATTTCTGTTAAGGTGAGATAGTGTTATGAGAAGTAATGATGATTTTCTGTCCAAAAAGATAGTGCCGGGAGTCGAAGGGGATGAAATCGAAGTGGATCCTATCAGGGATTACTACTGCGATGCAGTCCCTCAGGTATCCAGAGAGTATAAACGCGCCTATCCCTCTATCATCGATCGGTTCAAGAACTGGGCAAGGAGTGAATCAATCTGGATCCTTGCATACGGCTCCGGCTGCGGGGCTATCGAGATGAGACCTCTGATGACCCCGAAGTATGATGCCTACCAGTACGGTATCCAATGGCGGCCCACTCCCCGTCAGGCGAATCTGCTGATGGTGTCGGGGTACCTCTCGCTCAAGACGCTCCGGATCGTGATCCGTGCCTATGAACAGATGCCGAGTCCGAAGTATGTGATGGGCCTGGGGAGCTGTACGATCAACGGGGGAATGTACTATGACAGTTACAACACCATCAACCGGCTTGACTACTATCTGCCGGTCGATGTCTATGTAGCCGGCTGTATGCCCCGTCCGGAATCTCTTCTCGACGGTCTTGAACTCCTCAAGAAACTGATCCGTGAGGGAAAGGGGCATGGAGCTGATATCTATGCCGAGAAGTTCGAATGGTACAAGGCGAATCAGAAGAAGATCCTGAAGAGCTGGAATATGCCCGATTACAGCTGGTAGGAGGAACCGATGCAGCAGATACTCGATGCTCTGAAACAGAGCGTGATGATAGAAGATGTGAGAAAGCAGAGGGATGATCTGGTATTCATAACCGTCAGTGAGGCTCAGGCCGTCTCTGCAATCACTCACCTGCGTGACAGAGCGAACTTCACCCACCTTGTCATTCTCACCGCCGTTGACTGGCTTGAAGAGGGCCTTTTTCAGCTTACCTATCTCCTCAATAACCCTGCAGAGAAGAAGGACATCGGTGTGCGGGTGATGATCGACCGTGAGAAGGCACAGATGGAGAGCATTCACCATCTCTGGCCTGCAGCGGCAACCTACCAGAGGGAGCTGAGAGAGATGTTCGGCATCTCATTCCCGGGTTCTCCCCGCCTGAACGAGACCTTCATCCTCGATGAAGGATGGGATGGTCCTCCCCCGTACCGACGTGATTTCGATACTCTCAAGTACTCTGAAGAAACCTACTTCCCCCGACCGGGCCGAAGTACCAACGATCCGGCTGAATATATGAAGAGCATGCTCTACCCGGAGGTGGATAATGATTAGTCTCAAGCCCGATAGAAGCAAGTTCCCCGTTGCCGGAGATGATGGACAGCTCATCATCGACCGTGAAAGCGGGCAGTTCTCTGAGCTGTTCCTCGGTCCGGTCCACCCGGGTATGACGGGAAACATGTCACTCGAGATGCTGATCCAGGGTGATGAGATCATGAAGGCGAAGACCCATGTCGGCTACCTTCACCGAGGTTTCGAGAAGCTGATGGAACGCAGACGGTTCATTCAGTGTTTTCCCATCTGTGTGAGGATCGCGGTTCCCGAACCCGATTTCAATGAGTACCTTCTAGCCGCCACTATCGAAGAACTTGCCGGCATAGAAGTGCCCGATGCTGCTCTGTGGATGCGAACCCTCCTGCTGGAAATGTCCCGTCTCCAGTCATATCTCGCCTGGATAGGGGGGCAGGGGAGTTCCTTCGGACTCGGTCTCATCGGACAGTGGACAATCTGGGCCCGTGATCTCGTTCTGGACCGCTTCGAGGAGATCACCGGTGGAAGGATCTATCACATGCACATGCCTCCCGGCGGGGTCAGATCCCTCCTGCCAGAAGGGTTCAGAAGAAGGATGACAGATACCCTCGATACGATAGAGCAGGTGATGAAGGATGTAGATAAGGCGCTGTTCCAGAACTCTGTGTACAAGACACGTTCGGTCGGCCTCGGCTACATCGATCCTGCAATGGTCGATAGGTGGGGTGTCACAGGGCCTAATGCACGGGGAGCAGGGATTGCACGGGATGTTCGTAAGGACTATCCCTATCTGAAGTATCCTGAACTGGATTTCGAGGTGGCTGTCGGAAAGGATTCCGATGCCTACACCCGTGCAGATGTGAGGAGAAGAGACCTCCTTACGACGGTGGACCTGATCCGTCAGATTCTCGAAAGAATCCCTGATTCGGGTGAGTTCATGGCGAAGGTACCTAATGTTCTTCACTGGAAGATTCCCCGCGGTGAGACCTATAAGAGAGCCGAGTGCACCCGTGGTGAGTATGGCTATTACACCGTTACGGACGGAAGCGGCTATCCGAGGAGGATCAACGTGAGAGGCCCGTCGTACACGCATGCAGTGACTCTCCTCGAGAAGATGATCGTGAATGTGAACCTTGCCGATGCGGCAGGGCTTATGTCCTCACTCCATACCTATCCGCCGGAGATCGAGCGGTAAAAGATGCAGAAGCCGCCTGCAAGGAGAAGAAAACGATGAGTTTCAAAGATGTGCTGATGCCGTTCACGGCCTGGAAATATGTAGTGGAGAAGCCTGTGACGGTGCGCAATCCGAAGGAAGTGGAGGGCGCCCCGCGTTACCGGGGATTTCACGACAATGATGTAACCACGTGTATCGGCTGCGGGACCTGTGAAGATGTCTGTCAGAACGGCGCGATAGACCTGATCCCGGTGAAGGATATCGAGACGAAGGACGGTGATTCGGGGCTGCGCCCCACCATCGATTACGGAAGGTGCTGCTGGTGTGCACTCTGTGTCGATGTATGTACCACCCAGTCCCTCTCACTGACCAACTATTTCCGCTGGGTCTCTACCGACCCCGAGGATTTCCGGTTCGTGCCGGGAGTCGATGAGAAACCGTGGAAGGGGATCGAGAACGGCTACCGCAAGCTTGACGGGTATGATCTGTATGCCACCGAGCGTATCCCGATGGACGAACTGCCTCCTTCACAACGGGAGACCTCGTTCATCGAGATGGTCAGGGGGTATAGCAGGGAACAGGCCATCAGGGAAGCCGATCGTTGTGTTGCCTGCGGAATCTGTACTGCTACCTGTCCTGCACACATGGGCATCCCCGCCTACATTGAAGCGGTACGCAACGATGACATGGAACAGGGGCTGAAAGTGCTGTACGAGACCAACCCGCTTCCCGAGATCTGCGGCCGTATCTGTACGCACAAGTGTGAGACCGTGTGCTCTCTCAACCATAAAGGCGATCCCCTGAGTATCAGATGGCTTAAGCGCTATATAGCAGACCAGGTTCCTTCAGACCGCTACAAGGAGATCCTCGGTACCGACACGATTCAGAGGAACGGAAAGAAGGTGGCCATCATCGGAGCAGGTCCCGCAGGACTCTCGGCCGCTTACTACCTCTCTCTTCTGGGCTATGCGGTTACTATCTATGAAGAGCTCTCCGCCCCTGGCGGTATGACCCGATACGGGATCCCGGAGTATCGACTGCCGTACGACCAGATCGACAAGGATATCGATTACATCGCTTCGCTCGGTGTCGAGTTCATCTATAATACCCGGGTAGGTACGGATGTAACGCTCGAGGAGCTTCACGCCGGGTATACTGCCGTCTTCGCTGCAAGCGGGCTCCACCTCGGACGTTCAACCAGGATCCCCGGCAGTGACCATAAACGGGTCTATCAGGCAATCGAACTGCTCAGGGATGTCGCTGACGGGAAGGAGATCGATGTGGCTGAGAAGGTGGTCGTGATCGGTGGAGGGAACGTCGCTATGGATATCACCCGTACGATAGCACGTCTGCAGAATCAGAAGTACGGGAAAGTCGATGTACTGGCGACATGTCTGGAGGGAGCTGACATCATGCCTGCCGATGATGAAGAGGTCGAAGAAGCCCGGGAGGAGAAGGCCGTGATCGATCCTGGCTGGGGTCCCCAGTCGATCGAGATCGTGGATGATGAGATCAGAGGCCTGCACGTGAGCAAGTGTCTCAGTGTCTTTGATGCCGAGGGAAGGTTCAATCCTTCGTTCGATATGGAGCAGAAGAAGTTCTTTGCAGCAGACATGGTGATCGAATCGATCGGACAGGGAATGGACTTCAGCTATGCCAAAGAGATCCAGGATCAGATCGAGATGGCTCCGCGCGGGAAGATCAAGACCGACAGTCACGGTCAGAGCTCACTGCCCTGGCTCTTCGTCGGAGGTGATATCGCCGAAGGACCCGATGTGATCCATGCGATCGCGAACGGTCATGCCGCGGCGCGCGGGATCGATGATTTTCTGCGGGCAGAAGATGATGAATAAGGTAGACAGGAGGTTCGTATGAAAGAGTTCAGTGTACAAGAGATTCTGGAGTTCTCCCGGTCCATCGAGATGGAGTCCTACACGTATTATACCCATGTAGGCGAGATTGCCGGAGAGAGTGAACTCCGGGAACTTGCGTCGGAGCTGGCTGAAGAGGAGATGAAGCACTATAACCGGATGAATCAGTTCCTCGAGGAGAACAGGTTGACGAGAGCGGAACTCGATGAGCGCGTACGTGTTGCAAAAAGCGACCATGCTATGCTAATCGAGACCCGGGATATCCCCGAACATCCTACCGGCCTCGCCATCCTCGAGCGAGCCTACGAACGGGAGGTCCACACAGGCAATATGTACCGCACCCTCCTTGCCTACACGAATCTCTCACCTGATCTGGTGGCAACCTTCGAGGATCTCGTTGATCAGGAAGAGGGCCACGCGAAGCGCATCGGATCCTTGATCAGGAAGATCGGAGCATAAATCCCGTTTCTTGACCCTCTTATTCCCTTCTCTGTGGTACACTTTCAGGAGACGGGGGGAGTGATGAGCATATCAGCATTCTGCAGTTCAGTCTTTCGGGAAAAGCATCTCTGCGCTCACTCGAGGCGCAGGTCAAGGGATACTTTTCCCCTGTACGGCTGTGAAAGACCGTACCGCTTTCTTTATCACCTGTCCGTTCGCATCGTGAGAAGAGACGGAGAAGGTATACGATGAGCACAACGAAAGGTGCGATCGGTCAGATGAAGGAGTCGGGCCTCCACAGGGATCTTAAGGAACTGTATCAGAAGAGGATGGGAGGAGAGACCGAGGTCCTCGTGGATGGATACATCGTCGACCTGAGAAGTGAACACATGATCTGCGAGATACAGACGGGGAACTTCTCCCGTCTGCACAGGAAACTGATGAACCTGCTTCCCGAGTATCCGGTACGGGTCGTCTACCCGCTGGTACGGGATAAACTGGTGATCGTCTGTGATGGACAGGGACACACTATCCGTAACCGGCGTTCGCCGGTTCATCGGGAGATAGCCTTCGCTGCAACAGAACTCATGAGGATCCCCGATCTCGTCATGCATCCGAATTTCTCACTCGATCTCATCAGCGTTTCCATCGAGGAGATCAGGGTAGATGACGGAAAGGGAAGCTGGCGTCGCAACGGGGTGAGCATCACGGACAGGAGACTCCTCAGTGCCGATGAACCACTGACCTTCACCTCTCCTCACCACTACCTGCAATTTCTTCCTTACTCACTCTGTGCAGAGTTCACCAATCGTGATATCTCACAGAGCAGTTCCCTGACGCCCTCTCAGGCGGCCAAGCTCTCATATTTTCTCAGAAAGATCAATGTGATCGAAACAGCCGGGAAGAGGGGCAGGTCTCTTCTCTTCACCAGAGTGCTGTAATGTGGCAGCCCCCATGCAGTGCCAACCATCGTTCAGTGGCAAAGCTGTTTGTCTATAGATGCACATAGATGTTCGTGACCAGGTCCTTGTTCTCAGCCATGACGATATTGTGAATGATCTCGGTATTCTCGAATTGTGTACCCTCGGGAGATTCCAG
>JAFGUP010000263.1 GCA_016938475.1 Sphaerochaetaceae bacterium
CTCAGGATACTGGTCTGCTACCAGGCTGTGGACCAGGAGGTGATAGTGGACAGCGCCAGGGTCTTCGCATGGGACTACACCAATGAGAAGTTCAAAGATGTTACCAGTGACTCTTTAGGCATACCCCTGGACTTAACTCCTGCAGGCTCCGTCTGGGGCGTGTTCTGGCCCAGCGACAACGAATGGGATCCTGAGGATTCAGACGATGCCAGTGGCTTCATAGTCTACGACAGTACAGGTCATTATCACAACATCTACGAGTACACGCCTCAGGGCACCATAACTACACAATGGAGGGCTTCCGACGAATACGACAATCTCTTCAACCTGGATGACACATGGTTCCTGTCCAGGCAGACCTATCTGTTCCCCTGCTTCGTCGCCGGAATGGACTACCTATGTCACCTGAGGGCAACACAGGCTGTCGACGAAGCTGTTCTGGAGTTCGCCTCCTCCCCGGGCGGCTCTCCACGGGATTCGATCATGGTCTACAGAAGCTCACCAATAGAACTTCCCGGATCGTTCCACTTTGGTGACATCAACGATGCAGCCTCATGCAGACCCCTGAGATTCTATGATGATGCTCTTTTGGTGTCGTTTGACACAAGTGGCGATAGTTCTGCTACTCATCGGAGCACAGGTCTGCTTAATTTCCGTAATGGAAACAGCATGACTGTTACGATTGATACAGATACTAGTGTAACAAATGTAATTTCTTCTGATGATGGACCATTACTCGTATCATGTCGAATATACGATGCAAGACAGACTTATAGGATACCCATCATGTTAAATCCAGAAGAGTACTCATGGCAATTACTATTAGCTAATTCCGATATCCCAGTGGAAGATCCCTGGGAGATCATGTTCAGCGACCAGCATGTTTCACTGGATACCATGTTCGTATACGGTATTGACAGCACTTCCAGGGAGAACTGTCTCATGCACAACCTCCGCTGCGAAGGAAGAAGACAGGACGGGCAGCTTACGTTCTACCCTTCACCGGATACCCTCCTCTACCTTATGTCAACATCCCTGGTCCATGGCTGCAGGGGCGTCCATCTCAGGGCACTGGACCTGACCATGAGGTGCGGCAACGGAGGTGGCGATGCTCCTTCGGGAACCTACAGATGCCCCGACCTCATGCTGAACTGGGGACCGAGCGTCGAGACCACGAATCCCGACATGATCGGAAGGATGCTGGACGTGGTCCAGTCCATGACCGGGAAGAATACTTCCAATCCAGACTTCATGTCGGCACTCATTGACAGCAGTTTCGCCATCATGGATACCGCCAGTGTGAGGAACGCAGTATACACCGGAACCGAATGGATACAGGATCTTGATAACGATTCCCTCAACTTCATCGCCCTCGAAGATACCGTCTCAGGCGATATCCTGCTCATGGCGGTCAACGACTTCGATGAGATGTTCTACGACAACGAGTACATAAGGTTCCCCGATCACTACGAGGATTCATACACTGTCCACTTCGTTGACGGATTCCAGTGCGGCGGGGATACCCTAAGGGATGAGACGAGGGTGCGCTTCAACTTCTACGGCATGCCGGGATATACGGCTAGTCTGTACTGGCTGGAATACGACTAGGATCGATCACTGCACGACTACTCCTCGTAGTAATCGTAGACGATAACGGTGCTGGAACTGCTGTTGGACACGAACAGGAAGTCCCCGGAAGGTGCAAGGCATGCTCCCAGGGGTCTTACCCCGGCTTCGAGCCAGGTAACGACTTCATCAGTCGCCAGATCGATGATATCAACCCTGTCGTCGAAGTAGCAGGTCACATAGGCGGCTGCCCCGTTGGGAGTGACGGCTACGTTCATGGGACGGCTGCCCACATCGATTGTGGATTCCACGGTGTTGTCGGAGGTTCTTATCTTCAGGACCCGGTCGCCTGCATAGTCGCAGACGAAGATGTAATCACCGGATACTAACGAAGCCAGACCTGTAGGTTCGGACCCGACGTTGATGGTGGAGACTATCGTATTGTCGGAAGTTCTCAGCACCTGCACGGTCCCGTCCAGCCTGCAGGACAGGTACAGGTAATCTCCGTCCGGTGTAGAGGCTATATCCCAGGGACCGTCCCCGGTGGATATGGTATCCAGTATCTCAAGGGATGTAGCATCGAGACACCACACCTCGTCACTGCCGTAGCAGCAGGTGTATATCCTCTGCTCGTTTGGCGTGATACATATCCCCGCAGGCATCTCGCCAACATCAGCGTAACCCTCAACCGTGTAGTCAGAGGCCCTTATCGAAGCTACCCTGTCGTTCAGGGCACAGGATACGTAGACATGGTCATCATCACCGCAGATATCGAAGGGGCCGCTGCTGACGGTGATGATCGCAGCGGGATTGGGTGAGTCCGGGGCCACCACGTATACGGCGTCGGCATAGTAGCAGGCGACATATGCCAGATAACCAGAAGTGAGCGTCGTGATCCCACCGGGTCCGGCTCCCACATCTATTGTCCACAGGTGATGGTCGGGAACAGCAACCGAGCTCTCAGTTGGGACGAGCAGGTAAACCTCGTTGCTCCATGATTCCAGCTCCTCGGTATTGACCGTTCTCACTGCGTAGTAATACTCCCTGTCCCAGTCTATCCCCTTGTCCTCCCAGCTCGTGTCGGCAGGATCGAAGTTGACGAGTAGCAGATCCGCCGAATCGGGATGTGCCTCTATGTCTGGAGTTGCTGACCTGTAGAGGTAATAGCTGCCGAAGGTGCTGTCCGGGCAAGCGGTCCAGGTCACCAGCGCCTTGCATGTAATGCTCTTCGAGGTGTCCGGAGGAATCCATCCACCTGTGAAAGCCACTTCCACGACAGAGGGGGTAGGAATGTCATCCGGTGGTCCCGGCTCTGAGGGACTGTCACCGCATGAAGTGAACAGAGCAGTAACGAGAACAGAAAGAAGTAACGCCTTACTCTGGAGTGCCAATAACTTCATATCCAATTAGCTCCGTTCACGATGAAAATGTAATCCGTCCTCTGCGAACACGCAACTGCCTTGCACTCGTTAGTCATGTAAAAGATGTATCCGGAGAGCTCTCAGCTCCCTCTCCGTCACAACCTGATGCTCCCAGTAATCACCAAGGCTCTCTATCTCGCGCAGCTTATCCTCAGGCAGCTTCAGCAGGCATAACCACTGAGTGATCCTGTCTGACGACACTCCATGTCTTTCAGCGAGTTGCCTCCTGGTGAGGTTGTCTCGTTCCATCTCCTCCCGAAGCTCCCTAGCATAGATGACGGGGTTGCGGTATTTCTTCGAAGACAATCTCCTAGGCTGCAGGTTATTTCGTTTAATAACAAGAGGATATGAGAGTGTTGCCTGAGTTCGATTGGACCAAAGGCCGGTGTACCACGTATCCCGTTGCAGCACAAGCACTTAAGCTATATTATCAGAGTCATCGGCTATGTAATGATCGA
>JAFGUP010000264.1 GCA_016938475.1 Sphaerochaetaceae bacterium
GCGTATGTCTGCAGGTCTCTACTCACTCAAGGTGTCTCCTCTGATAGTCACTCTAGACTGACACTCCTTACGACAATAGTCAATCTGAGAGAAAGTGACAATCATCGGGTAAGGGGCTACTCAACTGTCAGCTCTTCGGGTATTCTACAGAAGAATACACCATGAAACAGATCTTGCTTCTTTGTACTACTCTTCTTTTATTCCTCACTCCGATATCAGCGATCTCTCTGATACCTCAGCATACGGTTGATAATCCCAACTCTTCTGTGAACATGCTTTCAGGTGAGGATTTCTGGGATACTGAGGCAGTTGATGAAAACAGGTACCGCCTGTACCTCACCACGATGGGGCGTGATGATCCCCTTTACGTATGGTTCGGACACACTTCTCTTGTTGTTGAGGATACAAAAAGTGGCCGTGAGGTTATGTATGACTTCGGCATCATCAGTTTTGAAGAAGGGTTTTACAGAGCCTTCGCTCTGGGCAGGATGTGGTATCTCACATGGGCAACCGATGCGAACATGAGGGTAGCCATGGCCTCCGCTGATCAGAGAAATATCAGCACAGTGGAACTGAACCTGCCACAGAAAGTCATTGTAGAGGTTCTACGGCACCTGAACACGGTAACTGATAAAGAACACTCGACCTATCTGTATCATTATTATGATGAGAACTGTTCCACCCGGATCCGTGATATCATTGACACAAGTGTGAAAGGCGAGTTCAAACAGCACGCAGAATCAATCGCCCTTGAAGCCACGCTCAGAGAGCTTGTCGCCATGAGCACAGCGGGTTCTCCGGCAGTGATGTGGGCACTCGATTTCCTGCAAAGCGGTAGTATCGATACCGAAATCACCCTGTGGCAGGCGATGTTCCTTCCAAGGATCCTCGAAGAGGCTGTACTCGAGTTCTCGTACACAGCAGCTGACGGATCGAGCATCCCCCTCACCGGTGTCCGCGAGGTCCTTTCGGTGGAGCCGGAAGGCTTGAGGCCTGATATGGCTCAAAGCAGAGGTCGGGCCAACCTGATCCTGTTCGCAGGATCGATCCTCCTGGCTCTGGCAAGTCTTCTGCTCAAGAGAGGGTATATCAATGCCCGCCACCTTCTGAGACAGACCATCTCTCTGAGGCTCTACGGTTTGATAACTGTCACCTGGACCTTCGTCCTTTCTGCGTTTCTGCTGGCTACGGTTTTCCTGATGACTTTCACCACACATGACGTGACCTACTTCAATGAGAATATCCTCATAGCATCCCCGCTTGTCATCCTCATGTTCTTCACGGCCCTCCCCTTTCTGGTCAGCAGGGAACGCCATATGCCTCGAATGGAGAAGCTCAGTAATCTGGCACTGTGGATATCGACTGTGCACATCCTTCTCAAGGTGCTACTCCCTGAGTATCTGATTCAGGATAATGCCAACATTTTTTTTACGATTCTGCCCCTATACCTGGCAAACAGCACATATGTTCGTCCACTGCTCGGCAAAGCTGAACGTAATGAGCAGGATTGAAGGGTTCAGGAGAAACAGACATCCTCCCCGCTTCAAGGAGGATGGTGGTGTAGTGCCTGACAATCGGTGACCTATAGGTAGGCTAGAAGCCCGGGAGGGAATTCACCGTGGAGGTCAGGGGACGATCTTGGTCCCTCTATCTCCGTACACAGCGTCATAGATATGCTCGGGGTTGGTGATGATTCCTGTTTCACCGGTAGTCTTCACAAAATCCATCATCGCCTGGATCTTGGGGAGCATGCTTCCAGGTGCAAAGTGGCCCTCATCGACATACTGCTGACACTCATCGAGCGAGACTGTAAAAAGATCTTTCTGATCAGGCTTCCCAAAATTGAGAGAGACCCTCTCAACAGCTGTGGAAATAACGAACATATCTGCCTTCAGCTGCTTTGCAAGAAGTGCAGCGGCAAGATCCTTGTCGATCACAGCCTCTTTCCCATCCAATGCACCGCTCTCGTCACGAACCACAGGGATACCGCCGCCTCCGGCTGCAATGACGATGACCCCGTTCTCGACCAGAGTCCGTATCGTCTCAAGCTCTACGATGGATACGGGCTTCGGAGAAGCAACTACCCTTCGGAATCCTCTGCCGGAATCTTCCATAATATCCCAGCCATGATTCTGTCGGTGTTCCTCGGCATCCTCCTGACTCATGAACGATCCGATAGGTTTTGTAGGATGAGTGAAGGAGGGGTCCTTCGGGTCAACCTCGACCTGAGTAACGATCGTTGCCACCTGAGCATCCACTGCAGATGCGGTGAACTCATTCTTCAATGCCCGCTGCAGCTGGTACCCGATTGCACCCTGAGTATCGGCAACACAGGAATCGAGGGGTACTGAGTGGAGAATCTTACTTGAATATTCCGCTCTCAGGAGGATAAACCCAACCTGCGGGCCATTTCCGTGAGCGATGACGACTCTGTGTCCGTCCTGTACCAGTTTCACGATACGGTGAGCGGTCTTCTGTGCCGCTTCGTACTGGCTTTTCACCGTCACATGCTTGCTGTCCTCTATCAGGGAGTTTCCCCCGATAGCGATAACTATCAATTTACTCGTATCCATAGTCTCTATTTCCTTTTTTTCTGGAAGTCTCGTGGAATCCAGTATACCCTTAATGCAACAAAATGCAACAAAATTCTCTTCAATTGACCCGAATTCGTATCTCTGATACTCTAAAGACAGTTACTGAAGCGATTGATAGCTTCAGTGACGAAGGAACGAAGTTGATGAAACCGACCCTTACCTACGAACAGTCATTCGCGCAACGGTTTGTAATAGGACTGGAGGGATTGCAGCTCACTCAGGAATCTATCGATGCTCTGCACCATTTCAATGTGAGTTCAATCCTGATCAGAGGAAGGAACATCGAGAACAGGGAACAGTTTTCTGATCTGATCGACTCGGTTCGTGCCGAAGTGGACAAATCAACCGGTCTCGCCCCGCTGTTTCTTCTCCTCAGCGATGCCGAAGGCGAACATGCACTGCAGCGGATCATGACCTACATACCCAGCAACCTGGCACTCTGTGCATCCGGTGATGAAGGAAGTGCTTTTTCTGCGGGAAGGATCCTTGCCCTTGAGCTCGGGTCCCTCGGAATCGATGGCATTATCGCACCCTCGCTCAATGTCAACACCAACAGGATAAAACGGGAGCAGGGACTGCTGTGCTTCTCTGACCAGGTCGATATCGTCTCACGCTTCGGAAACTCCATGATGCAGGGACTGATGAGTTCCTCCATGATCTCGATAGCCCATGACTTTCCCGGTTTTGCAGGGACCTACCAGACACCGCAGAGTACCCTTAGAATCAATGAGAATATCCTGGAGGAACTGGAATCAGGAGAACTCTATCCGTTCACCTCGGCGATCTCCCTCGGTCTGGAGGCTCTGATGTGTGCCCCGGCATATTACCAGGCATTCGATACCGAGATAAAGATATCGAGTATGAGTGAATCGCTGATACGGAACCACCTGCGTGAAGAGTTGGGATTCAAAGGAGTCGTGTGCACCCCGATCATTGACATGCCAATGATCAGCGATCATTTCCCCATCGAGACCGTCGCTGTTGAAAGCGCGAAGAGCTCCTGTGATCTTATCGTCCTCAGCGGGGACTATGCACACCTTGAAACATGCTATGCCAGCATGTGGGACGCTCTTTCAACCGGGTATATCGATTCGAATGATCATAAAGAAGCTGTGCAGCGGATTCTCACGATGAAAAGAAAACACCAGCAGCAGAGAGAGGAGACTGATCTCTCGTTCCTCAAAGAGCAACATGAGTCGATAGCTTCTTCCATCATCGAGCGTTCGCTTACCCTCGTGCAGGCGCAGGAAGAACAGCTGCCCGACCTCGGGACCTTCCCGATCTTTCTGTCACGAAAGCGGGAGGAACATGAGCAGGGTTCGTCGTTCGCTGCATGGATGCACGAAAGACTAGGCGGAGAGATGGCAGAATTCTCTGCAGAGATTGAATCTCAGGAGATCAACCACATGCTTGAAGAGGTGAGTGACAACAGTGCTATCGTAATCCTGCTTGATGCAGGGCAGGAGGACAGTTCTCAGCTTGTCCTGGCCAATGCACTCGGTGCGACGGGAATACCGACGATCGCCGTATCGTGCACGAACCCCTACGACCTCCTCTTCCTTCAGGAAACGATTGTATCGATCGCACTTTTCGTAGATACGGAACAAGCCTACGAAGCTCTTCTGAAGGTTCTTACGAAAGAGAGGAATCCGACCGGGAATGCATCCATTCACTGGTAAGACCCTCCCTTTTAATTCCTGTACCAGATCAGAAGGCATACATGCTATCAGCTCTTTACCAAAGATTCTCTTTGCTATAAGGTGTGACAAACATTTCTGACAGAAGGTGAATCATGACAGGTAAAGACAAGAAAATGATGTTTCTTTTTGCTCTCTACATCACATCCATGGTACTGGTGAACACGCTCGGATCGAAGATTACTACGATAGCAGGAGTCAGAACCTCGGTCGGAGTATTTTTCATACCGATTCTTTTTCTTGTGACCGATATCATCGGGGAGGTGCACGGGCGCAAGGTAAGTGCTCTTTTTGTGAACTACTCTGCGATCATGCTCCTGTTCATGTTCCTGATGATGGCACTCAGTATACAGCTTCCACCGAACCCGACATGGACTCTTCAGGAGAGTTATGAGTCGATTTTCGGTTCAAGCATGAGGATGACGATTGCCTCCCTGATCTCCTTCTATGCCGCTCAGCAGATCGATGTATTGACCTTTTCCGTGCTGAAAGCTCTTACGAAGAAAAAGCATCTGTGGATCAGGAACAATGTCAGTACGATCCTGAGTCAGTTCATTGACACAACTGTGTTCATGTTCCTTGCCTTCTATCGGATGAGTGACCGTTTCACGGTTCCGGTCATCTTCTCCATGATCATCCCCTACTGGCTTTTCAAGGTCGTCCTAGCACTTCTTGACACTCCTCTATGCTATCTTGGAGTGTACTGGCTCAGAAAGGAGAAGCATGAGGCTGCAACGGTCAATGCATGACCTGTTCATCGTAGGAGACTCCATGACCAGGGGATATTTCGGTATCCCCTATACACCGCTGCTCACCCTGCCATTCGCTACCAGAGGATATGACGGGGCTACCCTGAGTATGGCTGCAGAGAATGCAGCCAAAGTCCTGAGACAAAAACGGGGAATTCTCCTGCTGCTTGCAGGGACGAACGACCTCCTCGCTTCCTACTATCACGGCATCGATGCTACGGGAGCACACGAATTGGTCGACGATCCGGTCGATGATATCAACACATGGATCAAGAAGACTCAGACGATGATCGAACCTCTGAAGGACTCGTTCACACTCGTGTTATCCACTATACCGCTCATATACCGTTCATCCCTTCCCCTATTCAATGAACTTCTGAACGGCTACGAGGAGGCGATACGCTTGCTCTCCCAATCCATCGGTACGCATCTGATCGATCTCGGCTCCTCTCTCAGAGCAGTCCAGGAGTCAACTGACAGCACCTACTTTCCTCCTTCACGGGCATCTCTTGCAAGGGATGCCGAGTTCCTGCATACAGTAGAGCATGCAGAGGAACTACTGAAACAGGAGCGGGGACTCACACTCAGTGTGGACGGGGTTCATCCGGACAGCATAGCATCTACTCTGGTAGCACATGAGATAGACGCTTTTTTCGGCCAGACACTACACGTCAGTGATACTTTTTAGTACATTCGTACAGATAGAACCATACAAGAACCATATGTGGAGGATTTGAAATGGCAGATCAGGAATTATTGCCCGTTGAGCAGACGCTCCCCCGCAATCTATATATACTTCCTCTCGTGGGTAATCCGATATTTCCCGGATTATTCACTCCCCTCGTGATCGAGGCCAAAGAGGATATAGATATTGTGAACCAGTCTCTGAATCAGGGTGGAGACATCGGTCTTCTCCTAGTGAAGGATGAGCAGAAGACAGAGTACGATAGTGAGAACCTGTACCGGGTGGGTACGATTGCAAAGATCATCAAGAAAATCAAACTGCCTGACGGTGGAATGAACATCTTCATATCGACGATGAAACGATTCCAGGTGAAAGAATTCCACACTAACGGAAAGTTCATCGCGGCCGAGGTCGACTATCTTGAAGACATCGAGGACAATCCTACCGAGCTCAAGGCATGGACGCGGCAGCTGATAACAGAAACAAAGAAACTGTCCAAGGGAAATCCTCTGTTCACTGAAGAGATGAGACTCAACATGGTGAATATCGATCAGGCAGGAAAGATGGCCGACTTCATAGCGTCCATCATCAATATAGACCGCCGTCAGCAGCAGCGCATTCTCGAGACTCTCAATGTGAGACGTCGCATGGAACGTGTTCTGGTGCACATCAAGAAGGAACAGCAGGTTCTTCAGATGCAGGAGAAGATCCAGAGCCGGGTCAACAGTAAACTGGAGAAGAATCAGCGGGACTACTTTCTGAGAGAGGAACTGAAGTACATTCAGCAGGAACTTGGTCTGACAAGCGACCCCAAGACTGCGACCTATCAGAAGCTGGCAAAGAAAATCGCCTCACTGAACCTGGAAGGAGAAGTGCTTGATGCCGTGACGAACGAACTGGACAAGTTCAAGTCTCTTGATCCCAACAGTCCCGAGTACTCTATCACCCGCACCTACCTCGAAACGATAGCTGCCCTTCCCTGGAAAGATCCCGACGTTGAGGACTTCTCCCTCGCTTCGGCGAAGAAAATCCTGGAACGGGATCACTACGGTCTGAAGGACGTGAAAGACAGAATCCTTGAATTTCTTGCAGTGCGCAAGATGAAACAGGATACCAAAGGCTCCATCATCTGTCTCGTAGGCCCTCCAGGAGTCGGAAAGACCTCTGTGGGCAGATCGATAGCCTCGGCCCTGAAGAAGGAGTACTATCGCTTCAGTGTCGGGGGAATGAGGGATGAGGCAGAGATCAAGGGACACCGCAGGACCTATATCGGGGCGATGCCCGGAAAGATCATCCAGGGCCTCAAGACAGTAAAGAGCAAGAACCCGGTCTTTCTCATTGACGAGATAGACAAGATGGGGGCAAGTTACCAGGGAGACCCTGCTTCAGCCCTCCTGGAAGTGCTTGACAGCGAACAGAACTACGCGTTTCGTGACCACTATCTCGACCTCCCCTTTGATGCCTCTCATATCCTGTTCATTGTAACAGCAAATACTCTCGAGACTATTCCGAGGCCTCTTCTGGACAGGATGGAGGTTATCTCACTGCCGGGATACACGAGCAACGAAAAGCTTTCGATCGGGAAGAAGTATCTTGTACCCAAATCACTCAAGAAACATGGTCTGATGAAAAGCGATGTACGCTACACAGATGCGATTCTCCGTGAGATAGCGGAATCGTATGCCCGTGAAGCCGGTGTAAGAAACTATGAGAAGTCCCTTGACCGTATTCACCGGAAGGTGGCTCGTGATATCCTTGAAGAAACGGTGAAGAAACCGGTCAGAATCACCGATAAACGAATGATCAAATACCTGGGCAAGCCGATATTCCGTGAGGATGAGATTAAGAAGGCAGACCGTCCAGGAATGGCAGTAGGACTTGCATGGACGAGTATGGGCGGAGACACGCTGATTATTGAGTCAGTGAGTTACCCGGGTAAGGGAGAACTGAAACTGACCGGAAAACTGGGAGAAGTGATG
Source organism: Sphaerochaetaceae bacterium (assembly GCA_016938475.1). Lineage (GTDB taxonomy): Bacteria > Spirochaetota > Spirochaetia > Sphaerochaetales > Sphaerochaetaceae > SABI01. The sequence goes on from JAFGUP010000264.1 coordinate 7,705, forward strand.
CAGGAATCTGCTTCCATCGCTCTCACTCATATAAAGAGTATAGCCGGTCAGTGGAAGATTGATACAGAGTGGTTCAATACCCACGCAATACACCTTCATGTGCCTGAAGGGGCTACTCCCAAAGACGGTCCGAGTGCAGGGATCACGATGGCAACGAGCTTTTTCAGTCTGCTCACTGACAGACCGATAAAAGACCACCTTGCCATGACCGGAGAGCTCGATCTGATCGGAAAGGTGATGCCGATCGGCGGGCTGAAAGAGAAGGTTCTCGCGGCCAAGAGAAATGCCATAGATACGATCATATTCCCGAAACACAATGTGAAAGACCTTGAGGAACTTGACGAGGAAATCACCAGCGGGATCACCTTCCATCCGGTTTCGACCTTCGAAGAAGTTCTTCAGTATGCCTTTGATGGCATCAAGAAACAACGCTAGGTCCGCGTCATGGAACTGCTTGCTCCGGCCGGATCTCTGGAAAAACTGTCCTACGCCTACACCTATGGGGCTGATGCAGCCTACATAGGTGTTCAGACGTTCTCTTTACGGGCAAGAAGCACGAATGCCGATCTGTACGATGCCCAGGCACTCAAGACGGCAAAAGGCAGCAGACGGCTCTACGGTGCAGTGAATAAGTTCTTCCACCAGAGGGACTATGAACGGTTCGAACAGAGTGTAGAAGAGCTCAAGGCGTTCCCGTTCGATGCGTTTATCGTAAGTGATCTCGGTCCTGCCCGTCTGCTGCGAAAGACCTTCGGGGACTCGGTAAGGCTTCATCTGTCGACCCAGGCGAACACCCTTAACAGCGGAGCCATTGAAGCGTACAGGGATTTGGGGTTCAGCAGAATCATACTCGGACGGGAAGTCTCTCTTGATGACATCAGGAGGATACGGGACAGATGCCCTGACGTGGAACTGGAAACTTTTGTTCACGGTGCGATGTGCATGGCATACTCAGGAAGATGTTTTCTCAGTGCCCATCTATCAGGCCGTAGCGGAAACGAAGGAGATTGTGCACACACCTGCAGATGGACATACAAACCATATGCGAAGATGACCGATGGCTATGAGTTTGCTCTTGAAGAGGAGACACGCCCTGGAGAATACTTCCCGATCATCGAGGAAGATGGCTACACCACTATCATGAGCAGCAAGGACCTTTCCATGATCGATCATCTTCGGGACCTGAAAGAGGCAGGGGTGGACTCGCTGAAGATCGAAGGACGTATGAAGTCTCTCTACTATGTTGCCGTCATAACCCGGGCATACAGAAAAGCTCTTGATGCTCTGGAGAAGGGAACAGACGAACATGAAGCCGAGCTCTACAGGAACGAGATAGCGACGGTCTCTCATCGTGAATTTTCCACCGGGTTTTTCTACTCCACCGAAGACATTGAAGAGCCGACAGAGATATCGTATGTACGACAGTATCTCCTTATCGGCACCATCGGTGAAAAGATTTCTGAGGGAGTATTCCGCCTTCACCTGAAAAACCGTATTCGAACCGGTGAACAGATCGAGTACATCGGACCGGATATACTTTTCATCAAAGACGATCTGTTCTCCCTCATGGATATGGAAGGGAACCGGGTGGAAACGGCGAACCACCATATGGACATCTGCATAAAAACCTCTCAGCCTATCGAAAAAGGCTACATAATACGTCGTTCTCTGGCAAAAACCTGAAGTAAATTACATTTTTAGCTTTACAACCTAAAAATAATCAGTAATTATAGTTGTATAACGTATTACACATAGGAGGCTTTACATGAGTGTACACGAGCAGATCCAGGCTCAGTTCGAAGCGTACATCGCTGAGAATCAGAAATTCACCGAAAAAGGTGTGAAGGCGTCAGCTGCCAGAGCAAGAAAAGCGCTGGGAGAACTTGGCAAACTTGCCAAAGAACGAAGAAAGGAAATTCAGGACGCTAAAAACGAGTTATAGAATTTCTCATTCTGATATTGGCTGGTTCCACGTTCGGTGTTGCCAGTCTTTTTTTTATACGGGTTGTAAGGATTATCTGCGTATATAGCTCGAGCGTACCTACATAGTCCGAATAGATTGTGTTGCCACAGACCGGTCTGCATGTGACCATTGAACTCTTATCATGCTTGAGAGAGCTGTTTCTGCAGAAGAGGGATACGGAGGCGACGAACTCTTGGATCGTTATACTGGCGCAGACGCAGGGACCTTGCTGTCAGCCGGAACTGCCGGACTACCCTACAGTGCCTTTTCCATCCACAGCACATCCCGATATTCACCGAACTTGTATCCTGCTTCGCTGAACCTTCCCACTTGCTGGAAACCGAAACGGGTGTGAAGGGCTATGGAAGCCTCGTTCGGCAGAGTAATGCAGGCAAATACACGATGAACGTCGGTATCTTTCAAGGCTTCAAACAACCTGGCATACAGTGCCGCTCCCAGCCCTTTCTTCTGATGCTCGGGATGAATGTAGATGCTCGATTCCACCGATTGAGCATAGGCCTCTTTTTCACGAAACTTACTCGTTGAAGTATACCCGATGATCTGCTCCTCGTGTTCTGCCACAATGAGCTTATATCGTGAGTCGGGAGCATAGTGGGAGAACCAGATACGACGCTGTTCAATACTCACGGGATTCACATCGAACGTTGCAGTGGAGTTGAGTATATAATAGTTATATATTTCGGTAAGAGCCGGAAGATCCCGTTCCTCGGCATATCTGTAGATGCTTCTATCTTTCATGCTCTCATCATACGCAAAAAGTCCGTCTCTGCCCAGATAAAAAAAGCATCCACAATCTATGTACACACACGATCATGAATGCTCAGGTTCATCTGCAGTCGTGTCCTACTTCAGCTGTTCTAGAAGGGCCAGGTGTTTCAATCCCTTCTCTTTCTTTTCAGTGAATTCTGCCAGCTTCTGCCGCTCTTTCTCAACAGCTTCCACTTTTGCGTTCTGCATGAACTTCTCGTTGTTCAGTTTCGCAGTGCTGCTGTTCAGTGACTTCTCGTTCTTCTCGAGTTCTTTTGTGATACGGGCGATCTCGGTATTCACATCGATGGCATCCTTTACAGCAACGAACGCTTCAAACCCGGCGCCCGAGACCGGTACCGAACCGGTGATGTCTCCAGTATGCTCCACATCAAGAGTCAGCGTACTGGCATTGAGGAACGATGATACGAGATCGCTGTTCTCCTCCATGAACTTCCAGACAGTGTTGTTCTCATCCGGTCGATAGATGATGGCGAGTTTTCTTTCGGCAGGAATGACGAGTTCACTCCGCAGTGCCCTCACAGCCCTGACAAACTCCTGCATTGACTGTACGACGGCATGTTCTTCATCAAAGACACGTCCCTTATCGAACTTCGGGTAGGAAGATGCGATGATCATACCCTCCGTGTTCGGAAGCTTCTGGTAGATCTCTTCACTGATAAATGAAAGGAACGGGTGCATAAGTCGCATCAGGGTTGCAAGAATATCAAGCATGAAGGCAACGGTCATATCCTTCTGCTCTTCACTCCTGGTGGAAAGATTGAACTTGGTCACCTCCACATACCAATCACAGAAGTCGTTCCAAAACACATCATAGATGTACTGTGCCGCCTCATTGAAACGGTAGGCTGACAGGGCCTGTTCCACCCCTGCTGAGGCCTGATTTACTTTGTGATACATCCATGCATCAATAACAGAGAGCCGGGAAACGTCAGGCTTTACCAGCTCTCTACCTTCAAGGTTCATGAGGAGAAAACGAGTTGCATTCCATACCTTGTTGGCAAAGCGGGAACCAAGTTTGAAGGAATCGAAGTCTATCAGGATATCCTGTCCCTGGGCGGCAAGGTAGCAGAGGGTGAACTTCATGGCATCCGCACCATACTCTTTCACCACATCGATCGGGTCTATCCCGTTACCGAGCGATTTGGACATCTTCCGTCCGCTCTTGTCTCTAACAAGCCCGGTAATGTAGATGTCATTGAACGGCACTTCACCAAGAAACTCCAGAGAAGCCATGATCATGCGTGAGACCCAGAAGAAGATGATGTCATAGCCGGTCACCAGGGTATTGGTTTTAAAGAACCGTTTCATATCGTCGGAGGAATCGGGCCAGCCGAGGGTGCTGAACGGCCATAGCCAGCTGCTGAACCAGGTGTCAAGGACATCCTCTTCCTGGTGCAGACGAGTACTGTTACAGGCCGAGCAGTGAGTGGGATCTTCCCTTTCGACCATCATATGGCCGCACTCTTCGCAGTACCATACGGGGATTCTATGTCCCCACCAGAGCTGCCGGCTGATACACCAATCCTTGATGTTTCTCAACCAGTGTGAGTAGGTGTTCTCCCAGCGCTGTGCATAGAAGTGGATCTTTCCGTCTTCCCATGCCTTCAGTGCCTTGTCTGCCATACCCTTCATGGAAACGAACCACTGGTCACTCACGTAGGGCTCTATAACCGTGGAACAGCGGTAGCAGTGCCCTACGTCATGGCTATGATCCTTTCGCCCTATAAGGTACCCCGCCTCCTGCAGATCCTTGACCACCTTCTTCCGTGCTGTGGTCACATCAAGACCCCGGTATGCGGGAGGGACTACTTCATTGAGAGTCCCGTCGGGATTGAGAACGTTCTTGACCTCAAGGTTATGACGTTGCCCGATTGCCCAGTCATTCGGGTCATGTGCGGGAGTAATCTTGACCATACCGGTACCAAATTCCATGTCTACATAGGCATCTGCAATGATAGGGATAGGGATATCGGCCAGAGGGAGGATAACATGAGTACCGATGAGATCCTTATAGCGCTCATCATCGGGATGAACAGCAACAGCCACGTCACCGAACATCGTCTCAGGCCGGGTCGTTGCAACAGTGATCCCCCCATCTCCATCCTGGAAGGGATAGGTCACCTGGTACAGTGCTCCTCCTACAGTCTGGTATTCAACCTCATCGTCTGCAAGAGCTGTCCCGCAGCTTGTACAGTAGTTGACAAGATACTTCCCCTTGTAGATGAGATTTCTTTCGTACAGAGTGACGAACGATTCCCGTACTGCCTTGCTGAGACCTTCATCCATCGTGAATCGTTCACGGTCCCAATCACAGCTGCTTCCGATTTTCTCAAGCTGTCTCTTGATCGTGGTGTGGTGTCGATCCTTCACCTTCCAGGTCTCTTCGAGGAACTTTTCACGTCCGAGCTGTGTACGGGATTCGCCCCTTGCACGCAATTCTTTTTCTACAACGTGCTGGGTCGCTATACCTGCATGATCAGTACCCGGCAGCCACAGCGTATCATAGCCGCTCATTCTCTTATAGCGGATCAGAATATCCTGCAGGGTGTTGTTCAGGGCATGGCCCATATGCAGTATACCGGTTACGTTCGGAGGGGGCATGACGATGGTATACGGACTCTTTCCTTCAGCCGAAGGGGCAAAGCAGTTTCCCTTCTTCCACGCATCATACAGCTTCTCTTCGAATTCAGCGGGATTATAACTCTTTTCTAGTTCTATCGATTTCATGACCTCTCCTGTTGTGAGCACTCTGTTCCAGCATAGTACCAAAATCATGACACTGTTACAACATAATAGAAGGGGACCGCATAGCCAAAAAAGAACCCGTCCTCACTGGACGGGTCGGTGTTCAAAAAGATGGGCAGTGGGACGTTACGGACAACGTCTATTTTCCGGTATCATCACCCAGGACAGTCACTGACTTCAGTTTCAGGTCAACTTCATATCCTTTCTGATCAAGATAACTCAGGATCTCCTCAAGAGAGAGGTTACTGAGCACCTGTGAAGCTGCAAGGTTTTCGGTCGCTCTCACCTGCATGGCTCCCTGTCCCTGAGAATCAACAACCTGGGGTATGATCACATTTTCTTCATTCAGGGTCGGTGAATTGAGTGTAAGTGCTCCCACGAACATCAGAACAAAGGCAGCTGCCACACCAATGACCGCCGAAGTCTTCACTCGAAAGTCGCGGTGAAGAAATTTGATCTTCTTTTCCTTCTTCAGGTACCGGTTTTCCAGATATGCGTAGATCTTGTCCTTTGACGCATCGACCTGTTCATCTTTCAGACGGGAGGTGCTCACCATCGTATGAACCGCTTTGAGTTGTTCGTATCGTGTCGAGCAGGCACTGCAGTACTTGAGATGCTCTATCACCTGCGTCTTCCAAGGTTCAACAAGCTCATCATCAAGGTAGGTATTTAAAATCTGATCATCTAGACACATGTATTTCTCCCCGGTCTATCATCGAGCTCATCAATTTACGAGCCCGGTGAATCCTGACCTTCACATTACTTTCAGAAATCTTGAGAACCAGCCCGATCTGCTTGTAATTCAAATCTGCGTACTCCTTGAGTATCAGAACCGATTTCAGCTTTTCGGGCAGCTTCTCAACAGCCACGCGCACCATCTCTTTCGTCTCGGAGTCAAGCAGAACATCTTCTCCGTTCTGCACCGGGGTCTTGGGTATCTTCTTGATCTTGTCGACCATAGCCTTCTCCCTTGACTTCCTCTTGACAACGTTGATCGCCAGATTTTTGGTTACGCGAATCAACCAGTATTTCGCCTCATCCAGTGACTTGAAATCAATGTTCTTCTCATAGAACCTGATAAAAGCCTCCTGAACTATGTCCTCGGAAACATCCATATTGTAAGTTACATGGTATGCAACGCGCATCAGCACTGGAAACACTTGTTCGTACACCTTCTGAAATGATGCATTCTCGCTACTTTTTATTTCCATATAGTTAACAACTCACCTTAGCATTCGGTTACACAGTTCTGGTTATTTCGACACCGTCTTTTGTATCCTTGACAGCATACCCCTTCTCCCGAATCTCATCTCTGAGGGAATCGGCCTGAGTAAAATCCCGGTTTTTCTTTGCCTCTGTTCTTTTCTGTACAAGAGCGAGGATCTCCTCGGGAACAGGGTCATCCTCTTGTCTCTCTTCCTGAAGAAGATCGAGTGCGAAAATAGAATCCATGTTCTCAATAAGTGAAAGTTTCTCTGCCGGATCAATTTCTTTATCCTTGACAAGTTTCCACAGAACAGCAAGAGCCTGCGGGATATGGAGGTCTGTCGCGATATGTGTTTCGAACTCATCAAGAATAGCTTGTGCTTCGTTACTGGCAACCGGCTTTCTGATATCATCAGACGCCTTGCGGATAGCCTGTATCTGTTTTTTCAGGTTGATACGTCCACCTCGTGCAGCCTGCAGTGAAGCCCAGCTGAAGATCAGCTGTGAACGGTAATGTCCGGTAAGGCAGAAATACCGGAAATCAAGTGGGTCAAACCCTTTATCGATGAGAAGTGAGAGTGTGAGGAAGTCGCCTTTCGATTTGGACATCTTTCCTGTCTCATCGATCAGAAACTCTCCGTGAACCCAGTACTTGACCCACTCTTTCCCTGTTGCCGCTTCGCTCTGGGCAATTTCATTGGTATGATGCACGCTCACATGATCGATACCTCCGCAATGGATATCGAAGGAATCGCCGAGATATTTCATGCTCATCGCTGAACATTCCAGGTGCCAGCCGGGGTAACCGACTCCCCAGGGGCTATCCCATTTCATCGCCTGATTCTCGAATTTTCCCTTAGTGAACCAGAGTACGAAATCCTTCGGATTCCTCTTGTTTTCATCCACCTCGATCCTGGCACCACTGCTCAGCTGATCAAGTTTCAGTCGGGCAAGACGTCCATACTGGGGAAAGGTATCGATGGAGAAATAGACATTCCCTCCGCTGATGTAGGTATGACCGCGCTCTTCAAGCCGCATGATCAGATCGATCATCTCCTGAATATGATCTGTTGCCTTGCAGGTGATATCGGGAGTTATGATGTTGAGGGAGCCGGTATCGTTGAAGAAACTCTGTGTGTACATTCGTGCGATGTCATAGACACTCATTCCCGACTCACGGCTTCTCCGTTCCATCTTGTCTTCACCCTCGTCACCATCGTCACTGAGGTGGCCGACATCTGTGATGTTCATCACATGGGTCAGATCATACCCGCTATAGGTCAGAATACGGTGAAGCAGGTCTTCGAAGATGTAGGTTCGCAGATTCCCTATATGAGCATAGTTGTACACAGTAGGTCCGCAACAGTACATCCCCACCGTATCGGAAGAGAGAGGGACAAACGGCTCAACGCTCCTGCTCATTGTATTATATATCGATACTTGCATGAATTATCCTTCTTCAACACGATTGTATCACATTTCATTGAACGGTAGGAAAAAATGAGATACTATACCCGTGTGAATACAACAATACGTGATGAAAATGAAAAAATCAATACAGAGGAGCTCATCATTGCCGGTGCCCCGCTGAAGCAGCTGTGTACGTTCCGCACCGGAGGTGAGGCAGATTATCTAGCCCGTCCAAAGAATCTGGAAGAACTGAGAGTTCTTCTTCGGTGGGCGAAGGAGAGAAGTCTTCCCGTGACAATCCTCGGCGGAGGATCGAACGTTCTGATCAGTGACAGGGGCGTAGAGGGTCTGGTCATCTCCACAGTGACTCTTTCTTCGACTCATGTGCGAGGCCTTCTCAGCGTTTCCCAGTGCGGAATCTCCCTGGATCGGCTGATAAACTACACGATCGAACATAATCTGAGCGGACTCGAACCTTTCGGGGGTATACCGGGAACCATCGGAGGTGCGGTACGCGGGAACGCTGGCCTCATCGACTATTCCATCTCCGAGGTGCTCGAATGGGTCGACTATCTCGACCCGAACGGGAATCTCTTTCGCTATTATCCACAGACACAGATCAATGAGTACCGCAGGAGCTTTTTCTCGGATACACCGTTTATCCTCTATGAGATAGCTCTCAGACTCACTTCACATCGAAATACCAGTGAAGCGAGACAACGCAAAGAGGCAAGCAGAAGGGATCGCCTGCAGCAGGGTCAGTATGACCTGCCCTGTGCCGGATGCATGTTCAAGAACCCGGAGGGTGCATCGGCTGGAAAACTGATTGACAACCTGCACCTGAAAAACACTCGTCTAGGTGGTGCCATGGTGAGCAATTCACATGCGAACTACATTGTGAATGTTGCCAGAGACACGAAAAGCGAAGACATTTTTGCTCTCAGTGAGCAGGTCAGGGAGCAGGTTAGCCGTGCCTACGGCATAGATCTCGAGAGAGAAGTGGTACTCATAGGTCGATGGTGAGTTCATGGGCTTTCAAGCCCTGATCACTCACGAAGATATCTGCCTCCCACATCTCTTTTTCGATTGCATAGTGCATCTGAAGCGATAGAGAGAACCTTGTTTCATAGGTGACCGTGAAGGATGTTCTGATGTACACACCTTTGATAGCTGCCCGGGCGCGATATCGAATCTGTTTATCACGAAACCCGACAGAAGCGGTCAGACTCCAGGTTCTCACATCCTCCCCCGGTTTGTATGAGAAAGTCACCGTATCTGCGACATCGGTCTTTCCCAGTTCGTCGGTATCCCAGTCCCGATCCCACGAAAGCTTAAACGATCTCCACTGGAGTAATAAAACGAACTCGCCATCCTCCTCTCCGCGATGAAGCGCAAACGGCAGAGACCTGTAGGACCGGTATGCCCAGGTTATCATTGCTATCATGTCCCCGTAGGCACCTGTGTAACTCACATGATACCTCAGTTTCTCTCGTCGTCCGAGTTGTGATGATTCCCGTTCCCATGTATGGAGATGATGAGAAAAGACAACTCGGGAGAACGTAAACTGATGGTGCGACAACAGGTCGACACTGATGTGACTTTTCGAGGCGATCTGGTCGTCGGTGCTCTTCAGGTACGACTCTGCTGCAAACACGCCAACGCGTTTTTGAAGCAGCAGATATGCATCAATGGATGTGCTCCTCCTGTCACTCTGCCAGTCATTGTACGGCACCCGGACGCCTTCACTCTGAAGCAGATGAACAACGGCTATTCCGTACCTTCTTGCGACGAAGGATGCGGCATAAAGGTGCTGATCCGGTTCAGTGGCGACATGGGCAGCAAGGTATCGTCCTCGTGCAAGAGAAAAAGCGGCTGAAACAGCATCTTCTGTTCCCCTTGAGACACTCATTCCGGAAGCTCGCACAGCCTGTGGTTTCAGTGTTAAATATGAGCCGTTCAGAGCCTTGATTCTCACATCACGGGAGAGGTTGCCCAGGAGCAATACGGGGGAGACGATGCTGACACCTGCCGTTCCCTTGAATTCATCCTGCCAGGAAAGGTCGATAGCACTTTTAATCTCCCACTGCTGTGCTATGATCTTCCCGGTTTGAATGTTCAGAGAGCACTCATCTGACACCAGAGACGAGCTGAACGAGACAGATGCACCGGAAACTGTAAAAATCATCAGGAACATGCAGGACATGAACATTAACTTCATAAAAAAAAAGACCGTTTCCAAACAGTCTCTACTTCTCTAACGTTGATTAAATGACTGTAACGTGTAAGAATTATCAGGTAAAACACATTTTTGATGAACATACCAGGAGGTAGTCATGAACATTCTCACGCTGAATTGCGGGAGTTCTTCCGCGAAGTATCAGGTGTATGACTGGGCAGAGAAAGCCGTGCTCGCAGTCGGAGTCGTTGAACGGATCGGCCTTGAATACTCGACCATCGAGCATAAAAAAACCGGTGCAGATGAGTACAACGCGAAGGTGCAGTGTCCGACACACGAAGAAGCGATCCAGCTTATCATAGACATGCTTCTTGACAAGACCCACGGAGTCATCAGCGACATGAGTGAAATCGGAGCTGTCGGACACAGAATGGTGCACGGCGGAGAGAAGTTCAAGCAGAGTGTCCTGGTCACCGATGAAGTGCTTGAAGAAGTCAGAAAACTGATTCCGCTCGCACCTCTGCACGAACCGGCGAACATTATGGGGGTGGAAGCTGCACGTCACGTCATGCCTACCATCCCCCACGCCATTGTCATGGATACCGCCTGGCACCAGAGCATGCCTGCAAAGTCGTTCATGTATGCCGTTCCTACTGAATGGTACCGGCAGTACAACGTGAGACGTTACGGTTTCCACGGTACAAGTTACCTCTACACAGCGAAAAGGGCTGCCGTCCTTCTTGGCAAGGACCCGAAAGATACGAACCTGATTATATGCCACATCGGTAATGGTGCGAGCATCTGTGCCATCAAGAACGGTGAAGCTGTTGACACCTCCATGGGACTCACCCCACTTGAAGGCCTTGTGATGGGGACCCGAAGCGGAGACCTTGACCCTGCGATCCTCCCCTTCATCGCCAACAGAACAGGTATGAGCATGAAAGAAGTGGATACCGTACTCAACAAGAAAAGCGGTCTTGTCGGACTCTGTTCGATGAGCGACCGCAGAGATGTCCGCGACGCAGCAGCAGACGGAAACGAACAGGCACAGCTCGCTATCGACATAGAGACACAGCGTCTGAAGAAGTATATCGGAGCGTATGCAGCCGAGCTCGGCCGTGTTGACGCGATCGTCTACACCGCAGGTGTCGGTGAGATGGCGCCACATATCAGACTCGGGGCAACCAAGGACCTCGAGATCCTCGGCATCCATCTTGATGAAGAGAAGAACCGGATCGGTCAGTGCAGGAACGGAGAACTCGACATCAGCAAGGACGGTTCCCCGGTGAGGATCTTCGTCATTCCCACTGATGAAGAGCTGGTCATGACCGAAGACGCCTATGCCCTCATGGAAGGTACCTATGATGTACACACTGCCTTCACGTACTCTTTCCAGAGCGCTGACTACGTCAACAAGGCACGTGCTGCAGGACTCGAACAGGACCTGAAGAAACGGCCTGAACTGAAAAAGGTCCTTGTCTACCCTCCTGAGAACTGATGACCTCATCGCAGGATACTGGGACTTCCTCACGCGGGAAGTCCCTTTCTATTGAGATTATCATCCGGCTGAACAAGTCCGACGAAAATTACTCAAGAGTGTAGATATATACACTTCCCGGGGGAAGCAATTGTGTCCGGTCATTCGGTGCACTTACGAACAGCGTATCACCGTCAAGTGCTACCGCTTTTCCGAAAAAGTTCGAAGCGGATCCATCGATGGCACTCACCAGCCGGTTTTCCGTGTATCCTGTAAAACCGTTTACCGTAGTTTCCTGAGCTCCCCAATTATCACTCGCTTCATGGTGTGTGTAAACAAACACTCCACCGGAATCTGATAGGCCATCGGCATGATATCGTTCGCTGCCTACGGCGATCCGGTCTCCGTCTATATCAACTGAATAACCGAACCAGTCAGTATCTTCTCCATCTGAAGGCAATAGGTACTGATCAAAAGTCCACGATGCCCCTTCATAGGAATACACAGAGGCAAGTCCCGAAGACCTCCCGTACAAGTCCGTTGCAGAGCCGATGACTGTAGTGTCCCCTTCAATTGCGATGGAATGCCCGAGATTCTTGGCAGCTGAATCAGTTAGCTTCTCTTTGAATTCCCAGAAATTCGAAGAATTCTTCTCGTACGTATATACAGCACCTGCATTCGTTGTGGAATCCACATCGGCCAACACCGCTCCGATACACAGCCGGTCTCCATCAATGGCTGCACTGTACCCGAATTGATCACCATATGCGCCATCTGAAGGTCCCATGACCTGTTTCAGCGTCCAGGTACCGGCTTTGTTGAATATGAAGGCAAGACCGACATCAGAGACACCTGTATCGCCCCATATCGCACCTATCACCGCCGTGTCATCATCAAACGAAACAGCACATCCGAAATGACTGTTGGTCGATCGAAAAGACTCAGCTGTCAGTTTTTCATGCTCGATACGGTAATCGGAAGAGGTCGAGGCTTCCCCCCAGACGCCGGTTCCCGCATCCCGATAATACACATACACGGCACCGTCTGTCACATCGTTACCACCGTCGTCCTTCTTGAGACCTGTCGGAGCTCCCACCATTAGGGTATCACTACTCAGCGCGAGGGAATATCCGAAGCGGATACGCTGAGTACCGGTATTTTCGGTCTGATCAGAAGGCAAGAGGGTCTGTTTACGTGACCACGTACCATGCTCTAATTCATAGATATATACTTTTCCGAAATCATCGCCCCTGTCTCCGTATGTACTAACCGCAGCAACTGTTCCGTCGATATCGATAGCATATCCGTAATCATCATACTCATCTTCACATGTATCGGGTGAAAGGAATTTGATCAGGGTACTCTTCCACTCGGCATACAGAACATCTTCCGCATTGACCGTATAAGATCCCCCTGCGTCATAATGGGTTCCATTTCCATCGGAAGCAGTATTCCATCCGTTGAACTCGAATCCATCGAGTGTGAGCAAACCCGTGTTTCCGGAAAGGGTCAACTCTTCCCCGTACACCTTTGTCTGAGCAGAAGGAATGTCACCTCCATCAGCGCCGTTCGCATGGAAGGTGATATCATAGGTATCAGCGATCCACCCGGCAATCAGGGTCATATCCCCACGTACTCTATCCTGTTCAAAATCCCACTCATCACTGAGAGATTCATCAGAGTACCACCCGGAAAAGGTATAATGCTCCGTATCACTAACCTGAGGTTCATTCAGCACTCCGGAGGTTTCCACTGTCTGATTTTCTCCGTTTCCGCCGTAATCGAATGTGACAAGGAAGACTGCTTCCTCTGTTGCGACATCACAACCTAAGGTAAGAAAAACGACAATCAGAAGTACGCCGGCAAAAAGATAATGCATGTCTCGTGTTCTCTGTTTCATACTTTTATTCCTTTATTCTGCTCGAAGCTCACTGGTATCTACTCACCTGAAAGGAAAGATGCGATACGTTCTACAGCGTTCTGTCTGACATTTTCCCAGAAAAGAGAGTAATCATCACGGTGGTAGATTCCTTCGATGGGATAGTCTGAAAGAAGAGAAGGCTCGGCAGGTTCGAGTACAAGTCCTCCATCAATGACCTGAGCCGAGGTGTACTGCGGATAGCGGATTTCACCACTGCCATCTTCCGGGAAGAATACAGCGCCGAGATGCTCCTCTGCAGGAACATACTGCCCATCATCCATACTCGTTATCCAGTTGAGCGGATTGGTCACAAGAGCACCTTCACGTATCTGAACCGATTGATCCTGAACTCCGTCGGCGATGGAATTCCAGGAGATGAAACATCCGGTATCAAGAGGTCCCTCGCACATTCTGATTGCCCGGTTCTGGGAAACGTCACCGGCAGTGATGCTATACCCTATGATGTAGGCGGCAATCAGCTTCTCTTCTGCTCCGGTTTTCCCCCAGATCTTAGTAAGGAGACTGGCGAGCGTACTTGCACCCTGAGAGTGACCGACAATGATGAAGGGTCGTCCCTGATTCAGATGCTCGAGATAGTACAGGAGAGCAGCTTTCACATCAGCCTCACCTACCTGCAGTTTTTGTTCGAAATCAGGCGTCTCGAACCCTGCCCTTCCGAGTTGACGGTACATCGGGACGTAGATATTCGCCATCCCTTCAAAGACGTAGGCCTGCGTGAAGACCGGTGTCATGGATTCTTCCCTCTGCAGGGGATCATGGACATCTTGAAGGCCCTCCCCCTGATAGACCGTAGGGTAGATATACAACACATCTACCGGATACTCAGCGGGTTTTTCCGGCAGGAACAACCAGTTCTCCGCGTCGGAATAATCGATAGAGTGTTGTTCAGATCCCGATGAGACGGCGATGCCTGCACAACCCGGCAGGACCAGCAGGATCATGGCTATGGCTGGAATAAGGATCGTTGTGATACGTGCCTGTTGCTTTGAAGATGTGGCAGTGATGACAGATGAAGTGTCTGAGATGCGGTTGTCAGTTGACATGATGTAGCTCTCCTTTGGTTCACCCAAAGAATATGGTGGTGCAATACACACTGCAACAGAAGCTTACCGAATGGTTGGAATTCAGCTCATTTTAACGGGATATCGAGGGAGATCCGTGTTCCCGTATCGGGTACGCTCTCCATGCGGAGTTCTGCATCAAGGTTTTCTGCAACCGCCTTGACAACACTGAGGCCGAGCCCTGACCCTTTTAGATTCCGACTTGTATCTACACGGTAGAAAGGTTCCAGAATATGAGCGAGTGTCTGTTCATCCATGCCGATCCCGGTATCGGTCACTGCGACCGTGATGTACGTCTGACGATGTGTATAGGAAAGGGACACTTCCCCGTCTTCTCTGTTATAGGTGAAGGCATTTTCCAGAAGATTACTGACCAGACGATCAAACGTGAGTGGAGAAACGGGCAGAAGCGCTTCTTTCTCATCAATGAACGAGTGCAGTACAACACCTCTGCTCTCACCATACTGAGCGTACCTCCTTGCAAGTCGATCCATTCGCTCGGGCACATTTGTCTCTCCTCCGTTCTCTACCGTGGAGACAGCATGGAGGTATACGTTGATATTCTCCGTCATCTGCTCGAGTTCATCAGTCGCATCCATGACTGATTCCATGATCTCGGCTCTCTCTGTATCAGGGAGTTCATAGGATTCGAGCATCTGCATATTGATTTTTATCGCAGAGAGCGGCAGTTTTAGGTCGTGTGAGATCCCCTGGAGAAGTCGGGTCTTTTCGTAAGTTCGCTGCTGTTTCTGGTAGGATGTAAGCGTATCGGCATAACTCATGATAACGGCTAAGACGATACTCGTTAGGTAGATGATCGAGCCGAATTGAGGGGAAAACAACATGAGATGCTCCACATTTCGGGGACTTATCTCGAGGGTGACGAGGAATTGGTAGGTAACGCTCACTGAGAACAATGAATAACCCAGCGTCACCAGCAGTCCGTGCTTTCTGTTTGCACTCCTGGTTGATCCTCCCATGTACAGAATCAGTAGACTCCCCAGAATGTGCATGAAGATCATGATCTCGATATTGAAGGTGAACAGGAACAGCAGCTCTCCTGCGAAGAACAGGACCAGATACCCTCCCACGAAACGCTTTGGAGTACGGAATCCGTACAGAGAGCGACACAGAAGCTGGGAAAGGAGAAAAATGATAATCCCTGTAAACAGATCGTGCATATTCAGTTGAAGTGTTGAAATAGTTCCGGTAAGAAGTGTGAGAGGAAGATCCCCCGTGAGAAGGAATTTATAAGCACCCACGAACGAGAGCAGAAGAGCGTACAGCATGTATGTCTTTCTGAAACTTACATATACAAAAAGACTCACGAAGAGAATCAGAAGGAAGCCCGCAAAGAAGAACGAAGACAACATGAGGCGACGTTCGGTGAGGTTCCTCAGAGCATCCTCTGATCCCAGGAGCACGTACGACTGATGTTTCATCGATTCGACCGAGAACTGCTGTTCCAACGTGAGTTCCACTACCGAAAAGTCTCCGTCTTGCCTATAGTCTTCTCCCCCGAAATGCAAGACTATATACGCTCTGTTGCTCTGATAAGCGGGCTCTTCTGCACGCACGTTCTGGGCAATGACCTGACCTTCCTGCTTCAGGATATAGGGAACATGTGTATCTTCGAGCAGAAGAGAGAACGGAAGAGATTTCTCGGATACGAACCGCAGGGCACTGTCTCTGCCGCTCTGTTCGGTGACAGGGTAGACTGTCACCGGATTGTCTTCTGGTCTACCGGATTTCTGATTGCCCCGGGATTCCAGTATGTCATCTATCAGAAGAGGATCGCTATGCTGAACAGCAGCATCCATGGAACGGGTGTTGATCACATGGAAGCTGAGAAGAAAAATCAGATGAAGAGAGAGGAAAAGCAGAAAATAGAAAGCGAACCTGGGGTACCCGTGCTTCATGAAGGACCATTTCCCTTTGAGATGACGAGCATGTATCCCCTTGCGTAGACCGATTCCACCATCACTCCCTCACTTCCGATCTCATATATCGTGTGTCGCAATCGGGAAACGAGGGTATGGAGCTGACTGCTGCTGATATGATCCATCTGGAGAACCCTCGTGGCATCCTCTCTATCAAGGAAGGAGCCTTCCAGATAGTTCTCATACAGGACTTTGAGAAGTCTGGACTGACTAGGCTGGAGATGAAGGGCCTTATACCCGCGCACCAGTTCGTTTCTCGAGCAGTCGAGTCTCAGGTCCCCGATCCTCAGCGTATCCTGTGCTGCGACGATACGTCGCTCTGCCGCTTTGAGTTTGTAGATGAGTTCATATATATCAAAGGGTTTGCACAGATAATCATCCGCCCCCTTCTCATAGGCCGTCTTCTTATTCCATGCATCAGTGAGACTTGTAAGCATGATGATATAGGCATCATCGCCCCGGTCTCGAATGCAGGGGATAAGCTCGTGTCCATTACCGTCAGGGAGCATGATATCGAGAAGGATGAATACCGGCTGAAGAGTGTTGCACAGCTCCTTCGCCTCCGTGAGTGTACCTGCTGTGTGCACAGTATATCCCTCTTTCAGCAACACACGTGCAACGCTCTTACGGAATAATTCGTGGTCTTCAACAAGCAGGACATCTGATCTCATCATTCGGGCCTCAATATATACACACTATCTCCCTGCACTATAACATACAATCAAAAAGCCTGACAGGATTTCCTCCTGTCGGTATTTCATCAGATGAACTTCACCTCACCTCATCGCCTGAGACGAAGAGTCCTTGTTGCATTAAGCACTGCAGCGAGGGCGACACCGACATCTGCAATGACAGCTTCCCACATCGTAGCGATTCCGAACGCACCGAAGGAGAGAAATGCGAGTTTCACCAGAAGTGCGAAGATGATGTTCTGTATCACGATCTTCCGGGTTCGATGTGCAATCCTGACTGCCTCACTCACTCCTTCGACCCGGTCATCCATGAGGACGATATCTGCCGCTTCGATAGCTGCGTCAGAACCGAGAGCGCCCATGGCGATACCGATATCACTGCGCATCAATACCGGTGCATCATTCACTCCATCCCCGACAAAGGCAAGGGTCTTCCCTTTTTTCATGCTCTTCAGGAGTTCCTCAACCTTTTCGACTTTCTCATGAGGAAGAAGCTGAGAATACCATGTGTCCACTGACAGGCTGCTGGCAACGGAAGCAACCTGAGCCTCCCTGTCTCCGCTGAGAAGAACTATCTGCCTGACACCGGCCTTTCTCAGCTTCCGGATCCCCTTCAATGCGCCCTCTTTGAGCTCATCGGCGATCTCTATATACCCGAGGTACTCCCCGTTGCGCGCCACATGAACGAGGGTGGAGGAAGAATTCACCTCTTCAACGCTGATCCGTTCACGCATAAGGAAACGCCTGCTGCCGGCAAGGAGCCGTTCACTGCCCCGTTCGGCTTCCACGCCGAAGCCCTTCTGTTCGTTGTATGTTTCATATGCTGTGATTTCCAGTTCAGGATATGTTTCGGCATAGGCCTTCCTGATCGACTCGGCAATCGGGTGGCTCGAGTGAGCCTCGGCAGTCGCTGCAAGAAGCAGCAGGGTGTGTTCCTCTATACCCTTTTCCGGTACGATCCGCACAACGGAGAATTCTCCTCTAGTAAGGGTGCCGGTCTTGTCGAACACGACAGTATCGAGTTTCTTGAGTGCATCTATTGAGGAGGCGCCCTTCATCAGAATACCTTTTTTTGAGGCCAGACTGATTCCTCCGAAATAGCCCAGCGGAACAGATATGACCAGTGCACAGGGACAGGATATAACGAGAAGTACCAACGCACGATAGATCCAGATACGAACAGGATCACCGGTGATGAGGGGAGGAACAAAGGCAATACTAAGAGAAAGAAATACGATAATTGGAGTATACACTGCAGCGAATCTTGAGATGAATCGCTCCGTGGGAGCTTTCTTGTTCGCTGCATCTTCCACGAGCGTGAGGATACGGGCGACCTCTGTCTGTTCGTATCTTTTCGTTACCCTCACCTGCACTGTTCCCCCATCGATGATGAACCCCGAGAGAATCTCATCCCCCTCCTGTACCACCCGTGGGACAGATTCACCGGTGAGAGCCGATGTATCGACACGTGAAGACCCGCTCTGGATAACACCATCAAGAGGTACACGCTCACCTGATCTCACCTGAATGAGCGAACCGATCTGTACATCCTGTGGATTCATCTCCCGAACGGTCCTACCGACTACGACTCGCGCACTATCAGGACGCAATGCTGTCAATGCAGCGATAGAACGCCTTGACTTCCTGACAGCCTTCCCCTGTACCCACTCCCCTACAGCATAGAAGAGCATGACACCGACCGCTTCCTCCAGCTGACCGATGAGGAGAGCCCCGACCGTGGCGATACTCATCAGGAACATCTCATCGAAGATACGGCCTCTGATGGAGGATTGAATAGCTTGTGTGAAAACAGTATAGCCAACGACCAGATAGGCAGAGAGGAAAAGTATCCAGCGGAGCAGGACAGGAGAACCGGCGACCAGATGCTCGGCGATGAGACCGGAGGCGAGCAGGACAGCGGAAGCCAGAATGCGAAAAAGTTCAGAGTGCAGGCGGCCTTCTTCTTTCTTTGCTTCCGGCAGTACAATATGCGCACCAGGTTCTATCCGTTTCACAATCTTCTGTGCCTGGTCCACCCCTCGCGAGGGAATCGATACAGATTGTGTGGCAAAACTTACCGTGGCATCTTCGAATCCGTCCAGTCTTTTCAGAGCGGTTTCTATCTTAATTGCGCAGGAAGCACAATCCAGTCCTTCTATCTGATACGTTTTCATCCCTTCATCTCCATTCGATGTAGTGCTCCCGTGCAACTTCAATCAAAGCCAGCACATGAGGGTCATCCAGGGTATAGAAGACCTGCTTTCCCATCCTTTTCGAGCGCACGAGTCGCATCACCTTGAGAAGCCTCAGGTGGTGGGACACTGCTGGAAGGGAGATGTCGAGGAGGTAGGCAAGATCACAGACGCACAGTTCCTGTTTCGATAGCAGATACAGTATTGAAACCCTTGTCTCATCTGACATTGCACGAAAGAGTTCAGATAGACCGGAGACCTCAAGCAAAGAATGTTTCAGGTCCTCTTCATGCATCATACAGGAAAGGGAATACTCAGTGCACACATCAGCTCTTCTGTTCTCATCATCGTTCATAGCAGCCTCCATATATTAAACAGTTAAACAATTGCTTAATTGTATAACATGCACACTCAGCCAGTCAAGGACGTTTCCCGGAATAAATAGGAAAGCGGAGACAGATAAAGCTGTATGAGGGGGGCTCTAGACCTCCCGAATGGTCACGTAGGAGGAGATCACCCCGACAGCCCGTTCAATGCCAATCACTCCGGTATTGAGTGTAAGATCATAAAACTCGGCATTTCCCCAGGTGTTGGCAGCGTAGTAGTCATGATAGCGCTTACGCTCCTTATCATACCGGTGGATACGATTGAGAGCCTCTTTGATATCTATCTCTTCTCTCTGTGCGATACGTGCAGCCCTGAAGTCTTTGTCCGCATGAAGAAAGATCGAAACATGGTTCTCAACATCCTTCAGCACATAGTCACTGCAGCGTCCGACAAGGACACAGGGTCCCTTTTCAGCGAGCTTCCGTATGATCTCATATTCGGTGAGAAAGACCGTGTCGCTGAGAGGCATCGTATACATACCGGTTGCTGCAGCCTGCCCGAGAGTCGGCAGTCCCGAGGGCACAGCATACAGGAAGCGGTTGGCAGCTTTCTCATCAAGGTTCTCGACGATCTGTTCATTCATGCCGCTTTTCTCGGAGGCCATGGCAATGAGAACTCTGTCGTAAAATGGTATGTTGAATGCATCTGCTAGACCTTTTCCGATCTCTCTTCCCCCACTCCCTGTCTGACGACTGATGGTAATGATAGTGTTCATACACCTTCCTCCTCTCTCTCCATTGTAGAGTGAACCGCTGTCCGCAGTAAAGAATATTCTACTCGTCGAGAAGATTCCTCGAGGGGAAGACAGGCTCACTTGTCACTCGAATCGTCAGTTTCCTGAATCCGTTCATATCTCCCAGACTCGGCAGATGGGTCAGGTGCACTTCACAGTTCCTCAGCAGGGGAACCATATCCATGGCTGCCTGACTTGACGGATTCTGTGCCGCACTCATGGCAAGACAGATCAAGGTCTCTTCCATGTCGAGACTGGTCCGTTTCCCGTTCAGCACATCCTTTTTCAGCTTTCGTATCGATTCGATAGTTGAGGGTGATATCAGGTCGATTCCTTTTGGAATCCCTGCGAGGTGTTTGATGGCATTCAGAAACAGAGCGGACGAAGCGTGCATCAATTCACTGTTACTGCCGGTTATTATCGTTCCGTCCGGGAGTTCTATCGCTGCAGCACTTACAATCCCATCATGTCCCTTCCCCTGTTTCACGGCATGCAGAAGAGCTTTCTGAGAAGCTGGAACTGTCCTTCTCATACCGGTGTCGAGTCTCATATCGTCCAGGAGCCGTTTGATCCTGCTCAAGGCTTCGCCTGAACCGGTTCCCTGTGCATACTCGGAAGCTGTTATGAAGTACCTGCGGATGATTTCCTGAAGGCTTGCAGAGCTGACGGCTTCATCATCCACGATTCCGAACCCTGCCCTGTTGACGCCCATATCAGTGGGAGATTTATAGAATGATTCCTGACCGGTGATTTTCTCGATGATTCGTTTGAGAAGGGGGAAAGCTTCCATGTCGCGAGAGTAATTCACTGCAGGTTCACCATAGGCACTGAGGTGAAAGTGGTCGATCTGATTATAGTCCCCGATATCGACCGTAGCCGCCTCATAGGCCTTGTTTACCGGGTGTTCGATGGGGAGGTTCCAGATCGGAAAGGTTTCGAACTTCGCATAGGCACTCTTCTTTCCCCTGCGGTAATCATGATACAGCTGAGACAGGCAGGTTCCAAGCTTTCCGCTGCCCGGCCCGGGACCGGTCACGATGACCACCCGCCCGTCGGTCTCAATATAGGGGTTTGCACCGTACCCGCTGTCACTGACGATCGTGCTGACATCATTCGGGTACCCTTCGGTCGCTTTGTGCGTATAGACGTTTATGCCTCTTCTTTTGAGACGGTTCATGAACTGCGTGGCGCCGACCTGTCCGTTATACCGGGTGATGAGCACCTTGTTGACTTTCAGCCCCCAGTCAGAAAAGTCGTCGATGATCTTGAACACATCGGTATCGTAGGTGATACCGAAGTCGTTACGGATCTTACGCCGTTCGATGTCCTCAGCGTAGATGCAGACTATGACATCAAGATCGTCCTTAAGAGCCTGGAACACTTTCATCTTTACGTTTGGATCAAATCCGGGAAGGACACGCGACGCATGATAGTCATACAGGAGCTTGCCGCCGCACTCGAGATAGAGTTTTCCGTCGGTGGCATTCACTCGTCCAAGAATTGCTTTCTTCTGCTGCTCAAGATACAGCTCATTGTTAAAACCTGTGTGTCCCATCTATTCTATTCTTCCTTTGTGCGATAGTGTATAATACCAGTTGCCGATGATACATCAGAGAGACTCTACTCGTTATGCAGGAGGCTCCTTGAGAGCGAATCTCTGAGGGTCTTATCAAACAGATGTTCCACGATGGCAAGGGCGAATTCCACAGCAACCCCGGCTCCCTGAGCTGTTATGAGATTCCCGTCAACACAGACTCTCATGTCTGAAAAGGTGAAATCCGGAGCATGCTCTTCGGCTCCGGGATAACAGACAGCCTGGTGTCCGTTGAGAAGTCCCGCGGGTCCGAGTACGACTGCTGGTGATGCACAGATCGAAGCAAGAAGAGCTCCCTTGTTGACCAACAGCAGCATCTTCTCATGGGTCAGCCAGGATTCACTGAGATTCTTGGCCCCAAGGCCTCCCCCCGGCAGTATGATCGCGTCAAAATCGGTATCTACATCCTCGATCTTCGCATCAGCCACAACTTTGATTCCGTGACCGCCGGTGATCACCTCACCGTCTACTCCCGCGATGACCACATCAGCGCCAGCACGCCTCAGGATATCAACCGGTGCCAGTGCCTCTATCTCCTCAAAGCCCTCTGCGAGGGTGACAAGAACACGTTTCTTCATAGCTTTCCTCCTTCCCGTTCTGCGTTTTGCAGCAGGTGTGCCGCTTTCAGCAGTATAGACTCAGTCTCATCCCACCCGATACAGGGGTCAGTGACCGAAACCCCGTACCGCAAGGCGGTGAGGTCTTCCCCTATCTGCTGACATCCTTCAAAGAGGTTGCTCTCGATCATGAATCCTCTGAGTTCCTTTCTTCCCATCAGCACCTGATCGATGACCGATCGAAGAACCCGTCGCTGACGGGTGAAATCCTTACGACTGTTCGCATGTGAACAGTCGACAATGATCGACGGGTTGATCTCGAGAGCGTTCATGCTCTTGACAGCATCTTCCACCTCTTCTTCATAGTAGTTCGGACCGGTATCGCCCCCACGCAGGATCAGATGTCCGCTGCTGTTGCCTGTCGTCCGGTAAATCGCGGAGTTTCCGTTCTTATCAATTCCGATGAACGCACCTCCGCTCGAGGCACTCTTGATCGCGTTCAGTGCGTGGGAGACCTCTCCGCTGGTACTGTTCTTGAATCCGACAGGAACACTCATTCCGCTCGAAAGAGTGCGGTGTACCTGACTCTCTGTCGTCCTTGCTCCTATGGCACACCAGCTGATAGTCTCATCTATGTACTGAGGAACAATCGGGTCGAGCATCTCGGTGCCCACCGGCAGCCCTTTTTCTGTAATCTGGATCAATAGCCTACGTGCCTGCCTGAGGCCTTCTGTGATATCGTAGGAGCCGTCCATTGCCGGGTCGATGATCAGGCCTTTCCAACCTCCAATCGTTCTCGGTTTCTCAAAATAGGTCCGCATAACGATCAGGAGTTGATCAGACACCCGTTCCGACAGGTCGTGGAGTCGGTCTGCATACTCCAGCGCTGCAGCAGGGTCATGAATGGAGCAAGGACCGACGATGGCAAGGAGCCTTCTGTCCCTCCCACAAATCACATCATCAACACGCTTTCTGTCTTCCAGTATCCGCGCTTTCAGCTCATCAGGTATAGGGAGTTCCCGCGCAAGTTCGTTCGGGCTCACGAGAGAATCGACTCGATCAATTCTCAGATCTACATTGGTATCAAGCACTGCGTAACCTCTTTTACTCTTTATGTTCATCCTGTTCGTTCTTCTCTGGCTGGTTTCTGTGAGTCAGAGAGTACAGATATCGTTTAATCTTCAGTGTCGGAGTCCTCTGGAACGGTTCCTCATGCAGTTTCGTCTCAATAAGACGGCTGAAGGAGTTCAATTCTCTGTTGATCTCCTTTCGGAGGTTTTTCACATAGGCACTTGCTTCGTTGCGTGCATCATCCACAGACATCTTCATCTGTTCAGCCATGAGTTCGAAGTCGACCTTGATCAAAGCTCCGATACCTCCATCGCCTTCCATGACCAGGGATTCCTGGACATACGGCTTCGCGTTGATGAGAGCCTCAATAGATTCGGGATAGATGTTCTCTCCCCCCGGTCCGAGGATCATCGTCTTGCTACGCCCCCTGATACTGAGTCGGCCTCGTACGATCTCTCCCAGGTCTCCGGTCCTGAGCCATCCGTCGGACGTAAAGGTCTCCCTGGTCAGCTCCTCATTTTTATAGTATCCGAGCATGATATTCGGACCACGAGCTACAATCTCGCCCACCCCGGATTCACTGTCAGGTTCATGTATGCGAAGTTCAATTCCTTTCACGGCAAAACCGATGGTCCCCAGCTTCGTCTGTTTCGGACCGCTTCCGGCTAGGAGAGGGGAGGTCTCAGTGAGTCCGTATCCTATTGAATAGGGGAATCTTGCTTCCTTGAGGAAGGCTTCCACCTGGGAATCGAGCTTCGCTCCTCCGACTCCGAAGAACTTGAGTCGACCACCGAAGGTCATCTTGAGCTTGCGCCCGATAATCCGGTTGATCTCCTTTCTAAGCAGCGGGCTCTTGTACATTCTGGACAGTCCTTTGCTGTTCTCGATCTGGGGGACGACTGAGCCGCGGTACACTTTCTCGATAAGCAGCGGTACCGAAAGCATCATATCCGGTCTCACTTCCTTGAGAGCGGGAAGCAGGATTGATGGAACGGGAGGACGTCCGAGGTAATGGACCTCACACCCACACAAAAGAGGCAGAAGGAAACCGATGGTAAACTCGTAGGAGTGGCTCATGGGGAGGATGGAAAGGAACTTCATTCCTGTCTTCACTTTGAAGAACTGCCTTGAGCTGGCAACGGCGTTACTGGTGAGATTTCTATTGGAGAGCATAACGCCCTTTGGGTTTCCTGTCGTTCCACTGGTATAGATGATGGAGACAAGAGCGTCCTCACTGTGTGAGATCTGACTAAGGGCTTTCACATCGGCTTTCCTGCGCCTCATGTTCTTCGCGGGAAGATCTCCGAAGGTGTCCTTGTCCAGTTCATCCGATCCTTGTAGAGAAGGGACATGAAACAGGTCATCCACCCGATATACTTCAGCATCATCACCACGGAACTGCAGTGGAATCTTCGGAGCCTGAGATGAAGAGACAAAGATAGCTTTCGATTCACTGTGCTGCACGATATGCTCCACTTCCTTCGCTGAAAACTCAGGAAGAATCGGCACAGCGATACATCCTGCACTTACGATGCCGAGATAGGATACTCCCCACATGGGAGAACTCTCCGAGAGAAGGGCAATCCTCTCTCCCTGTTTCACCCCACGCCGCAAGAGATAGGACGCAACCTTGTCGACACTTTCAATAAGCTCTCCATAGGTATAGTGTTCCTTCTCCCCGTACAGGGCCAGCGCAAGGCGCTGTGGATACCGCCGGACAGACTGTTCGAGCAGGGCTCGAATCGAATAGGTCTCTAGTGTATGTTTCATACTGTTTCCTCCTGGGGTCTCTTGAGGCCCGAATAGGTCTTACCGTTCTCACAGATCGTGTATGACCCTGGATGCAGCCATTTCTGTTCAAGAGAGGCTCTCAACACCTCGGGTGAGTTGTTCTCGAGAGATAGATGACAGAAATAGACATCCCTGTCGTCATTATGGGTCAGAGTGTTCAGGAAGTCTATCGAAACATCGTTCGAAAGATGCCCCTCATCACCGCTAATGCGCCGTTTCAGGTAATAAGGATAGGGACCGTTGGCCAGCATGGACTCATCATAATTCGCTTCCAGGAACAGAACATCACTTTCTGAAGCATGAACCGCCATATCATCACTCACTTTTCCTGTGTCGGTCAGCAGAACAAACGTCCGTCCTTTGACCCGTACCCTCAGAGCCTGTGAATGGGGCGAATCATGGTGTGTGGCGAAGGAGGAGACTGTGAACGGACCGGCACTGACATCCTGAATACCCATAGGTCTGTACAGTTCGTCGGGAATCCGAAGATTTCGAAACTCACGGATCTCTTCACGTATGTGATGATGGAAGAACACCGGCCTTTTCATCTGCCGTGCAAAAACCCCCGCACCGCGGGCATGGTCAGGGTGGAGGTGGGTAATGAACAGAGCTATGATCAGGGAAGGATCGAAGCCGGAAAATTCACACCGCTGCCTGATCTGTTTAAGAGAGAACCCTGCATCGAGGAGGATTGCGGCCCCGTCACTTTCAATGATGTAACTGTTGCCGTTCGAACCGCTTCCCAGCACAGCGTAGCGTATCATAGACACTCCAGAATGACAGAGAAATCTTTCAAACCGTGAGCACAGATCACCTTTTTCCTCGATTTGATCAAAGGTGTCGCCAGGAGTTCAGGATGTTTCACCAATTCTTCAACAGCGTTGTATTCACGATACGAGTATCCGTTTTTCCTGTAGTATGTACTGCCCATATCGAGGATCTCCTCAGGATCAAGATGGGTGAACACCTTGTCCCATTCACCTACACTCAGGTCCCTCTCCTTGATGTCGACGAACTGATGTTCAATCTTGCGCTCCTTACAGAAGCGAATCGCCTTACGGGTATCTTTGCATGTCTTCGTACCTATTATCTGAACCATGTGCACACCTTGTAACAACTATATCGAGAAGTACAGGAGACGTCTACCGGCTTCATACTCCCAGCAAGTTCACCGGTGACCGTTGAGACATTCCCTGTACCAGAATACTGCCGCATATGCTTCTTCCTGCGGTAAGTGGCCCTCGAACTGCTTCGAACAGAACCAGGCGGATATCAAGATGATACCTCTGAAAGGATTCTTCTTTCATGTACAACGAAATCAACCCCTGTGTGAGTTGACAAAACCTGCGTAAGAATGAAATATACTCAGATACTAGGAGTCAATTCATGAAAGAACGCATCATACATCTACTCAACGGAAAGCCGTCAGATACGATCATCACAGCAGAAGGCTGGGTCCGCACCAAGCGGGTGAGCAAGACTGTCTGTTTCCTCGAACTCAACGACGGGTCCTCTCTGTCGTCTTTGCAGCTCGTTATCGACCTTGAGAATTTCATGAATACCGACATCCTTGACAGCATCCAGACTGGTGCTGCTATCAGTGCGACGGGAGTGCTCGTTGCCTCACCGGGAGGGAAGCAGTCAGTGGAGATGCAGTGCACTCAGATTGAACTTCATGGTGAGGCAGGACCTGACTATCCTCTTCAGAAGAAACGTCACTCCCTAGAATACCTGCGGGAGATCGCTCACCTGAGGGGAAGAACCAACACGATGTCTGCTGTGATGCGTGTGAGAAACGAGATCTCCTACGCCATCCACACATATTTCTATGAGAAAGGATTCACCTACATCCACACACCGATCATCAGCACCAGCGATGCAGAAGGTGCAGGAGAGATGTTCCAGGTGACGACGCTCGACCTCCTCAACGCGAAGCGGACCGAGGATGGACAGATCGATTATTCGAAAGATTTCTTCGGACGAAAAGCCTCCCTCACCGTAAGCGGACAGCTTCAGGGAGAGACCTATGCCCTTGCACTCAAGGATATCTACACCTTCGGACCCACCTTCCGTGCAGAAAACTCGAACACGAAGCGTCACCTCAGTGAATTCTGGATGATCGAACCGGAGATGGCCTTCTGTGACCTTGAAGGAGATATGGATGTTGCCGAAGAATTCCTCAAATACGTCTTTTCACGGGTTCTGAACCGCTGTGAGGAGGATATGGCCTTTTTCAGCCGTTTCATCGAGAAGGGGGTGGCAGAGATACTGCAGCAGGTCATCGAGTCACCCTTTGCCCATGTCACCTACACTGATGCGATTACCGAACTGAGTAAGAACAACTCATCATTTGACTATCCCGTATCCTTCGGAGCCGATCTGCAGACTGAGCACGAACGATTCCTCACCGAGAACGTGTTCAAGGGACCGGTCATCGTGACAGACTACCCGAAGGAGATCAAAGCCTTCTATATGAAGATGAATAACGATAATAAAACCGTGAGAGCAATGGATGTGCTCGTCCCCCGTCTCGGAGAAATCATCGGAGGAAGTGAGAGAGAAGCCCGTCTGGACGTACTCTCTGATCGTATGAAGGAGCTGAACCTTATTCCCGAAGATTACTGGTGGTACCTCGACCTGAGACGCTATGGTTCAGTCAAACATGCAGGCTTTGGTCTCGGCTTCGATCGTATCGTTCAGTACATCACCGGTATGCAGAACATCAGAGACGTCATCCCCTACCCCCGTGCAGCGAAACAGGCCGACTTCTAGTCGGCCTGGGACTTTCCGGATGAATGACAGCCGAAAAACCGACCTCTTCAGGATGCTCTCATTGTCACATCACGATGCACCGACCTGACGAAAAGTTCAATCGGAGACAGGTTCATTCGGTTTACAAGTCCACTGTATACACTCCATTCCCACCACTTACATAGACTCTTGTATCGTCCTTCACCATAGCCCATGGATATGAAATGCCTGAAGCGACTTCAGTAAGACTCTGAGGATTGGTGATGTCTGTTTTCAAGATCTTTCCAGCACTCCACTCACTGATGTACAGGTCTGTTCCGTCAACCAGCAATCCTGCAGGTGCCGATACCCTGCCGCTGCCGAGGAATTCTGAGACAACGCCTGTATGCGTACCAAAAAAATTAGTAGAATCAATAGACATTTCAACCTTATACACAGCTCCATTTATCCCCGCAACATATACATCCGAGTCATATATAACCATCTCTCCGGCATTTTGTATTGCTTCACCTGATAAACCGATCTGAACCGGGCCATTACCGTCCCGTATCATCCATAACGATCCATTATCTGTTATGAGGAGGAAGTCAGTGGAATTATAAGCCAGTATTCCTCTGAGGTCAGATCCAAAGTTGTCTGATCCGAACATATAGGGGGCATCGGCAGTTTCAATGTTGAGTTTTCTGATCCTGCGTGCACTCGTATCATGTTCAGTGATATATATAACTGACCCATCAGCATTTGAAGCCATTCCCCAAGGGAATTTGAACGAATCAGGGCCATCAGCATCGTAGACTGAGTCGAAATCTCCGGTACCGGCATATTCCGATGCGATCAGAGTTACCGGGTCGACTTTAAGAATTCTACTGGTATTCGATGATGCGACATACAGTGAGTCCCCCACTTTTACCATACCCCTGCCATCTCTGATATTTGCCGACCATTGAGCATACAAGGTCACATCAGCACTCCCCATCGTAAAGGCAGCTCCTGATTCATAGGCAGTACCATTGCCGTCAGAAGAGGTATTCCAGCCGATAAGAGTATGATTGGAAAGCGTAAAGATGCTACCTGATGCAAAGCTGAGGTATGTTGTCTCTTCATAATCCAAATCTACAGAACTCATGGTTCCTGCCGCTGAATCATTATTCTTATCAAAGGTAAGAGTGTACGATGCGACCTCCCACTGCGCATACAGGGTTACATCGACAGTCCCCATCGTAAAGCCAGCTTCATCATGATAAGAGGTACCGGTCCCGTCAGAAGAGGTGTTCCAGCCTCCAAGGGTGTAGCCTGTCAGAGAGAAGGTGTTCGAAGGAAGTGTAGACACTTCACTGTATTCCAGGTCCACCGAACTCATGGTCCCGGCGGCTGAATCATTATTCTTATCAAAGGTAAGAGTGTACGATGCGACTTCCCACTGAGCGTACAGGGTTACATCGACAGTCCCCATCGTAAAGGCAGCTTCATCATCATAAGATGTGCCGGTCCCGTCAGAGGAGGTGTTCCAGCCTTCAAAGGTGTAGCCTGTCAGGGAGAAGGTGTTCGCATCAAGAGTGACCGTATCTCCTGTGTCCACGGTAACAGTATCCATCGTCCCTGTCACATCGCCTCTATTCGCACGGTAGCTGAGCGTAAACGAACTTTTCTCTTGTGAGACATCACACGAACTTATGAACACGAATGCAAATAGTGCAAGCACCAGAAATGATACCTTTTTTCTCATTGATAACTCCTATTATCAGTCTGTTGTCCAATTTTCTGATTCACTTCGATTGAAATAGAATATCAAGAGACGAGAGCACTGCTCAGTCGTGTATCATCAACTTAACATTCATCTTTATATGAACACTATATCAAGCTCCTTTTGAACGGTCAAATACATTCACACACAAAATGTACGAGATATCAGGACTGATAATAGTCATGTTTCTGCCGTAGGGCAGCAAACAGTGTAAGCTGCTGGAGAGTGTGCGATTCTGTTTTCAGATAGAGGCTCCTCTGATGAGCCGCTACGGTGTAGGGGGAGATACTCAGTTCATAGGCAACCTCCTTGACGCTCATTCCCTGAGCGAACAGATCAAGGACTTCACTTTCCCGAGCAGTGAAACGCACAGATTCCCCAGTCCCATGTGTTTCGCTTTTCATGTGAAGAATACCGCGCAGGTACTCGATGCATTGTTCGAAGGAAACAGAGGGAACTTCATGCTGCAGGTTCTGTGCAAGCCGCTCATGATACACAATGAGAAGGTTCTCAGGAATCGTATCGTCCTTGAAGAACTGTGCAAAGGCACGTACATCCACAGGATAGAACATCAGATGAATGTGCAGTGTCCGGTTTGTCTCGCAGGTACGCTCCCTGCAAAAGCTTCCAGAATCCCACCTTTTTAGAAGGAGTGTCCTCACGCTGTGCAGGTGGGGAAACTGACTCAGAATCCAGTACCTGAAGGTCTCTATGAGCGTGCTATGGAACCCGGTGATGAGTATCGGTTGATCGTTCACATAGAGAAGAACTCAGGCCCCAGCGGTTCTGCTTCACCTTCACCGTCCGAGTTTTGTGAGCTCCCTGTCCAGAGCATTTGCAAACTTCTGGATCTCTCGGGCATTTACCGGCTTGTTTTTCTGATCGAAGATCTGCATATCACGGAACTCGGTCATCGCGTTACGCAGGCTCAGGCGCTCTTTCACGTTGTTTTCCGTGAATATCCCGCCACGGTCATCAAGAACTGTAAGCCCTTTCTGTACGAGTCGGTCGGCCAGGATCACATCACGGGTCACGGCAAGGGCTCCTGAGAGCGCACTCTCAACCAGGAAATCATCTGCGCTGTCATCCCCCTTCTCTACCACCACCATTTTGATCAGAAACGGTTGTCGGGATTCCTGATTCTCTACTTCCAGCACATCTTTAAGAGACCGGTCTGCAACGAAAATGGCGGGAACACGTCGTTTCTGTACCGCCTTCAGGAGAATGGCGCGCACCTGGCGTGGACATGAATCTGCGTCGACGAAGAGCTGGATATGGCTGAATTCCTTCATGTCTCAATCGTACCTTTTCAGACCCCTTTAAGTCAATAATTGACGATTATCATGCACAGCAGGCTGATGAACTCTTGCATGTCAATAAAAAAAATCGGTAAGATAGAGGCCATAAACAACCCCCCCCTCAAGGAGCCATAGCATGGAGTATTCAGCACTACAGAAAGCACGATATGAGTATCAGCCGAAATTACCCTCGATACTGAGAAACCCTATCCACTCTCTTGTTGCAGTCACCGGAGAAGCTACAAGCCCGGCACAGGACGCACAAGAGATCAAGGACCTCTTTCCCTCTACCTTCGGTCTCCCGAAAGTCGACTTCGAAGTGACCGGCGATACCGTCAGACACCAAGCGATTAACATGGGTGTCATCCTCAGTGGCGGCCAGGCTCCCGGCGGACACAATGTAATCAGCGGACTGTACGATGCCCTCAAGCAGGCAAACCCCGAGTCGAATCTCTACGGCTTTCTCGGAGGTCCCTCAGGTCTTCTGGAAGACCGGAAAGTGCTTTTCGATGATGCGTTCATTGACGAGTACCGCAACACCGGCGGATTCGATATCATCGGAAGCGGCAGGACGAAACTCGAGACCACAGAGCAGTTCGATACCTGTGCCGAGGTCTGTAAGAAGCATGATATCACAGCCATCGTTATCATCGGAGGCGATGATTCCAATACCAATGCAGCCGTTCTGGGCGAATATTTCCTCAACAAAGGCTCGAATATATCAGTTGTAGGGTGTCCCAAGACGATCGACGGTGATTTGAAAAACGAATTCATCGAGGTCTCCTTCGGGT
Organism: Sphaerochaetaceae bacterium; assembly: GCA_016938475.1. Lineage (GTDB taxonomy): Bacteria > Spirochaetota > Spirochaetia > Sphaerochaetales > Sphaerochaetaceae > SABI01. Next base: position 40,018 of record JAFGUP010000264.1, read on the forward strand.
TCGACACCGCGACCAAAACCTACAGTGAACTTATCGGGAACCTGATGCGGGATGCCAACAGTTCCAAGAAGTACTGGCACTTCATCAAGCTGATGGGAAGAAGTGCATCACACATTGCTCTCGAGTGCGCCCTCCAGACTCAGCCGAATGTCTGTCTGGTCAGCGAAGAGATCGAAGCGAAGAACATGTCGCTCCAGGATGTCGTGGAGACCATCACCGATGCTGTAGCAACCCGGGCTGCAAAGGGATTGAACTATGGTATCGCTCTCATACCCGAAGGTCTCGTCGAGTTCATCCCCGAGGTCAAACTTCTCATTGCTACCCTCAACACTCTCCTTGCAAAGGAAGAGAATGCCTACAGTGCACTGACAACGTGGGAAGAGCAGAAAGACTTTGTCACCTCACGTCTTGAACAGGACAACAGAAAAGTGTTCCTCTCTCTTCCCACCGATATCCAAAAGCAGCTGCTCATGGATCGGGATCCTCACGGTAACGTCCAGGTATCACGGATCGAGACTGAGAAGATGCTCATCAGCATGGTAGACAGTGCACTCGCACAGAAGAAGAAAGAAGGGACATTCAGCGGATCGTTCACCGGTCTCAACCACTTCTTCGGCTACGAGGGACGCTGTGCCTTCCCCTCCAATTTCGACGCAGATTATTGTTATTCTCTCGGATATAATGCGTACCTGCTCGTTTCGAACTCATTCAGCGGCTATATCTCTTCGGTCGGCAATCTTACGGCCCCGGCAGACCAGTGGACTGCAGGAGGTATTCCCATCACGATGATGATGAACCTTGAAGAGCGACACGGTGAGATGAAGCCTGTTATCAAGAAGGCTCTGGTTGATCTTGAGGGAAAACCGTTTAAGTACTTCGAACGCATGAGAGAGACCTGGAAGAGCGAAACTTCATTCATCTTCCCCGGTGCAATCCAGTATTACGGACCGACAGAGGTCTGTGATGCAGTGACCCGCACCCTTTCTCTTGAACACAACTAGGCCTCACTGACGATTTACTCTCAGCTGCCGCATTGTGCGGCAGCCGAGCACTTCACGTATATCTACAGAATAGAATAGAGAATTGCTCTCACCTCGTCAGCTTCGATTCCTACCGGAGCGTTTCGTTGCGCCTTGACGACATCAAGGGTATCCATATCCTCCCGGTTGAACCCGTATGAGGCTGCAGACGGGAGCTCAGCAAGGATCTCAAGACGCTCAAGGAGCTGAATGGCCTGTTCCTGGTTGGTCAGGCCCCAGGTAATGGCAAGACGGTGAAGTCGGGTGAGGTACACATCAGCATCACCGTCGGTTATTGCACGAGTGAACATAGCCCTGTTAGTCTTTGCTATCAGCAGTGCACAGGCCAACCCGTGAGGTATCGCATGGATGGCCCCCATGGGCCCGCTTAGTCCATGAACATAACCGAGCCCCGCATGAGCAAGACCAACACCGCTGATGAAAGCCCCGTAGCTGAGAGTCGCCAGATGATCCTCTCTCTTCCCGGTTTTCTCTATGAGACCCATGAGTGCATAGGGCATATCGGTAAGTGCCTGAAGGACCAGTGAGTCGATGTACTGGTTGGTTGAAACCGAGAAGTAGGCTTCAAGAAGCTGCGTGAGAGCATCCATCCCGCTGGGTATGAGTACTGACAAAGGGGCAGAGTCGAGCAGGGAAGGATCAAGAACGGCCAGGTCGCACACATACGAATCATGACGTAGAGATTTCTTGAATCCCCCATCACCGACTCTGGTGAGCACCGCATTCTTCGTGGCTTCGCTGCCGGTACCGGCTGTCGTGGGAATGAGAACAAGACCGAGCCGTCCTGCAGGGGCCGGCTTATCGCCGACTCCCTCCAGATACTCAAGAACTGAAGCGGTACGCATCGACGGGTTCCTTCGGTGAAGGAGCATGGCCGAGACAGCTTTGGCAGCATCAAGAACACTTCCCCCTCCGATACCGACCACAGTATCGACGGTGCCTTTCAGGTACCGTGCTGTGATTGTATCAATCACCTCAACTGTCGGCTCACCGCTGACCTCTTCCCTGTGATACTCAACCTTTGCCCTCTCGAAGGCGTCAAACACGTCCATGACAGCCCGATGTGTGGAGGCGGAAGGCGAGATGAGACAGAGTAGACGTCGACCGGTCAGTTCATCAAACACCTTGTGCAGAGAACCCGGTCCGCTGAGAACCTTGGGGACCTGCAGAAGAGTGAAACTCTCGTTCATCAGTCAGTCACCGAATCAGGGATGTGGATGATCTGGTCATCGGGTCTCTCATTCTGTCTGAAAACAATCGCAACATGCCCTACAGTGGTCACTACTGCCGCGTTCACCTTCTTCGTGAGTTCCTCTGCCAGCGGTCGCACCTCATCCTTGAAATCCTGAAAACGGACTTTGACGAGTTCATGTGCAATGAGGGCTTCGTCAAGTGCCTTGACAACGCCCTCATCAACCCCTTTCTTGCCCACCATTACTGCCGGCTGCAGATTGTGGGCAATCCTACGTAAATAATTTCTTGTCGAACTGTTCATCATGATACGTTCATACTACAACTTGTCGTACTGCTTTGCAACAATGTGGCGCTTGATTTTCTTGGTACTTGTCATCTCCAGAGGCTCTTTTGCAATGGTGAGACGGGTGATTCTCTTGTAATGAATCAGCTCCTTGTTGACTTCGTCAACGATCCCCTGCATATGTGCTTTCACGTGAGCATCCAGATCCTCACCACTGAGCTGTTTTTTAGCTTCATCAAGGTATTTCTCTGCCGGGTAGATGATACAGCGGATGCCTTCCGACTTGTTCTGTACATCGACCAGATAGCCGAGTACACAGATCTGTTCTATCTCATCATACAGCTGGAACATATCCTCGATCTCCTCAGGGAAGACATTTTTTCCTCCTTCGGTGACGATGAGAGATTTCTTTCTTCCGGTGAGATAGACGAAGTTTCTGTTGTCTATGTATCCTGCATCACCCGTTCTCAGCCAACCGTCTTCACCGAGCACTTCCTCGGTTGCTTCCTTGTTCTTGTAGTACCCCTGCATGACCATCGGCCCCTTGACCAGTATCTCTCCGATATTCCTGTCATCGGGATCAAGAATCTTCATCTCGGTGCGGGGAAGAATCTTTCCGACCGAGGTTTCGATGTAGTCATCGATGGGGTTTAATGTGATGATGGGAGAAGTCTCGGTGAGACCGTAGCCCTGAACGAAATCGATTCCCAGCTGGTTGAAGAGCTTGAAGGTTCGTGATGGGAGAGGACCCCCGCCGCTGATGCATATACGGATATTGTCCATTGAGAGCTTTGCCAGAATTCCGTTAAACATCTTGTGCCCGGGATTCACTTTGAATACCTTCTTGATCAGTCCGCTAATGCTCATCAGGAAACGGATAAGGCCATATACGACTATACCCTTCTCCCTGATTCCGTTAAGCAGTCCCTTGAGCATCTTGTTGAACAACATCGGAACTGCCAGGAACATGGTGACCTTTCCCTGTTTCAGCTCCTTCAGAATCTGTGAGACAAGCAGCTTCTTTCCGAACACGATCTCTGCCCCCGTACTGATAGCTTCGATGAAAACAGCAAGCATGGTATAGGAGTGGTGGATCGGCAGGAGTGCGTAGAAGACGTCTGTGGGAAGGACAGTCAGAAGTTCCTGGGCAAGGTAGCAGTCACTGACGAGGTTCGAGTGACTGAGCATCACTCCTTTGGGTTTCCCTGTCGTGCCACTAGTGTACAGGATGGCGGCGATGTCATCCTCTTGTGCCTTGTCAAGCTTTTTCCGTTTGTCTCCTTTTTTATGAAGAATATATACGTCATCATCACCGGGTTCGAGAGTGATCTTTTCTGTCAGCCCTACTTTTCCATCAGCATCGACCTTATCCATACGTTCGGCGTCGA
>JAFGUP010000265.1 GCA_016938475.1 Sphaerochaetaceae bacterium
GATAGCCGATAGACTCCGTATCCCCCGTATTTTATACAACATATCGCACAGTGCCTTCTCCCGTGTCGCCATGCGGAATCCGTATCCCTGTTCCATGGCGAAGTACTGACCGAGCGGGAATACCTCCCGTGGAATATAACGAAACCAGTACAGCCCGAACGGGGTGTCCCATTTCTTTTCTTTTTTCAATCCATAACCGGCACTTATCACGGCATAGACCCTCTCCGGGATCATCTGGTGATAGCTCACAGCGGTCTCGAAAGAAATATACCTGGGAGAGAGTATGAATTGGACTGCAGGCAGTCTGGGGTCATCCGGTGAGGTACTGTACACTCCCCGACACAGTCGGGTGATGTCTCCTTTCTTCAACATCGATGTCAGTTTCGCTCTCGGGGAAGAGTAATCACGGAGGTCAAACATGATGTTTCTGGTCTTTCTTGGCATCTTATCTCCACTATGTATGGGTATATTGTACCTTCTGGAGATAGCAAGGAACATATACAGGGATCTGTATGTCTCCCCTGTGTTTGTTCGTTGCCTCTAGAATGTATGAAAAAATCATAGTATCTGGAGGTAAGCAACACCGACGCTCTGAGGAGGCAGGGGCGTATGCAGGTATGCTTTGGGGCGCAGGTATTATTGAATATTTGAATTTAAACTTTCAATTTTCAATGATAATATGAGCTATGATTCAAAGAAATGAGTATCTGAACAGAATCAGGACCGCACTGAACAGGTCGAAGATAGCGGCTCTTCTCGGGCCAAGGCAGTGTGGCAAAACGACACTTGCAAGAGAGATTGCGGCGCTGACAGAATCTCACGTTCTCGATATGGAATCTCCCGTCGACAGATCGAAACTGCAGAATCCGGAAATGTACCTGGGGTCGTTGGAAGGCCTTATCATTCTGGATGAGATTCAACTCTACCCTGAACTGTTCCCTGTGCTGCGTGTTCTGGCTGATCGAAAAGGAAGGAATGGTTCATTTCTCATCCTGGGGAGTGCTTCCCCTCAACTGGTGGAACATGCTTCTCAGTCTCTTGCCGGTCGAGTCGAGTTCATTGATATGCAGGGTTTCGATCTTACGGAAACAGGCTCTGATACTCTGGAAGAGCTCTGGCTCAGAGGGGGATTTCCGCTTTCCTATCTGGCCGACACCGAAGAGGATAGTTTCGCCTGGAGAGAAGGCTTCGTCAGGACCTTCCTCCAACGGGATATCCCCCAGCTCGGGATACGTATCCCGTGGATGACACTCAGACGATTCTGGGTGATGCTTGCACACAGTCATGGTCAGGTGATAAACAAATCACAACTGGCAGGCTCAATGGGCGTGAGCGGTACAACCATTCAGTCCTATCTGGATATCCTCACACAAACCTATATGATACGCCCTCTCCCTCCCTGGTACGTGAAGATGAAAAAACGCCAGGTGAAATCACCGAAGATCTATTTCTCGGATACAGGTCTGATGCACCATCTCCTCGGGATACACACCAGAGAGGAACTGCTGAGCCATCCTGTTGCAGGTGCTTCCTGGGAAGGGTTTGCCATCGAACAGATAATCAGTGCCCTCCCTCTGAGAACCCCGTATTTCTGGTCGACATACAGCGGTGCAGAGATTGATCTGCTGATCATGGAGAACGGAAGGCGGATAGGAATAGAGTGTAAGCTGTCCGAGGCCCCGAAACCAACGAAATCGATGTATGTCGCGCTTGAGGACCTATCCCTTGATAGCATCTATGTGATCTATCCCGGAAGGGAGCGATATCCTCTGCACGAGAGAATCGAGGTGATTTCACTGCCGTTGTTCATTGGTGAGTGTCTGAATCGCGGTTGATTCGTTACGGATGGTAATCACGGGATTCTCTCTACCGATAGAGGAATGTGCAGTTCAGTTCAGTTCTTCGAACACACCTTTCTTCGTGTTTTTGCGTACAGAATCCCAGTTGAAACAGCGTCCGTTCATGCAGAGGTATGTTCCACTCCTCTTTTCCATCACATATCCGACAGCTGTCCCGAGATTGAACACGGCGTCAGAGGATGACACACTGTAGGGAACCATCGCTCCGGTGAGTACGATGGTCTTGTCCAGAGCTGCTGCTCCGATGAGTTTTCCCGTCTTAGTCATCGTGTCCGTACCGTGGATGATGATAATACGCTTTGCAGTACTTTCCCTGCAGGTTTTAACAATGGTGTTTCGGTCGGTGTCGTCCATGAAGAGACTGTCCTTGAGCGGGAGGAACGTGATTTCATAGGGCAGGGTGCAGCGTATGATCTTCATGATCCCGGGAAGGTGAGAGCTTTTGAAGGTCAGGGTTCCTTCTATCTCATCATACTTCTTATCGAAGGTCCCTCCGGTGGCGATGATCTGGATTGTGTCTGTCATGCTGATCTTCTCCTGTTGATGTGCCGAGAGAACCCTCTGTTCTCTACCCTGCTGCCGTTTCTTTACCCCGGTACGAGCAGAGGAAGTGGAGGTTCTCTCTTCTGTAGTATATCAGAGAGGGAAGAAGTTCAACCTCGCCACCTACAGCCCATCATGTGTGAGCTTGTAAAAGAACAGTGTTCCTATGGCTACACATGCCGGATGTGACTAACCCGTATATGAACATTCCCAAAGGAACTTCACATGATTATTTCCAAGAGCAGATAGAGGTGTGGTGTAATGAATAGAAAAGTAAGAGGGAGTGAGAGGCTCTAAGGGGAAGGACCTATCCCTGATTTCAAGAAATCTGATTTCTTGAAATCTTAGGAGAAGTGAAGAGGAAGCCCCTTTGCTGGTTGGTCACGGCAAAAACTTCCTTTCTAGCAAAAACAATATAGCAACAGTACCATCGAAACAGCTGCAGTTTAAGAGACTAGACCTTCGTCAAGAACACTTAGTCGGTATACAGCGCCCCGTAGTCACCGAGAACACCCACTGAACAGCACATCAAGAAGTCTCTTCCGAAATGCAGCGTAATGCTGTTCCTGATCCCTGAAAACTGATCCTTGGAGGTGGAAACTACCCTGATGTAATGTGATTCTCAAGCGCTTTCTTGCTTGCTATCACACAGAGTGTGTGTGAAGAAGAACTCAGCGAGCCATATGATACATATCATAGATTTCGATTTCTGTGGTAGTATTGTAAGAAAGGGGAGGTAAAGACTCTGATATGATCGATAAGCTTGTTGCTGAGGCTACAGAATGTGATTTCAAGGTAGCACTTGAAAAGAGGAGACCCCAAGAGTTGGTTGAAGAGCGTCAGCGCATTCTCCAATTCAATCGGAGGCATGCTCTTTTTCGGTGTGGACGATGACAAGCAGATAGTGGGGCTTGATGCGGCGCAGGACGATGCCGAATACATCAGCAGACTGATCAAGGATCGTATCACGCCGTTACCGCACATTGAGTTGTCAGCTTTCAAGGAGAACGGACAGGACATACTCTGTCTGAAAGTGCTTCCAGGTCGTTCTACGCCATACTACTATCGAGCAGATGGAATTATGGAGGCCTATATCAGGATGGGCAATGAAAGTATCGTTGCGCCGGATCATATGCTCAATGAATTGATTCTTAAAGGTACGAATCGCTCGTTCGATGCGATGATCACCGACGCACGAAAGGAAAATTACAGCTTCACTTTGCTCGAGGCAACGTATCTTGAAAAGACAAGCAACCATTTTGCGTCCTCTGATTACCTATCCTTCGGACTGGCTGATAAGGATGGATTCCTCACGAATGCAGGTAAATTGATGGCTGACCAGTATATCGTACGTAATTCGCGGATATTCTGCACCCGTTGGAATGGACTCGATAAAGGTTCTATCTTCGATGATGCGTTGGACGACAAAGAGTATGAAGGCAACTTGATCAGTCTGCTTCGCAACAGCAGTGAGTTCGTTCGCAACAACTCCAAGGTTCGCTTCGTGAAGGAAGCTCAGTCTCGTGTGGACAAACCGGATTATGCTGATCGGGCGGTCACAGAGGCTCTTGTGAACGCATTGATACATCGTGATTACATCCTGCTCGGCAGCGAGGTCCATATCGACATGTTCGATGACCGGCTTGAGATCCAAAGCCCCGGCGGTATGTATGATGGTCAAGCGATTCAGGATCGTGATATCCACACCATTTTTTCTGCCAGGCGTAACCCGGTGATCGCAGATCTTTTCCACCGCATGAAATACATGGAAAGACGTGGCAGTGGATTGGCGAAGATCCTCAGCGAGACAGCGAAGCTTCCTGGCTATGAAGATCGTATGAAGCCTGAGTTTTTCTCCACACCTTCGGACTTCCGAGTGGTGTTGAAGAATGTGAATTACTCTACTATGGCCAATACCGCGAAAGTTCCCATGCAAGATAACCAACAAGATAACCAACAAGATAACCAACAAGATAACATCCATGAAGCAATACTACAGTATTGTACAATACCACGAGGAAGAAAAGAGATTGCAGAGCATTGTGGCTATAAGGATGTGAGACATTTTTCTTCAAATTTTCTTAAGCCCTTGCTCGAATCAGGAAGAATAGAGATGACCCACCCAGATAAACCAAGCAGTCGCAATCAGAAATATGTAGCGGCTGAGCAAACGGATCATCAATGAACTGATGGCTTTAAATCCAGCCGAATCATAATGCTGTAGCTTTTCGTACTTTTCCTGAATACAGATCTTCCCCTCCAACGGTTGGACAGGCGCAGGGAGCGCCGATAGCAAAGCAGCTGTGTCTCTCACTTCCTCTATCCACCTGATATTCAATGAGCGATGAAGTATACCAATATGAGGGAATCTCCTGTAAACATGGGTCGTGAATGATGGGCGCAGACTCTAGCCCTTCGCCCTTCCTGAGACTGGTGAACTGTTTCCCATCGGAGGTGATCCATGAGAAAATGTTCAAACCTGTGGACGTCAAGAGGCTATGAGAAGAGTATCTTTCTTACAAGAGGAATACGAGCTGTTGAGGCAATGAATCATCAAGGAGCTCGAGGATGCTCCAATTGCCCTATTACGAAACTGGAAGAGGCAGCCCGAAAGAGTCAGGAATGCCCTAGGACGGGATGTAAACAAGGAGGAAAAAATCATTTTCGGGTTATACTACTACTTGAAATTTACACTGATCCAGACTAACCCGTATATGAACATTCCCAAAGGAACTTCACATGATTATTTCCTGTAGGAGAGAGAGGTGTGGTGTAATGGAAGGGCAAGTAAGAGGGAGAGGGAGTCCCTGATTTCAAGAAATCAGATGTCTTGGAGAATGTGGGCATCGATTCAGGCGAAAGAGGATCAGGAAGCACACCAGCGTAGAGGGCCCGGCGGAAGAGTCGACAATCGTCACCGTTGTATTTTGTTCGACGAAGGTCGGTATAAGACGATCTATCGCCACGACGGTGTACGCCATAAGCACTGCAACCTGTAGCCTTTGTAAGATTCAATCGGTGCCGAGTGAGCTCTGAGGGGGAAGGAAGGGTGCCTGTACTCTTTTGCAGATACTCTCGGTTCATTTCACGGAATTCTTATGGATTGGTTTGATGTATTTTGCCTGATAGTGTTGTTTTGTCTCGTTTTTATGGTATAATTCCGTGTTGTCAGTTCTTATACATCGGATGTACCTTCAGTTGTCCCTGCAGAACGATCAACCAATTCATTCACATAAAGAGCTGATTATGATAAAAGACATTATTCAAGAGGCTACACACGACAGTGAAAAAAACCTCAATCGTTCTGCAGGCAACACCGCAGTGGATAAGGTGAAGGATTATATCAAGAAACAGATCATCCTGGGTACACTGAAAGCAGGAGACCGGATCCCGACGGAAAATGAGTTGTGCAGACTGCTGGATGTCTCGAGAGGCTCGGTCCGTGAAGCGATGAAGATCCTTGAGGCACTCAGTATCATCCGGATCATACGGGGAGATGGAACCTATATCTCTGAAGTGAAGAACATGCAGAGTATGGAATCGATTCTCATGAAGGTGATCCTCAGCGATACGACGATCGCTGAGCTGACGGAGTTTCGTGAGGAGATAGAGTTCTCGGTGATTAACCTTGCCTCCCGCAATGCGACGGAAGAAGAAGTACGCCTGCTGAAGCAGATTGTGGAAGAGACGCACCAGTGTGCTGCCAACCAGCCATGTGACCCTGTACGCCTGTATGATCTTGATAACAAGTTCCATGAGGTGCTTGGAAAGGCTACCCATAACCTGCTTATTCAGGAAATGTACAGCTTCGCCCATGAACTGATTGCTCCGATGCTGCTGAAAAACTATGAGATAGGACAATCCGGTGAGCTTACAGCCCAGACGCATGCTGCTGCGCTTGAGGCCATTGAGTCAGGTGACTTCAGGATGATGGGCTTTGCTGTGAAGAAAATCAATGAAGTCTGGATGAAAACCTACTATGGGAACAAGAAAGGCAGTTCCCTGCTTGACCGGGAGCTGCTGAATGATATCGTCATGAACACTCGCTGAGTCCTGAGAACACCGCTGCTGCGGCAGCCACACTGTCACATACAAGAAAGCGGATCGCCCATATGAAGCAACCCGCTTTCTTGTGAGAGTGTACACAAGAGCCGTGTGGCTCTTATTTTGCTTTGATGTGTTCTTTCACAACCGATACGATGTGATCGGGGTGGAGATTGTAGATATCCAGCAGTTCTTCATGGTCTCCGGTCTGGGTGAATTCATCGTCGATCCCGATTCTCACCAGCTTACAGGGGTACTGAGTACTCAACACCTCAGCAACGGCACTGCCGAGTCCTCCGGTGATCATGTGATCTTCCGTGGTGAATATCAGTCCCGTCTCGCGCGCTGCCGAGAGGACCGCCTCTTCATCGAGAGGTTTGATCGTGGGCATCTCCACTACCCGGACATCGTAGCCCTCCTTTCTCAGAAGTTTTTCCGCCTGGAAGGCACGGGAAACGGCAGCGCCAGTGGTGAAGATGGTTGCCATCTCTCCCTCCTGAAGGAGGTTCGCCTTTCCGATCGTGAAGGTGTAGGTCTCATCGAAGACGGTCGGGCTTGCCGTTCTGCCGAGTCTCAGGTACACGGGTCCGGTGTAGTGCGTGATCGCCTCCGTGATCACCCGTGTTGAGGCGGCATCTGCTGCTTCGACGATCACAAGGTTGGGGATGGAGCGAAGGATTCCGATATCCTCGATACCCTGGTGGGTGACTCCCTCCTGTCCGCCGGAAAGCCCACCGAGCCCTGCAATGATCTTCACATCAAGGTTCGGGTAGCAGATGAAGGTGCGGATCTGTTCACAGATCCGTGCAGAAGAGAATACCGCATAGGAGGCGGCAAAGACCTTTGCGCCGCTTGCTGCCATACCCGAAGCCATCAGTGCCATATTCTGCTCCGCAATACCGATGTTCAGTGCCCTTGACGGGTACTTGTTCTTCAGCGGAGTCCCTCCCACTGATTTCAGTGTGTCGGCTGCCACGTACATAAGGTTCGGGTACTCATCCGCCATCTTTACCAGCGCCTCACCGAACGCTTCCCGTGTTGAGACTCTATCGAACATAACGCTCATACTTCACCTCCTGCAAGATCCTTCATAGCGATCTCATAATTTTCCCGGGAGACAACGCCCTGGTGCCATGCGTTATTGTTCTCCATGTACGAAACTCCCTTTCCTTTGACTGTATTCGCAACGATACAGACCGGTGAGCCCTGATGGTTCACCGCCATCTCCAGGGTACTGATGATCGCGTGCATGTCATGCCCGTTGATCTCGAATACCTTCCAGCCGAATGATTCCCACCGTTCTCTCATATTCTGCATCGGGCTGATCTCTTCAGTGCTCCCGCAGCTCTGAAAGTGGTTCTGGTCAACGATCGCAATCAGGTTGTCTGTCCCTATGACCGGGGCGACATTCATCGCCTCCCAGATCGGCCCCTCATTCATCTCGCCATCTCCGATGACGACGAAGACCTTGCTCTTCTTCTTCGTCTCCTTGAGGTAGTAGGCCATTCCGAGGCCGAGGCCGAGGCCGTTGCCGAGCGATCCCGAGGTCATATCAACGCCGGGAGTCTTTCCCATGACCGGGTGCCCCTGAAGAATGCTGTTCGGATGGCGGAGTGTCTTCAGGTGCTCCTTGTCGAAATAGCCTTTGTCAGCCAGGATCGCATAGGAGACCAGACAGGCATGGCCTTTGCTCAGGATGAAACGGTCCCGCTCTTCCCATGACGGGTTCTTCGGGTCCACCTTCATGAACCGGTAGTACAGTGCAGTACAGACATCAGCGATCGAGAGGGCCGGGGCCGGATGAGCGTTCCTTTCGGATGAGTATGCGGTCTGGATGATCAGACGCCGGATGTCACGTGCTTTGTCTTCTAAAGCAGTTACTTCTGAGATCTTCATAATGTATTCCTTTTAATCTAATAAAATAGCAGTGTCGGCAATCCTGTTGACAGCATCGGTACAGTCACAAGCAGCAGCAGGATAATCAGCATGAGAACGAGAAAGGGAAGGCAGTATCGAAAGCCTGCGGAGATTGACGTTTTTGCTATATACGATGATATGATGAGTGTCGTTCCCACCGGAGGTGTGAACAGCCCGATAGCAAGAGACGTGACCAGTACGGTTCCGAAGTGAAGCGGGC
>JAFGUP010000035.1 GCA_016938475.1 Sphaerochaetaceae bacterium
TAGTCTATTTGGTTGAACCGCCGTATGCCGAACGGCATGTACGGTGGTGTGAGAGGTTGGGACCTAGCGGTCCCCGCCTACTCGATTACTTCCAACGATATGATAATGATATCGAGACATGAGGATCCCTTATAGCTGAGGTAATCTGGAACCTTGCGACCGGGGAGTTCTGCATGTGCTGCCTCCTCAGAGACCCCTGTATAGCCCGGAAGTAGGTGACAATGGTGTTTTTCTTGAACCTGCCGGGCATGGATACTCAGTCGCTATCGGACACCTGGTACACAGGAGATAGCTTTCAACGCAGGGGGGGCTGAGCAGGTTGCGTTCAAGATTCTTATCCAGCGTGTTCTTCGTCTTTTTATTCTCACTTTTGTGATACTATCACGGGTGTGAGCCATACCAGAGTTCACCGATAGCTGACCAATCGGATGTTATTTTAGCTGATTCCTTGCTCGATAAGAGCGAAGATCCTGTCTCTGGATTCTTCACTGAACCCGTGTACAAGGAGATCGGCCTGGGAGAGGTTCTGATTTCCCGAGGTGTTGTTACGTACACCAACAACCTTCATATTCGCACTTTTTGCCGCCTTAATACCGAGAGCCGAATCTTCTATGACCAGACAGTGTTCGGGGTTGACCTTGAAGCGGGAGGCGACTTCCAGGAAAATGTCGGGTGCGGGTTTGCCGTGATCCACCTCGAATCCGCTTACAGTGATGTCGAAGTACTCTTTGAGACCTATCTTGCTCAGGATGATATCGATCAACTGCGAGGCGGAAGACGAACCGACAGCAAGGTTGAAGCCCTTTTTCTTCAACGCTCGAATAAGCTCCGGGATTCCTGGCACAGCAACGAGGTCAGCGTTTGAAAAAGCCTCAAGGTGGTTGGCCATACTTTCTGTGAACATCTCTTCGATACTTCGGTCGATGCCACGGGTCTCCTTAATATGCTCAAGCATCTTGTCCAGAGGAAGGCCGACGAAACGGTCACTGTACTCATCGTCAAGAATAGGTGCCCCGATGCTCGCAAAGTAATCCTGATTCACCTGCCAGTGAATCGGTTCGCTGTCGATGAGAACGCCGTCCATGTCAAAGATAACTGTATCGATCATAATCTTCTCCGGTGTAGATGCAATTAGAAAGAACGTAGCACGCAGACTCGATTGATGCAAGATGCTATGAATGTTCGTTTGAGGCTGATTCTATCAGTGCTTGTGACTTTGATACCTATGCATCTTACAATACTATCAGTTGTTCTGCTCTGTATGTTCATCTATTCCTGTGTGTAGATGAATTTGAAATGGAAAAAACAGGGTATGAGAAGATGTGATTATGATAAGAGCTCTTGTCTGATGGGAAGTGGGAAAGACAGGTTTCTCCGAGTCTGCCCATGCGCCGCTGAAAGAGTTAGCAGTTCGTATCGAAGTGATGTAGGCGACAGCGAAACACGGTACACAGCAGGCAGTGTTTCTTGGTGAGAACATACACTAAACTGAATGCTATGATGAACACTGTCACCTTTTTCTTGCTCGTGATGAGGCCACTGAAGAGTTCTTTCCCCGGATGCTCGGTCGGGGATTGCATTGATACGATTCTCAGGTTGGAATACTTTTTACGGTGGATGGACTCTACAGGTTTGAGAGGTCTCCTGCTGGAGACGAGGGAACTATGGTTCCCTGTTCTGAAATCGTGGTGGATGAGTCAGGGTTCAACAAGGAGTCTGGTACCGCTACGAAGATACAATTCCCCCGTCAGATGCCTGCGGGCAGCTTACCTCTTGACGGAATCGATACGACCCTAGTCGTGGTCGCTCCAGTATTCCTTCGGTACGGGGTTCGCTCCCTCCCAGATGATCTGCCTGAACCCGACGGGGTCTGTGTTTCCCTCGGTGTTGAGAAACAGGATCTGGCTCTGCTGATCGATCCCGAGGAAATCTCTGAGCTCATCAACCCCGTTCTCCTCCAGGATAGCAACCAGTGCCCCTAGGGTCACAGCTCCGCTCTCACCGCTGACGATGAATGGATCGTCATGTAAGGGTGTAGCATAGATCCTCATCCCTTTGGCTGCCACGTAGTCTGGTACGGTAACGAAGGCATCTGCGGTCTGGTCAAGGAGTTCCCAGGCGATCGGGTTCGGTTCTCCACAGGCAAGACCAGCCATAATCGTGTCCAGGGCCCCGGAGACGGTATGAGCCCTGCCATCACCGATCTTTGCACTCTCATAGATACAGGCTGCGTTCTCTGGTTCGACAACGATACACTTAGGAGCATCCTGACCGAAGAGGCTGTGGTAGTAACCGATCACTGAGGCTGCCAGGGCACCGACACCAGCCTGAACGAATATGTGGGTCGGCTTGATGATCCCCTGTCCACTGAACTGTTCCTGGATCTCGGCGAACATCGTGGTGTATCCCTGCATTATCCACGTAGGGATCTCAGTATAGCCGTCCCAGCTCGTATCGCTTATGATCTGCCATCCGTTGGTATCGGCATCGGTGACGATCTGTCTGACAGCATCATCGTAGTTCCCCTCAATGACCTTCACCGTAGCTCCATAGCTCCTGATTGCATCGATCCTTCTCCTGCTCGTCTCTGAGTGGACGTAGATAACGCAGTCGAACCCGAGCTTCTGACTTGCCCATGCAATCCCTCTTCCGTGGTTCCCGTCAGTGGCACTGGCAAAGGTGATCTTTCCGAGAGCCTGCTTCACTTCACTGGAGATCAGGTATTCATAGGGGAGCTGTTGGCTAGAGAGACCCAACCGCTTCTGGATGAAGCGATATATGGCATATGAGCCTCCCAGGATCTTGAAGCTGTTGAGTTCCAGCCTACAGGACTCATCCTTCACCCAGATACCCCCGACTCCTATGAGTCCTGCCAGGTTCGGCAGTGCCCTGAGAGGACTTATGGCATACCCCGGAATCTGGCGATGGAACAACCGGGCCTCACGTGCCCTGGAGACAGGGAACATCTGTTTTGAGAGTTCGAGCTCCTTGGTTTCCCTGGGTCTGGTCACCCACTTGATGTCAGGGGTAGTGTTTTTCATCATAGGTTTTTCCTCATGAATACGTGATAATTCTCTATACTGAAAAATATAGTAAAATAGGATTAAATAATCAATGATATCACAAAGAAGAAAAAAAATAATTAAGTATATGGTAATTACTATGTCTATTATGAATGATCTGTGATCAGTCGATACACGAACTGTGAAACGACATGGGAATTCATCCTGGACCTTCCCCCATACAAGCTATCCCCGGAGGGCAGCGATTCGTTTCACAGGAGAAGCGCCATCATCGGGTTCCTTCTTGTTCCAGAGGTATATGTACAGGCAGGCATGCTCAACCGAACTTCCCGGCGTCTGGCAGGTCGATCATCGACACTCTACTGAACGATACTCGACGATACACTGTCCGAAAACCCCTCGATGCGTTACGTTACACGCTGTGTGTTGACGATATGGAATACGCCCACGTAGTGACGAATTACGGGTCAGCGAGAGGAACCCAGCCAGAGGTATACGTGATCCCTGAGGGGAGCGGATATCATCCCCTGAGCCAGCACACCTGATAGGGAGTCAGCTTGATGGAAGAAGATTCATTCTCTTCAGAACAAAAGGAGATATCTGAAAGCAGGTCTTTCCAGATCCTTTCAGGACTCTCAACCGAGAGCTCCCGGAAGACCTTCATGAGATCGACTGTTATCGTTTGATCGGTGACATTGATCAGGGTGAGAATCGATTCTCCCTTCTCAGCTGTACGTAGGAGGGTGAACACAGACGGGTTGCCCGTCAGAACAGTCTGTGCAGCTGAAGGGTGGAAAGCATCTTCCATCCGACGGGTGTCAAGAAGTGTGAGATAGGAGCTGAGTACCTGCGACCGTAAGGAATCCGAGTCGTTCAATTCACGTTCCAGCAAGAGCGTATCCAGCTTCTCTCTGTTAATCCTTCTCGGATGATTGAGAATATCTGGACATGAGTGACAGTTCTGTGACCCGAGAAGAGAATGAATATAGATTCCGGGAATACCTCTCAGTGAGAGCATGATAGCCTGAGAGGCAATGAATCGCTGTGCCTGTTTTTCTGTGCTTTCCTTCACAGATGCATCACAGAGGGCTGAAAGATAGCTGCAGTTCAGTTCATAGGGACTCTTGGAACCGTCTCCTTCACTACGGTATGATACGAATCCTCCCTGAGCCTGTACATGCTCAGCCATGGATATAATCTCTTCGGGAGTGAGGATTCCCTGTGCCGGAACGACTCCGATACCGTCATGGGATGCGAGAAAATTGAAATAAGTGACTTCCTCGGAAGGGAATTCAAGAGTCGAAGCCCATTCACTGAGTTTGGTGGTGTCTCCCGTAAGGAATGTATGAAGGGTGAGTGGGGGAAGGGGAAAGTTATAGACCAGTGAGGCTTCATTATGGCCGTTTCCGAAGTATGAAATGTTCTCCTTATGAGGAACGTTCGTCTCAGTGATGATGCCGGCCCCGGGGGTACAGGTGTCCAGGACCCATCGGAAGAATTGAATGATCCTGTGGGTCTTCTCATGGTGGATACAGCTGGTCCCCAGCTCCTTCCATATGAAGGCGATCGCATCAAGTCTGACAAGGGATGCTCCCCGTCTGATATAGGAAAGAAGGACATCGAGGATAGTCAGAAGGACCTTCGGATTGCCGTAGTTGATGTCGATCTGATCAGCACTGAAGGTTGTCCAGACTCTGCGGGTGTTCCCTGCTTTGCTGGTAACGTGAGAGAACAGAGGGAGGGCTCGGGGACGGAACACCTGAGAGATATCTTCCTTTCCTGAAACCTCGATGGCGAAATCAGCGAAATCGGGGTCCCTATCAAGGTACTTCTGTATCCACTCACTGTATTGTGAGAGATGGTTCGCAACAAGGTCGAACATCATGCGGTACGATCTACCCAGTCGTGAGATGTCATCCCATGACCCCACCTCGGGGTTTACCGTAACAGGGTCAATGACAGAGAACCCGTCATCTGAAGAGTATGGGAAGAAGGGAAGAAGATGGACGGTGCTGATAGCCCCTCCCACCTGCCGTGACAGGAACGAACAGAGAGCTGCCAGAGGAGTCTTTCCTTCTTCTTTGAGAGAGTCGGCATAGGTGATGAGAAGGGAGGAATGCTCTTCAATGCATCTTTTCTTCTCTTCTTTCTCCTTTGAAGTTGAGAGATCCCGTATGAATGAATCTAGTACGTTCTTATAGGAATCAGCCCAGATGGATGCAGTCTGCTCATCATAGATAATCGAGAGATGCTCATGGATCTGCGGCAGAAGGTTCGATGGTGAGTTCATGTTGTACCTCTGATAATCAGTTCAGGTTTAAGCAGAAGCTGGTGATTATGGTGATCGGCTTCAACCTTCCAGTGTTCTGGAATCGGGATACGGCGGCTTGTCACTTCAGAAACATGTTCCTGTAAGGTGATTCCCCTCAGTTCCTGAATCCTGTCGAGGAGAAGATCGACTACCATCCCTCCGATACTCTGTATCGGCTGGCTGATCGTCGTGAGAGGGGGCCGGTAATGCTCTGACATCGGGATATCATCGAAGCCGGTCACGGCAATGTCCTTCCCGATCCTGAACCCTGCATCTTTGCCTGCATTGACAGCCCCGAAGGCAAGAAGATCGTTGAAGCAGATAATGGCGGACGGAGGAGTCGGCAGTCTCAGCAGCTCGCGGGCCTGTTCATACCCGTCCTTCTGTGAGAAGTACCCCATGCGGATATAGTCTTCTGGAATATGTACCCCGGCAGTGGCAAGATGTTCCTTCACACTCTGAAGTCGCAGATGGCTGAACATGATACTTTCAGGCTGTCCGATACATGCGATGCGGGAATGTCCTCTGTTCACCAGATGTTCGGTGATCAGCTTCATTGCATAGGTTCCGTCCTCATCTACATAGGGAGCGCTCAAGGCTTTCTCCACCCGCCCGAACATCGCAAACGGGAAGTTCTCCTTCATGAGGAGCTCTGCTCTCGCATCCATGCGATAGGTACGGGTCAGGATGAACCCGTCCACTTTTCCCTCCGATATCAGCTTGCGATAGATTGAAATCTCATCCTCTTTGTCATGAGCCACGGCAACAAGGAGATCGTATCCGAAATCAGCTGCCCGCTTGGATACTCCGGCAAGGAACTCATTGAAGAATGCTTCAGAATAGCCTCCGGAGGAATCGGGGACTACGAAACCGATCGTCTCGGTCGATCTGTTTCTCAGCCTGCGTGCCATAGTGTTTGGGACATAGCCCATTTCCTCTGCCGCTGAGCGGACCTGAGATATAGTCTCAGGCGAGACATCAGAATATCCTGCCAAAGCTCTTGAGACTGTGGTGACCGATCTATTTACACGCTGTGCTATGTCTTTCAGTGTTGCCATGACTATCCCCAGCTCTCCATGATCCTGTTCAGGTGTCGTTTCAGTGCATCCATGGAAAAGTGTTCCTTTCCTATAGAAAAGTTGTGTTCAACCATCTTCTCATATTCTACGCTGTTTGTCAGAACATCAAAAGCAGATTCAGCTGCTTTGCGGTAGGTATCCGGATCCACGGATACACGACCGTCACGGTTCCTGCTGCCGTTAGAACCGAGGGATATCATTTCAAGTCCACTCGGCTGTATGTCTGAACGAAACACCGGGTATTCATAGAGTATCACCGGTATCCTTGCCTTGATGGCTTCGAGGAGCTGATTGCCCCATCCTTCCCAGTAGGAGGGATAGGTGACCAGATCTGCCCTGGCATAGGTATCCCACAGGCTGTAGCGCTTCAGGGGCTTTTCGCTGCGGTGAGAGTCGACGAGATGGTTCACATGAAGTACGTTCACATTCCTTTCTGCTGCGTATCGTTTCAGCATTTCAAGGTACGAGCCGGTCTCGTCGTCCTCCGCGTAGCCTGCGAGGACGAGAACGATCTGTGTATCTGTCGAGACCTTCCTTCCGTCATACAGATCCTTGCCGGTATAGGCAGGCAGGAGACTGTTCATCGCAGCGATGGTGTCGATGGCCATCTCAATCCCCTTTCGGGGAACGATGCGTGTTGCCTGCAGTACCATGATATCTTCATCTGATAATCCGATTCGCGAACGCAGGTCGCTGTTGAATTCATCGGGAGAAAAGCCCTCATCGCGTGTCGGCTGGTCGTGGAAATCAAAGACATTCGGGATGACGGTCGATTGGATTCCCTTGCGATGCAGCAGTGAACTCTGAGCCAGGGAGTTGATCACAACGTGGCTATAGGTTGCTGAGTGAGGAGGGAAAAGCGTGTCTGCGATCTCCATCGCCGTATTGCAGGTGAGGCAGAGGGGAGTGATCTTCTCCCAGTAGAAATCATGGTGATGGGCCAGTACATGAAGATGAAACCTGCCGGCGACAGCCAGCAGTGCATCTGCAGCTGCAGGATGCAGCCCGACAGACCACATATTCTCAACGATGAGGACTGTGATGCTGTTGTCAGTTACCCAGGAAGAGAGCTGTTGAAGCAGAGCTTCACGCTGTGAGCTGAGGTCTTCCTCATAGCCCGCACGGTCCTCTCCATAGGCTTCGAGGGAGATGAAAGTACCCCTGTACAGGCGTTCAGCCGCTTCACTGTGGTAGTTCAGTTCCTCTATGACCGTGACTCGCTCTTCCCCTTCATGTTCGTGAAGACCGCTTGCCAGATGCACCCTGTGGCCGGCATCTTCGATCACCTGCTTCCACTTCTCAATTTCGAGGGATACACCGTCGGTACTTCCTGTCTTGTAGTGGATGATTCCAACCTCTCTGTTCATTCTTTCACCCCACCTGAGGTAAGCCCGCCGGCAAGGTTCTTCTGTATGGTCATGAACAGGGCGATCACTGGCAGAGCTGTCAGCATGGAAGCGGACATGATACGGTCCCAGATCGCATTCTTCGAGTTGAACAGGGTCTTGAGGCCGATGGGGAGGGTGTAGTACTCCTTGAAACTCTTGAGGAACACGGAAGCGAAGAGGTATTCGTTCCAGGCGATCATGAATGAATAGATATAGACCGTCACGATTGCCGAGAGGGACAGAGGGATGATGATCCGCCAGATCGTGCCGAATCTGCTGGCACCCTCAATCATAGCCGCTTCTTCGATAGAGAAGGGGATCGTCCTGAAATAGTTCCCCAGCATGTAGAGAGAGACCGGGAGCGTCTGGACCATATAGATGATCATGAGGCTGATGAAGGTGCCGGTGGGTGTCGAGATGAATCCCAGGGCAACGAACACCTTGTACAGGGGTATCAGCAGGAGAATGCCACCGAACATGTAGACAAACAGTACTCCACGCTGCACCGCCGACTGTCCGCGAAAGCGCAACCGGCTGAAGGAGTAGGATCCGAACACGGCAAGTGTGACAGACATGAGTGCTGCGAGTGACGCAAGTATCAGTGAATTGCCGAAGTAGCGCAGGAAGGGAAACACATCACCCGTATCCTGATATTTGGCTAAGATCGCCTTGCGCTGTGCATCTGTGAGGTCGGGTTGTTCCTCGAGCAGGAGAACGATTGATTCGGGTACGTTCTTCAGTTCCTGTCCGATATTGAGCAGTTCCTTATAGGCCTCCAGATTGATCTGTTTGGGGATGAATGATGGATTCCCCCAGTCCCACTGGTACTTCAAGGAGAGGGACGCCATCTGAAGGAAGGGGAAGATTGCGAACATGACAATCAGGAACACCAGAAGTGCGAAGCCGATGGATCTGAAAATATTTTTCCTTTTTACCATTTAAGTACCTTCTTTACATAGAACAGGATAAACCCGATAAGGATGAAGAATTGCAGGACAGCAAGGGTCGCGCCCTGTCCGAGATCCATCGTCCCCGTGAAAGCCTTGAGATAGGTGTACACACTAAGGACCTTGACGTTGCTGGTCAGCAGGTACACTTCCTCGAACTTGTTGAAGTTCCATATCACCCTGAGAAGGATGATCGCGTTGACAACGAAATAGACCTCTGGAAGTGTGATATGGCGGAACTTCTGCCAGCCGTTCGCCCCATCGATCTCGGCTGCCTCGTACAGATTCTCATCAATCGCCTGGAGGCGGGAGAGAATCATGAGGTAGGTGAAGGGGAAGTTCTTCCAGATCGCAAACAGAATCGCGATCCACACTGCTGTCGAGGGAGAGCCTATCAGACTGAAGCGCTCGCTGAACAGATGAAGCCTATCGTAGAAGATATCCATGAAGATACCGTTAACGGGGTCGAAGATGAACTGCCATGCAAAAACAACAGAGATTACCGGCGCAACATAGGGAAGCAGAATCAGTGAACGGATCAACCCTCTCAGGGGGAATTTCTTGTTCATGACGATGGCTGTACCGAGTCCTGCAAGGGTCGTGCCTGCGGTGGTGAAGATCACATAGATCATGGTAGTCGAGAGAGACTTCCAGAATTCGGAATCCCTCAGTATTTCCTGGTGATTGGCCAGGCCGCTGAACGTGTTTCCCTCTGAAAGGCTCACATCAAAGAAACTCAGATAGATGTTATAGAGAACCGGGTAGAGGATGAGCGCCAGGATGATGAAGACAGAAGGGGCCACAAGAGACCAGCCGAGACGCTCATCCCGCTGGGCTCTTGTACTCAGCTTCTGTACGGCAGTCTCCTTGATGGCAGCTGCCGCACCATCTGACGAATGGGTGAATCTGGACATATTCTATTCCTTGCCTTTCGAAAACATGTATGAGAAGGTGCCGTGCCGGGCTCTAATGCCCGGTACGGCTCAATTATACAGGTGCATCATCTAGTCGATGAGTTTGTTCATTTCCCTTTCAGCCCATGCCATAGCGGCATCGACTTTCATATTCTCCTGAGTGATCTTGTAGAGCATCTGCGGAATGATCTGCTGTGCGGTGATCTCACTCGCCGCTTCGATTCTCACACCGTCAACGATACTGAAGGTGCGGATATCTTCCAGACCGTCGATGATCTCAGCCATCTTCTCGGCACCGTAGTTCTTGAAGATCCCGTTCGGGTCGTTCTGGAAACGGCTGTTGGAAGCGATCTCCTTGAGCATCGGGTTCATACCGCCGGGTGCCATGTGAAGGAAGGTGATGTAGGCGTTCTGCGTATACAGGTATTCGAGGAACTTCTGCGCTGCAGAGCGCTCTGCGGGGCTGCTCTGATTGAACATTCCAAGAGATACGACAGTACCGTAGCCTGCCGGACTCTTGTTCGTCATGATCGGTGCAAGGCGGGTGTTCTCAACAAGCTGTGGATCGAAATCGGTTCCGCCAAGATCACTGAAGTTCTCTCCGGTAAGAGATCCTGCTGCAACTTCGGCGAGAGCAAGATCGTCCATGATGTAGGTCGAGTAGAAGAACATCGCCATTCTTCCCTGCATGTAATAATCTCGTCCTCTCCAGTTCTGAGGCCCGGGAGGATTGTACTTGGCAAGTTCCGCATAGAACTGTACAGCATCTTTCATCTCGGGTGAATTGAATATCAAGGTACCCTCGGAATCGAATAGTGCCGCATCATTGCTCATGGCGATAGGTGTGAAACACTGCTCCGAGTAGGCCTCGGGCTTGGTGCCTACAAGAATACCGTACTGGTTGTCCTGTGGACGGTGGAAGTACCGTGCCGCCTTGAGAACGTTCTCCCAGGTGTTGGGGGGAGCAAGTCCTGCTTCTTCGAACCAGTCAGCACGATACCAGATTCCCTGGATCCATCCATGGTAGGGCAGTGCATAGTAGCCGCTCTTGTCAGTGGTCTGCAGTACCTTAAGTGGCCCTGAATAGAAACGGTCAACGCCGATCGAGTCGGCAAGAGCTCTGGTCGCACTCAGATCCACAATGCCCTGGGTCCCGAATGAGACGGCTGTTTCTGCCGGGGCTTCGAAGATGGCAGGAAGCGTGCCT
Source organism: Sphaerochaetaceae bacterium (assembly GCA_016938475.1). GTDB lineage: Bacteria > Spirochaetota > Spirochaetia > Sphaerochaetales > Sphaerochaetaceae > SABI01. The sequence continues at coordinate 10,870 of JAFGUP010000035.1, forward strand.
GCAGCTGCCGCTGTCTGAGCCTGAGTCGAGAGATCATTCTCGTCGACGGGCACGAGATTGATCGAAATGTCAGGATTGAGAGCACTGAAGGTGTCGATCAGTACCTGGATCGTTGCCATCCTGTCGGACTGTGTCTCGGTCGTCCAGAAGTCGATACTCACCGGTTCTGCCTTCACCTGAGCCTCTGCTTCACCCTGGGCAGAGAGGAAGCTCATGCTCAGTAAGGTAATGAGCACGACAAAGATGATGATGGTTCTTTGTTTCATAGGATTCTCCTTTTCTTGTGATTCCGTCCAAAACGATTTGGACATGTGTAATAGTAAAACCAAAACGATTTGGAGTCAAGGAATTTTTTTACCTTGATCACGCTTTTCCCTGCTCTGTTCAGGTGGTGTCCCGGAACCAGGAGAAAGGTCTTAACGCAAGTGAATCATTCGTATTCTGCTTTATTGTCTCTCCGTACACTTCGCAGTACAATTCCTGGTAACAGGAGAATGATGTGATGCAGGAAGAGAACGAAAGAGAGGAAAAAGATAAGAAAGAGAAGCCTTCTTCTGCTTCCAGGAAGGACAAGAGCGGGAAGAAGAGCAAGAAGTCAAGAAAGAAGGAGAAGATGAAATCGACAGAAAGCATCTCCTCCTCAGCAGGTAAGAAGAGTGCCGCACGCACGAAGGCAGGGCAGGGGAAGTCAAAGCGCATCGCTGCAGTTGATACCGATTTGTGTTACGGCTGCGGCAAGTGTGTGAAGGTGTGTAAGGTGCAGGCCCTTTCACTGATCAAAAGAGTGTGAGGAGTGTGGACTACTCTCCGTGCTTTCCTTCTTTCACATACAGATACCAGTAGGCTGTTCCCACAAAGAATCCTCCCCCTATGATATTCCCGATCGTTGAGAACAGGAGATTCATGAGGATCCCGCTCCAGGGAAGCACTACAGGCACCTGGCCGTGGAGGGGGAGGGCCATCTTCGCCGAGGTGAGGATGAACATATTGGCAACAGAGTGCTCATACCCCATGGCGACAAAGGCCATGACAGGGAAGAAGATGCCGAGAATCTTGCCTTCAAGGGACCGGGAGGCCAGCGCGAACCACACAGCGAGACAGACAAGCCAGTTCGCACCGATACCACGGGCAAGTGTCTCGCTCCAGGTGTGAGATACTTTGGATAATGAGGTCGCTATCATGGTCACGCCGACCTCGCCCGAGAGCATCCCTGCTCCATGGGTGACCAAGAGTGATAGTGCCACTGCCCCGAGTACGTTCCCTGCATACACCACAGACCAGTTGCGCAGCATCCCCCGCAGAGTAACTCGTCTTTCCAGTAGGGGAACGACGATCAGTGTGTTCCCCGTGAACAGCTCAGCGCCGGGGATCATGACGAACATCAGTCCCACCGAGAAGACAGCTCCCATAAGTAGACTCCTCGCTCCCGACCATGCGATGTCTCCGGTACCTGCCACCATTGCAAACTGACTTGCGAAGCCTATGTACACCCCCGCGAGCATCGCTGATACCAGTGTGTGTGAGAGCTTTCGTGCTACTTTCTTCACTCCCGAATCACTGAGAGCCTGCATGACCTGATCAGGTCTGAGAAAAGAATCCATAGGTACCTTCCTGTATCAGAACAAACCGGTTATCTGACCGGTTTCCGTGTCGATATCGATACGGCGGTAGGCCGGGTCACTTGCCGTACCAGGCATAAGCTTGATGTCACCGGCAACCGGAACGATGAACCCCGCTCCCTGGTACACCAGAACATCACGTACCGGCAGAGTCCAGCCTGTGGGGGCTCCCTTACGATCAGGGTCATGACTGATAGACAGATGAGTCTTCACCATGCACACACCCATGTCGGCAATGAGGGGATCCTCTTCGATCATTCTTATCTTTTTGAGAGCTTCTGAGGAGTACTCAACCCCGTCGGCTCCATAGATATCCCGAGCGATCCGGTCGATCTTCTGTTCCAGTGAGTCTTCCTGAGTGTACAGGAATCTGAACTCCCTGTTCTCTTCACTTGCTTCGATGACAGCTCTAGCGAGTTCGACAGAACCCTCTCCGCCACGTTCCCAATGACGTGAGACAGCGGCACGTTCACCCATCTGCTGCACAGCTTCCGTGATAAGTTCCAGTTCTTCCTCTGTGTCAGTATAGAAATGATTGATGCACACAACTACAGGCACATTGCTTTTCTGCACCGTTCTGATGTGTGCCCTCAGATTCTCCAGGCCCTTCTGGACGAGAGGAAGACTCTGTCTGGTGTACACCTCATCAAGAGGTTTGCCGGGAGTGACCTTCGGTCCTCCACCATGCATCTTCAGTGCCCTCACGGTAGTGACCAGAACTGCGGCACTGGGTTTGAGACCGCTGAACCGGCATTTGAGGTTCCAGAATTTTTCGAACCCGATATCGGCCCCGAATCCGCTTTCGGTGACATGGTAGTCACTCAGCTTCAGGCCGACCCGGTCTGCGATGATAGAGGACTGGCCGATCGCGATGTTCGCAAACGGACCGGCATGGACGAGCACCGGCTGTCCTTCCACGGTCTGAACGAGGGTGGGGTTGATTGCCCTGGCCATGATAGCTGTCATCGCACCGGCAACATCAAGGTCTTCGGTCGTGATGGGGTGTCCCTTCTTGTTGTAACCGACGCACATCTTCCCGATTCTCTCTCTCATATCCTTGAGATCACGGGCGACAGCCAGAATCGCCATGAGTTCCGAAGAGACTGAGATCTGGAAGGAACTTTTCATCAGGAACCCGTCCATCTTTCCTCCCTGACCGATTGTGATATCACGCAGGGCCTGTGCAGAGAAGTCGATCGCCCAGCCGACTGCCGGATTCCTCGGGTCGATATCTAGTCGTTTCAGCCCCTTCTTTTCGAGCGTCGTGTCAGAGTAGTTGAACTCGTGTTGCATTCGACTCGTGAGGGCGACCATCGCAAGATTGTGAGCATTTGTGATCGCGTCGATATCACCTGTAAGGCCGAGTGAGAAGTCCGCGAGAGGAATGCATTGGGAAAGACCGCCCCCGGCGGCAGATCCCTTGATGTTGAATGTCGGTCCTCCCGAGGGTTGGCGGATAGCGCCGGAAACCTTCCTGCCCACGTAGGAGAGACCTTCCACAAGACCGATTGTCGTGGTGGTCTTGCCTTCGCCGAGAGGAGTCGGAGTGATCGCAGTCACATCGATGTATTTGCCGTCGGGGATATCCTTAAGGCGCTCAAGAACTTTTCTGTAATCTATCTTACCCAGAAAGTGTCCATAGGGAAGCAGTTCCTCTTCCTGTATGCCGAAGTCTTTCGCAATCTGTGTGATCGGCTTCATCTGCTTTTCTGCCTGTGCGGCAATCTCCCAGTCTTTCATCTTCTTCGGATCAAGTTCCATTGCGTTCTCCTGTTATGCGTGGGCAGCCTGGCGGCACATCCGCATGGGTACGAGTGTACGAAATTTCTGATGGTTTTTCAAAGAGAAAATGAACTCTTTTCACATTAAATTCGTTTCCCGGTAATTAACTCCTGTGCCGAAGCACAGGAAGTTATCTGATGTGTGACTTTATCACAGTATCAGCTTTTCAGCAATTCAGATGCGGCGCATCTGAAAAACAGCGTATAGGAACGCACTGAGGTGGAATTGCGGTGGTGATGAGGGTACAAACGAGGATACCGGGACACACAAAAGGATACTTGCTTACCGATTCACTTTTTCTTACCATTCAGTGCGTAATCTTAACCAGGAGACCTATATGAAAGAATTACTGATCATCGGCGGTGTAGCTGCCGGGGCGACGGCAGCAGCGCGTGCTCGACGCCTTGATAACAATGTGAATATCACCCTTCTTGAGGCAGGAGCAGATGTATCGTTCGCCAACTGCGGACTTCCCTACTACATCGGTGGTGATATCGAATACCGATCGAGTCTGATCCTCGCCAGTCCTGAGACCTTCAACGAGCAGTATCGGGTCAAGGTACATACACACACAGAGGCGCTTTCCATCGACCGTGAGAACAAGACAGTGAAGTCTGTCAATCATCAGAATGGAGAGGAACGCACCTTCAGCTATGATGCTCTGATCCTCGCTCAGGGCGGCAAACCGGTGGTACCGCCTCTTCCCGGAGTTGATAAGGAACATGTATTTCAGCTCTGGACCCTTGATGATATGGATGCCATCGATACCTTCATCAAAGATAACCGGCCTGAGAAAGCTGTTGTCGTTGGCGGTGGTTTCATCGGGCTCGAGATGGTGGAAGCACTTGTCAAACGGGGCATCGATGTATCTCTGGTGGAGATGGCGCAGCAGGTGATGCCCAACCTCGAAGGTGAGTTTGCCGGATTCGTCACGAAGGAACTCCAGGATTACGGGGTGAAACTCAATCTCGGCAAGTCGCTCAAGGAAGTGAAAGAGCATCACGTGGTTCTCAATGACGGCTCGAAGATTGATGCCGATTTTGTCCTTCTTTCCGTTGGCGTACGTCCCACCCTGCAGATCGCGAAGGATGCCGGTCTGGAGATCGGTAAGGCAGGCGGTCTGAAGGTGGATCAGAACATGCGTACCAGCGATTCTGCGATCTTCGCAGCGGGTGATATGGTCGAGATCGAGCACACGGTGCTTGGCAAACAGGTTCGCATGCCACTAGCGGGTCCGGCGAACAGGCAGGGAAGGATAGTAGGTGAGAATGCCCTTGGCGGCTCGAAGACCTACAGCGGAGCTATGGGTACTTCGATCGTGAAGCTGTTCGGCGGTATGGCAGGGTCGACCGGTATGTCACTTAAGGCGGCACGGGAAAACGGAATACAGGCAGAAGCGGTGGTTGTTCATAAATCGAGTCACACAGCCTACTACCCCGGGGCAGAGAAAGTCTCGCTGATGCTGATATTCGAGAAAGAGAGCGGGAAAGTGATCGGAGCACAGGCAGCCGGCAGAGTCGGTATCGACAAGCGGCTTGATGTACTTGCCACTGCCATCAAGGGCGGACTGACCATTGAGGATCTGCAGGAACTTGACCTTGCCTATGCTCCTCCTTTCAACAGTCCCAACGGTCCTGTCAACATGGCAGCGTTCACAGCAGTGAACCATGTGAGCGGGTTCTCCCCTTCAGTTCTCGCTCAGGACATCGAGAAGTTCGCCATGGAACGTCAGCCAATCGTGATCGACCTCAGAGATCCTATCAGTTTTGCAAAGGCCAAGCTTCAGGGAACAAACAATCTGAATCAGGATGCCATCCGTGCCAACCTCGACAGGATTCCAAAGGAACATCCCATTCTGCTGATCAGTGATGATGGACAGAAAGGGCATGTGCTGCTCAGGATGTTCAAGGGTTCAGGCTTCGATGAGGTGTACAACCTCAGCGGCGGGTATATCTCTCTTGAACGGTATGCACGTGCAATCGGCTACGAGCACCTCGCTGTAGGGCTTCATCCGATCGAAAAGAAGAGCATAGAGGACCTTGAGGGAGGTGCCGTGCATGGTACTGATCATGGACAGGACGAGCATGAAGAACAGGTTGAAAGTGACGGCCCTGTGGTCCTTGACGTGAGAACACCGATGGAGTTCGCCATGGGGGCCTATCCCGGTGCGATCAATGTCGACCTCGATTCACTGACCCAGTGGGGGCAGTCCTACGAGAATAAGGATAGGGAGATTATCATCTACTGTGCAAGCGGGGCCCGCTCCTCCTATGGAGTGAGGATTCTCAGGCAGATGGGATTCACCAATGTGGAAAACGGTGGCGGACTGCACCAGATGATGGCACGCGGCTAGGATCCATCAGTATACCGCGACCATAAAAAGTACAAATCTGCGCCCTGTGA
>JAFGUP010000266.1 GCA_016938475.1 Sphaerochaetaceae bacterium
AAGAAACTGCCTCATCACGCCCCATATCAGCTGGGCGCCGAAAGAGAGTAGAGAACGCCTGATGGGAATCGCCGTGGACAACCTGAAACAGTTCATTGCCGGCAGCCCCGTGAACCTCGTTTCCTGAAGCGATTAAAAAGAACACCTCGTTTGAAGGCTGATGCACTGCATCAGCCTTCGCCGTCTTTGAGTGTCAGTTTATACCGGCAGGTACAGGTGAAGCTACTGCAGTTTCTCCCATACATCTATCGATTCGCTGACAATCTCCTTGGCCGTATCTATATCGTTGGTGTAGATGGATTCCAGGATCTTCTTATGGACTCTGAGAGCCTCATTCCCGAGAGCTTGATGCAGGTGGCTGATCTTGATGGAATACGAGAAGGTATCGAGGATGAACGTGTAGACACGCTCTGCCATCTCGTTTTTCGATGCCCGTCCCATGATCCGGTGGAATTCCATATCGTTCTGATAGGTGAGCTCGCTCAGGTCTGCGTCATTCTCTCTCATGCAGAGACGTTCAAGCTCCTTCACATTCTCTTCAAGTTCTGTGATTTCTGCCCGGTTCTCATCCTTGTACTGGAATATAAGCCGTATGATATCTGTCTCGATGAGTTTCCTGAACTCAGAGAGTTTCTTCGTGTCGGCATCAAGAAGAAGCAGGCCGAAGAGCATCGGGTCAAGAGCACTTTTCTGCGGGGTTTTTGAGACGTACGTGCCGTTCCCCACTTTTATTTCTATGATCCCGAATGCTGAGAGTACTTTCAGAGCTTCCCGTACAGTCCCACGACTGACGCCGAGACCGTTTGCGATTTCCATTTCATTCGGCATTTTCTGCCCGGGCAGGAGGCGTTTCTGGATCAACAGTTCCTTGATCGCATTGATCACGACATTCACCGATGTTGTTTTTTCTTGTGCTGTAAACAGTTTAGTCGACATAGTCTTGTGCCCTCACTTTCGATGATGGTTATCTTTAAACATCATATGATATATTGTTTAACGTATCTCTGGTGTTGTCAAGTGGTTTCAGACTGTTACAGACCATGCACATGTATCGAGGCTCTATCTGTTGATATGCAGCGTTATTCTACTCAGCCTCCCGTAGAAGGCTTTCCTCTTCCTCCTGCTGTTCAGCCCGACGGGGAATGTAGATCAGTGATCCAGCAAGTGCGGTAAGTGGTGCGACAAGAACCAGGCCGAAACTGCCCACGAAGGTGTGAATAAGTTCTGAGGAAACGAAGACCATGTTGATGACATTCTCGAAAGGGACACCTCGGCCGATGAAGTTCATCAACATGCCGGTGTATCCTCCCGAATAGGCAAGGAGGAGAGTCGTTGTCATCGTTCCCACTGCATGGCGTCCGACGGTGAGGCCGCTGGTCATCAGTTCGAACCGTGTGATAGCCGGGTGTTTCTCAAGGACCTCGTGCATCGAAGCTGAGATGTCCATGGCAAGGTCCATCACAGCCCCGCTGGAGGCGATGAAGATCCCGGCAATAAAGATCTGAGTCAGGTTGATACTGCCGAACCCGGCGTAGAGAAGAGATTCAAGGAATGGACTTGTCGCTCCGTTCAGCTCAAACCAGTGCGTACTTATTATCGCAAGGAGCACTGTTGCCAGAACGCCTGCAAATGATCCACTAAAGGCTGTAAGCCCTTTTCGTGATATTCCTCCGACAAGAAAGATGATTCCGCCGGTCAGAATCGTCACAACGATGGCGGCTGTGATGATCGGATTGTAGCCATGCAGGAAGAGGGGAAGGAGGACTTTCAGAAGAATGATTCCGGTGAAGATGAAAGAGATGATGGATTTGAGACCAATCCAGCCAGCAACAGCAAAAAGGGTAACGAAGAAAAGCAGGAGTAGTATGAGAGTCTTTGCACTCCGGTAATGGTCGATCACGTTCGCATACACGATCGTATCCTCTGATTCGTCGAGATCGAGGACGACATAGGCTTTGTCGCCCGGCTCAAAGACTTTGTCGAGCTCCTTCTTCCCGATGATAGAATTAATACTCTCCATCACCTCGCCCTTGAAGGTGCCGCTGTCTATGCGCAGTTCGATGTGCTGAGTCCCTTCGATGACCGGCCCAAATTCACGTACCTGGGAATTGTCGACCTCGAGAATCGTTGCCCGTACCTGCATCGAATGAGATGTGCCCTCGGGAGTCTCGAAGCCGGTCGGTATAAGCAGCATCACGATGCTTGCCATGATCGAAAGGGTAACGAGCAGAATATCCTGAGTCCTGATGTGTGTCTTCCTGAATGTTTTCATGTGGTATCTCTTCCTGTGAAAGATAGTACATCAGACCCAGCAGGGTCTGATGTGTCGTGATATGTGAGCGAGAAAAGATGCAGGGAGCTACATCTGGTTGGTTAGCCCCATTGCACTCATGAGAGAACCGAAGATCTGTGTATTGTCATAGTAGCCGCCGAACAGGTCCTGTCCTGCTCCCAGTGCGAAGGTCGCGACGGGAACACCGGTGTGTGAGTAACTGGTCCAACCGATTCCCGCAATTTCGTTGAGAGTGTGGGTTATGGTCATAGTCAGTGGTTCATAGCCACCATAGAGGAGATAGACATCCTCGACCTGAGGAACGATCACTTCATTACCCATTGATCGGTCGAATGCTGTTCTCATCTTATTCTGCTGAACAGCAGTGAGTGTATCGTAGTCAAGTCCGAATGCATCTTCGATGGACGGGAGGAACTCTTCGAAACGGGCTTTTCTTCCTTCCATAGCCTTCTTGTAGGGACCGAGTACCTCCTGATCGAAGGCTGTGAAGGACATTTTCTGCTTTCCGATTTCATCGAAGAACGTCGAGTACTTTGTGCCTGCGAAACCGATCGTCATGCCTCCTGTTTCGTGGTCGCCAGTTACAACGATGAGTGTCTCATCCGGGTGGTCTTCTGCAAAAGCAATCGCTTCTGCGACAGCCGCATCGAAGGCGAGGGTTTCCCGCACTGATGCGCCGGCATCATTGGCATGACCCGACCAGTCGATCTTTCCGCTTTCAACCATCATGAAAAATCCATCAGGATCATCGCTGAGAAGCTCGATTCCTTTGGCCGTGTAATCGGCAAGTGAGAGTTCACCAGGTTCCCGGTCGATATCATAGGGCATGTCAGCTCCTGAACTCTGTAAGCGTTCATTGACAGCAAGGACTTTCCCTGTGCCAGAGGTGAGTGCGTGAAATTCTCGATCAGTATCTGCAACTGTGTACCCGGCTTTTCTGGCAAGCTCGAAGATATTCTCCTGGTCCTTGTTCTTTCCGTCGGGATAGATAAACCCGCCGCCACCGAAGTAATCGAAGTCACTCTGTGTCATCTGTACTGCGATATCATAGTAGTTACCACGTGAGGGGGCTTTTGCGTAGAACGCCGCTGGAGTGGCATGATTGAGCGATACTGTAGAGACTACACCGATCTTTTTACCCTGTTCCTTGGCATACTCAGAGACCAGTTTATAAGCACTGCTCTTGTCGGTGCTCATATTGATCACTCCGCTGAGCGTCTTCTTTCCTGAAGCCATGGCAGTCGCAGATGAAGCACTGTCAGTGATCAGAGAGCTTGCATCGTAGGTCGTGGTGAGACCTGCTACGGGGAACTTCGAGAATCTCAGGTGCTGGACAGTGATGTCATCAGAGACCTGTGCATTTGCAAACGATTCAGCTGCATTGATCTGTACAGTGGACATCCCGTCACCGATGAACAGGAAGACGTACTTTGCCTGTGCCTCTGATTGTGAAGCAGCACTCTGCTGTTCGATGGTACCCTCTGCAGAGAGTGTAATGGTTGTGAGCATGATCAGAGCTATCAGTACCCACGTTCTTGTCTGTGTGTGAAACTTCATGGTTTCCCTCCGAAATGATTGATGTCTCTATCAGATACCTGATGCATGAGAGAATCATGAGGAATGGATTAAAACATGGTCAGTATTCTGTTGTCACTCTGCAAGTTTTTAAAACGATTTTCAATTCTTCTATTTCAGCATCCCCCGCACCGGGGACCGTGAAAAAGAAGCATCTTCTTTATATGAATTCCTTTGTCTCCGTATCTTTTGTCTCCCTGCGGTGTTTTACGAATAGAGTTCATGCTACGAAGTTCTTGCCACCCGGGAGAGGATGCTGCTGAGCGTCTGGTAGTCAGATGTATACTATTCATGGCCTTTTAGCATATTATGCTAGAAAAATACTTCTAGTTTCTTCTTTTTTTGAATACCATAGAAAAGACGGTGATGGGGAATGCATTCCGGGTGTAGAGGTTTCTCTAACTGTGAGACATGAGAAAAGGAAAGATTGATACAATGGAAGGTGCGATTAAACGGCGGATATCGGTTTTGGGAGCAGGTTTCCATGTTGGAGGTATGCTTTTCTGGAAATCTACCAAAGAAGGGGAGATCCTGATACTTCTAGGCAGGAGGCTACACGGAATAGACCGGGGACGATGGTCCATTCCCGGGGGAGGCTGGAGAAAAAAAGACGGGTTTTCCAACGATGGCGGACGAAACTATCATACAGCAGCACTCCGGAAAGGGTACGAAGAGACAGGCTATATCATTCCTGAACAGGACGAGGTAACCTGTATCTGGTCAGTTCATGCTCCTTTTTTTCATTATGAAGTATTTGATTATCATATCCGCGAAAAGCATGCGTCAATACATCTGACATCCGAGGACTTTTCTGAATGGGGATGGTTTGATATCAACGCCCTTCCCGAGCCCCTCGAGTGGTTCCTTCCTCTTCAGCTTCATCAGTTCAGGAAAAAACTCCATCGACGTGAACGACTTAAAAACGCCGCCCTGCTGATGTGACAGGGACAGAAAAAAGCAGTGATCAGCATGAGATAATAATCCGATCCCGATCACTGCGTGAAGGTCTTCTCTTCTGAGATTGTTTAGTACCGATCAGTACGCCTGGTCATGGACACCGGCTACTGCTCTTCCTGAAGGTTCATTCATTTTCTTGAAAGCCTCGTCCCACTCAAGAGCCGTCTGGGTAGAACATGCCACAGAGGCTTCGTGAGGCACACAGCGCGCTGCCGATTCAGAGGGGAAGAGCTCTTCATAGATCGAACGGTAATAGTATTCTTCCTTGTTCAGCGGGGTGTTGGTCGGGAACCGGTGGTGTGCATTGGCAAACTGCTGGTCTGATACCTCTTCACTGGTCATCTTCCTGAGAGTATCGATCCAGCCGTATCCGACGCCGTCACTGAACTGCTCTTTCTGACGCCATGCAATCTCCTTTGGAAGGAGGTCGTCGAAGGCTTCACGAAGAAGGTGTTTCTCGATTCTCTCTTTTCCCGGTACCTTGCTTGACATCTTGTCGACAGGGTTCTGCGTCATGGCCACATCAATGAACTCGAAGTCGAGGAAGGGGACACGTCCTTCAACTCCCCAGCTGGCAAGAGACTTGTTGGCCCTGAGGCAGTCGTACAGGTGGAGCTTGCTGAGCTTGCGTACCGTCTCGTCATGGAAATCCCTGGCAGAAGGGGCTTTATGGAAGTAGAGATAGCCGCCGAACAGTTCGTCCGAGCCTTCCCCGCTCAGTACCATTTTGATTCCCATGGATTTGATAACCCTGGCAATCAGATACATCGGAGTCGATGCCCTGATAGTAGTAATGTCATAGGTTTCGAGGTGGTAAATGACATCTCTAAGAGCATCAAGACCTTCCTGAATCGTATAATGCACCTCATGGTGCACTGTGCCGATATGGTCCGCTGCGATACGGGCCGCCTTCAGGTCGGGAGATCCATCGAGACCAATGGCGAAACTGTGAAGCTGCGGCCACCATGCATCCTGCTGATCTCCGCTTTCCACCCTCTTTTTTGCATATTTCATCATGATGGCAGCGATGACTGACGAATCAAGACCGCCACTGAGCAGTACTCCGTACGGTACATCGCTCATCATCTGTCGTTTCACAGCGGCCTCGAGTGAGGTTCTGATTGCTTCAACGCTGGTCGTGTTGTCTTGTACCGCATCAAAGGATTCCCACTCGCGGGTGTACCACCGTTTCGGTTCACTCATCCTGTTGGTGTAGTAGTGACCTGGGGGAAACTCCTCGTAATGGGTGCAGATACCTTCAAGACTCTTGAGTTCGCTCGCTATGTAGTACTGGCCTTCTTTGTCCCAGCCGTGATACAGGGGGATGATGCCGATGTGGTCCCTTCCGATAAGGAAGGTGTCAGTGTTACTGTCATACAGGGCAAAGGCATATATCCCGTTGATATCTTCGAAGAAATCGACCCCTTTGCTGGTGTACAGAGCGAGGATTGCCTCACAGTCACTCTGGGTGAGGAACTCGTACGTATCAGCGTAGGTCTTTCTGATGTCACTATGGTTGTAAATCTCGCCATTGACGGCAAGGGAGAGCGAACCATCCTTGCTCTTCAGCGGCTCTTTCCCGCTGA
>JAFGUP010000036.1 GCA_016938475.1 Sphaerochaetaceae bacterium
AGAGCTCGGGCCCGAGCTCTGCTTGCCTGGAATACTGGAGGTGAGAAAATGTTAAAGAAAAACGTGCATTCTACTTTACACGGGGGCCACCCGGTCATCTGTTCCTTCTGAACAGCGGTATGCGGATTCTCATCCTTACCACCGCAGGCACATTCCAATACTGTGAGGCGAACGTTCAGGAAGGGGATGCGATGATACGTCTGACATGCAGAAACTGCCTTGCGAATAACTCATAAGGAGGTTGACAAGCCGGAAAACTGTGATATCATATTACATATATTATTATGATTGATGAGAGGATCTGTTCCTCCAGAGGATGAAGAGTATGAAAGCGCTGAGAAAGTTTGAAAGAGGAGTGAAGAAATTCCGCCTCGAGGACGTATCTCTACCTGACCCGCTTGATCACGAAGTGCAGGTAAGAGTGGAATTCGCGGGAATCTGCGGTACTGATATTCATATCTATCATGACACCTATGCTGATGAACCCCCGATGACAATCGGTCATGAGTTCAGCGGGGTGATAACCAAAGTCGGCAGGGATGTGAAGAACTTCAAGGTGGGAGATAGGATTGTCAGTGAGACCAATGCAGAATATTGTGGTGAGTGTGTCTTGTGCAAGAAGGGGCGTTTCTGCCTCTGTGACCAGCGAAAGGCCTTCGGACAGAAGACTGACGGAGTCTTCGCAGAGTATGCGAATCTGAGGGCGAGCAATCTTCATCTCCTTCCACCTAAGGTGTCGATGAAAGAGGCGGCACTGGCTGAACCGCTGAGCTGCGTGGTTCATGCAGTGATGGAACGATCAACCATTCTGGCCGGAGATACGGTACTCGTCAGCGGTCCCGGTCCGATCGGGCTCATGGCTCTCATGATCGCCAAGCTCTATGGAGCCTACGTTATTCTCAGCGGCACTTCCATGGACGCTTCACGGCTTGCTCTTGGCAGGGAACTTGGTGCTGATGTGATCGTGGATGTTCTCAAGGAAGACCTCTCTCAGGTCGTAACTGAATTCACCAGGGGGCGGGGCATAGATGTCGTCCTTGAATGTTCCGGTTCAGGTCCGGCGGTCAACGCAGGCCTTTCCGTGCTGCGGAAGCTGGGAACCTTCACTCAGATCGGTCTCTTTGCCTCTGCAGTGAATGTGAACCTCAATGATATCTGCTATAAAGAGATAAATTATCAGGGATGTCTGTCGAAGACCAACTGGTCCTGGAGACGTACCGTGGAACTGCTCGACAGTGGTGAACTTCCCCTGGAGAAACTCATCTCTCATGTGTTCACCCTCGATGAGTGGGAAGAAGCTTTCACGGTTGCCGAGCAGAAGCAGGGTAACAAGATTCTATTCGATACCAATGCACAGAGGGGGAATGCATGAGCAGACAGAGAGCAGAAGTTGCAGAACTGAAACAGATCGCTGCCGATATACGGCGTCTGATCCTCACGACCACACACCATGCAGGAGTAGGACATACAGGAGGGTCTCTCAGTGAGGCTGATATCATGGCTGCCCTGTTTTTTCGGGTGATGAACGTAGACCCGGAAAACCCCGATATGACCGATCGTGACCGCTTCATCCTTTCCAAGGGACATGCCACTCCCGGCTACTATTCGACTCTTGCCCGACGCGGCTTTTTCCCTACGAGTGTACTCGATTCGTTCGATCAGCTCGGAACCATCCTGCAGGGACATCCCGACATGCACAAAGTCCCCGGGGTTGATATGTCCAGCGGATCCCTCGGTCAGGGACTGAGCTGTGGCCTCGGAATGGCTATGGCCGGGACAGACCTGGGATTGGACTTCACGACCTTTGTTCTGATGGGTGATGGTGAGAGCACGGAAGGACAGATCTGGGAAGCAGTTCTCTATGCGGGAGCAGACAACGTCAGAGTGAAGAATATCGTCGCTATTGTTGACTACAACAAGGTTCAGCTTGCTTCTCTCACCAAGGATGCTGTCGACATCGGAAATCTGGCCGGGAAGTATCAGGTCTTCGGCTGGCACACGATAGAGGTCGATGGGCATGATATGGGTCAGCTCGTGCAGGCTCTTGAACAGGCGAAGGTTGCAGCCAAGGAAGGTCCGGTTGCCCTGATAGCACATACGGTGAAAGGTAAAGGTGTCTCCTTTATGGAACATCAGTGCGCGTGGCACGGGAAGGCACCGAATGCGAGTGAGTATGAGAAGGCTATGGCTGAGATCGATCAGGAGGATGCACGATGATGAACATGCCACAAAAGAATGAGATGATAGCCCCCCGGGTTTCCTTCGGAGAGGCGCTGGTTGAACTGGCTGAGCAGTACCCGTCTCTTCGGGTGTTTGATGCGGATGTGTGTGCTTCGACCCAGACAGGCCTGTTCAGGGAAGCTTATCCTGACCGCTTTTACCAGATGGGTATAGCAGAGGCCAATATGGTCGGCGCAGCTGCCGGTATGGCGACACTCGGGCTTACTCCTTTCGTCTCCACCTTCGCAGTGTTCCTTGCAAAGCGTGCACTCGACCAGATCAGAGTGTCGGTCGCCTACCCGAAGCTTGACGTGAAACTCAACGGTGCCTACGGAGGACTGCCCACAGGGCAGGCAGGTGCAACACACTCCTCAGTAGAGGATATCGCCGTGATGCGCTGTATGCCTAATATGAAGGTGATAGTCCCTGCAGACCCTGTTGAGACGAAACTTGCCGTTGCTCTAGCCCTTGAGACACCGGGACCTGTCTACCTCAGGACCGTGCGCTGTCCTGTACCTGTCATCTTCGATGCCGGTCACTCGATAGAGCTCGGTAAGGGGAAGATTCTGCATGAAGGTAAGGATGCTGCACTGATCTCCACAGGCATGATGACCCCGAGAACCCTGGCGGCGGCTGAGGCACTTGCGAAAGAGGGCATTCATGTCCGTCACATCCATCTTGCCACGATAAAACCGATCGATGAGGACATGCTTATCGATGCTGCCCGCGAATGCGGAACACTCATCACCGTGGAGAATCACGGAGTCGCAGGAGGTCTCGGGGGGGCTGTGGCCGAGGTGATAACTGAGAAGTCTCCGGCTACCCTGAAGCGTCTGGGTTTTACCGATACGTTCCTCGAATCGGGAGATGATGAGACGATCTTTGACAGGTTCAACCTTTCTCAGGAGGGAATCATGAGGACCGTGAGATCCATGCTGCATACGAAATAACCATACATGAGGAGAAGAAAGATGGCTACATATATTGAAGGATTGATTGAGAAGGCTCGCACAGCGCAGGCGCTGTTTGCACAGGCCGATCAGGAGACGGTGGACAGAGCCGCCGAATTGATATGCTACCGGGCAGTGAACCCCGATTTCGCGAGGAAGCTGAGCGAACTTGCCGTTGCAGAATCGCGGATGGGAGACGTCGAGAGTAAGTATGCGAAGATGATGAACAAGGTGCGCGGGGCATGGCTCGAAATGAAAGGCAGGAAGTCTGTCGGGATCATCGAAGAGAATGAGGCTATGGGGCTGGTGAAAATCGCCAAACCGGTGGGTGTAGTCGGAGCCCTTATACCCTGCACCAACTGTGAAGCTACCCCTGTTCTGAAAGCCGCCTGGGCAATCAAGACACGTAACGCCATGATCCTTGCTCCCCACCCGAGAACGAAGGAGACCAATGAATACGTTGTCGATATGATGAGGGGCGTCCTGAAGGAGCTCGACCTACCCGAAGACCTCCTTCAGAACGTGGCTGAAGTGTCGGTAGCGAACTCTCAGGAACTGATGGCTTCCTGTGACCTGATCCTTGCCACCGGAGGTGGTGCGATGGTGAAGGCCGCTTACTCGAGCGGGACTCCCGCCTATGGAGTGGGAGCAGGTAATGCCGTCACGATCGTCGATTCCACACAGGATCTTGATGCCGTGGCGAACAAGATCATGCGGGGGAAGACTTTTGACCAGGCGACGAGCTGTTCTTCCGAGAACTCCGTGCTTGTGGAGAAATCGGTGTATAATGCGTTCCTTGAAGCGATGAGAGTGCAGGGTGGTTACCTGTGTACCTCTGAACAGAAGGATGTTCTTGAGAAGGCGATGTGGCCCGACGGGCATACCCTGAACCGCAATATCATTGCTCAGAAAGCTCAGGTCATTGCTCACGAAGCCGGTTTTTCTGTTGATGATGGAGTCAGTTTCCTCATGGTCGAGGAGAGCGGAATAGGTGAGGGATACCCCTACAGTGCCGAGAAACTCTCGGTTGTCCTGACGGTGTATACCTGGAGCGATTTCGATGAAGCTGTCGACATGGTGAATCGTATCACAGCATACAACGGAACGGGTCATTCATGCGGAATTCACAGCAGTGATAGAGACAAGGTGTTGAGACTGTCTGAGTCTGTCAATGTTTCCCGTGTGATGGTGAACCAGCCTCAATCACTGGCCAACAGCGGCGCCTGGACGAACGGGATGCCCATCACACTCACCCTCGGTTGCGGGTCCTGGGGTGGCAACATCTCGAGTGAGAACATCTCCTGGAAGCATCTGCTGAACACGACCTGGGTAGCCTGGCCTATCGAAAGCAGACAGATTCCGGACGAACAGCTTTTCAGCGCTGAAGCGAGAAACAGATAAGGAGCCGATGATGATCGCAGATGAACAGAACACACTTCTTCAGACGATGAAAGCACGTGCAGAAGCCGGAGGCGGACCGGAAAGGCTGAAACGTCAGAAGGAAAAGGGAAAGATGAGTGCCCGGGAGCGTATCGCTTCTCTGAGTGATGAGGGTAGTTTTCTTGAATCTCAGAAGTTTGTCACCTGTAGATCAATTTCGTTCGGTATGGATGCACACCGTCTCCCCGGCGACGGTGTCGTGACCGGCAGTGCAACTATCGACGGAAGAGAAATCTGGCTCAGCAGCCAGGACTTCACCGTCCTGGGCGGCTCATTGGGAGAGATGCATGCGATGCGTATCGTACAGGCGCAGGAAAGTGCTCTAAAGATGCGCAGACCGTTCATCCAGATCAATGATTCCGGAGGAGCCAGAATTCAGGAAGGCATCTATTCCCTTGACGGCTACGGGAAGATCTTCCGCAACAATATCCTCAGTTCAGGTGTCATTCCCCAGATTTCACTGATCTTCGGGCCCTGTGCTGGAGGAGCTGCCTACTCTCCGGCCCTCACCGATTTCGTATTCATGGTGGAGGGAATCAGTCAGATGTATATCACCGGTCCTGATGTGATCAGGACGGTGACGGGAGAACAGGTTACGCACGATCAGCTCGGTGGTGCATCTACACACGCAGCGAAGAGCGGAAACATCCACTTCGCCTGTGCAAGTGAGAAAGAATGTATCGAAAAGGTGAAGCAGCTGCTCGGCTATCTTCCCTCGAACAGTAGTGAACAGCCTCCTTTTGTGCGCGACGGAAAGGATCGCAAACCGCGTAAGAGCGGCAGGATAGCCTCAATTATCCCGGAGAGGATCACAAAGCCCTATAATATGATCGATATCATCCAGGATGTTGTTGATGCTTCGAGCTTCCTTGAAGTGCAGAGCGAATGGGCAAAGAGTATCGTCACTGGCTTTGCCCGCATCGGGGGAAGAAGTGTCGGTATCGTGGCTAATCAGCCGAACCACATGTCCGGTACCCTCGATATCAACTCAAGTGACAAGGGAGCACGGTTCATCCGCACCTGTGATGCATTCAATGTCCCGATTCTCACCTTCGTCGACATCCCGGGATATATGCCGGGAACTCTGCAGGAATACGGGGGGATCATTCGCCACGGTGCGAAGATGCTCTACGCGATTGGTGATGCCACGGTACCGAAAGTATCGGTGATCGTCAGGAAAGCCTACGGAGGAGCCTACATAGCCATGGCTTCCAAGAGTCTCGGCTATGACAGGGTCGTAGCGCTCAGCGGGGCATCGATTGCCGTGATGGGAGCAGATGGTGCTGCAGAGATCATCTACCGCAAGGAGATTGCTTCTGCCGTGGATCCGACAAAGCTCAAACGGGAGAAGATCGAAGCGTTCCAGCGAGAGGAGATGAATCCCTATGCTGCGGCGGCAACAGGCCTTGTCGATGATGTCATCGACCCTTCACAGCTGCGGAACTCTCTGATTCGCACTTTCGAGAGTCTCGAGGGTAAGAAAGAAGAGCGAGTACAGCGAAGCCACGGTAACATTCCCCTGTGAGCAGAATCTGCGTTGGTACCTGATACTTTTTAATGCTTTTATGAACACATTGCCTGCGACTCATCCTCTGCTGCAGGTGTGAAACCGCTTTTCAGGCAGGGTTTACTTTCGAAGACGATAGAGAAGAGAGGATATACTCCCGTGTCTCATTCAGATCGGACTGGAAGTTTTCAACCAGTGTATCGATGTCCTTGTCCCTATAGGCTTCGAACATATTCACGTGGACAGTGAAATCAGTGAAGATCTTGGCTCCGGGTGAGTGTATTCCGAAGTAGGGGGCGAGGCGAAGCCATAGATTGTTCACGATATCGAGAGTTATCTGTCTGTTCGCGTTATTGTACATCGCGTAGTGAAAATCCTTGTTATAGCGCAAGAAGGCCTTCGTGTTCTCGTTGGAACCCTGCATCTTCTTGAGTGCGCTCTCAAGCTTGTCGAGTGTCTTCTTGTTCCAGTTGAGACAGCTCTCGGTTACCAGAATAGATTCGTGATAGAGTCTCAGGTCGAATATCTCGTCGATCTCATTCATAGAAAGAGTATTGATGCTCATCTTCTTGTTGCTTTCGATGATGAACACCTTCTCGGTCTCGAACTGCCACAGCGCTTCTCTGACCGGCATGATCGATACTCCAAGCTTGTCCGCAAGGGTTCTCAGTGAGAAGGTTTCGCCCGGCTCCATCTCCGCAGACATGATCGAATCGCGTATCTGATCATATACTTTCTGTCGGAGTGTCTTGGTCTCGATTTTACTGATCGGCATGGTTATTTCCTGTTCTGGTGTATTCTATTCAAGTAAAACTATACTATTCATTCTGCCAATAGTAAAGCAGTAATATGTGATGTGTTATTACTTGAACTGTTATCACATATAATAAATACATTGACGGAAGGTACGGTTGGAAGTACACTGTCTGATATGCATGAGGAGGAAAAACGATGAAGGAAACGAAATCACCTTTAGCCCTGATGGCATCTTCTACACCCACTGACTTCTGGAATGACTCGTGCTCGTTCAGTGAGTTGGAATATGCTATCGGGCATGGAGCGGTCGGTGCAACGACGAACCCCGTCATAGTGGGAAACGTACTGAAGAAAGAGATGCATCTGTGGAAGGATACCATTAGAACACTGATACAAGAGAACCCTGAGGCTTCCTATGAGGACATTGCATGGCTCCTGAATGAGAGAATGGCGGTTGAAGCAGGGAAGCTGCTCCTTCCGGTGTTTCATAAGACCCGGGGGAAGAAGGGACGTATCTCGATTCAGACGAATGCCAAGTACTATAGATCCTGGGAAAAGATGTGTGAACAGGCGATTCATTTCAACTCGCTATGCGAAAACATCCAGGTTAAGATCCCGGCAACGAAAGCCGGTATCAGGGCGATAGAAGAGGCAACTGTTGCAGGTGTAAGTGTTAATGCGACGGTGAGCTTCACGGTCTCTCAGGCCCTTGCTGTTGCACAGGCCGTGGAGCGTGGTCTCGAACGACGGATAGCCAACGGAGAGGATGTCAGTACGATGAGTCCTGTATGTACCATCATGGTCGGACGTCTCGATGACTGGGTGAAGATCAGTGGTGAAAAAGCCGGTATCGTCACAACTCCAGGATATACTGACTGGGCCGGTGTTGCCGCCTTCAAGCGTGCCTACATGCTGTTCACCGAACGGGGATATCGTACCCGTCTCCTTTCTGCTGCCTATCGTAACCACCTGCACTGGTCCCAGCTGATCGGAGGTGAGGTGTCGATGACGATACCCTTCGAATGGCAGGTGAAGTTCAATGCCTCCGGAATCCCGGTTGAGGATACGCTTGACAATCCTGTAGATCCTGTGATCATTGAGGAATTACGCAGCAAGTACCCCGAATTCGTCAAAGGGTATGATCCGGATGGGCTCAGTGTCGATGAATTTGACGGGTATGGAGCTGTTGTAAGGACTCTCAGGTCCTTTATACACGGGTACGAACAGATGCTTGCAATGGTTCGTGAGTTCATGCTTCCCGATGTCGATGCCTAAGGAGATACTATGAAAGGGTTTCAGATAACAGAGATCGGAAAGAGCCGTATGACAGACACGCTTGTGAAGCCTGTTCCTTCAGGCGGTGAGGTGCTCGTTCACATAAAGAGGGTAGGGTTTTGCGGCAGTGACCTCAACACATACAGAGGTAGAAACCCTCTGGTTCGATTCCCGCTGATTCCCGGCCATGAAATCGCCGGGGTCATCGAAGAGACAGGCAGTGACGTCCCCGATTCCTTCACTGTGGGCGATAAGGTATCGGTACTCCCCTATACGACCTGCGGAGTCTGTGCCTCCTGTCTCAGCGGGAGGGTGAACGCATGCAAGAACAACCAGACACTGGGTGTTCAGCGCGACGGTGCCATGGCGGAATATATCACGGTGCCGTTTGAAAAGCTCATCACGGGAGTCAATGAACTCAGTTTTGAAGCTATCGCCCTTGTAGAACCCCTTGCTGTCGGCTTCCATGCTGCCAGGAGGATATATCCCGCACAGGGGGATCATATCCTGGTCTTCGGCTGCGGGCTCGTAGGACTCGGAGCGATTACGAACCTGGCCATTCTCGGAGCACGGGTTATTGCTGTCGATATCGATGATGAGAAGCTCAGAACAGCCCGTGACTGCGGCGCTCAGTATACCATCAACTCCGTGACTGGGGATCTGGCCGGGGAAGTGGCAGTGATCACTGGCGGACATGGCCCGACAGGGGTGATTGAAGCGATAGGACTTCCTCAGACCTATACCGCTGCAGTCGACCTTGTGTCCTATGCCGGCAGGGTTGTCTATGTCGGGTATGCCTCACAGGCAGTGGAGTTTGTCACGAAGCAGTTCGTCCTCAAGGAGATTGAAATCCGCGGTTCCCGTAACGCACTGAAAGAGGATTTCAGTGATGTGCTTGCAGCCATGAAACAGGATCGCGTCCCTGTCGAGACTCTCGTGAGCAAGGTCGTACCGCTGGAGGAGGCTTCATCGGCCCTGCATAGCTGGTCTGAGGATCCGAAAGCGATCACCAAGATTCTTGTCTCTTTCCCCTGACAGAAGGTTTTCAGTTCCTGTATGAAAACGGTCCGGCATGGGTGAATGAGCCGGACCGATTTTCGTTTCGTATGCTTTTTCAGTGTTACTGCTGTTTGATCAGGATCTTGAGTCCTTCCTTCTTCTCGAACTTCTCGAATGCCGTTTCCCACTCATCCAACGTGAATGTGTCCTGTGCAAGAACCTTCAGGTTGACCCTGCCCCTCTCCAGAAGATGTATAGCTTTCTTCCATGAACTCCAGATTGAGCCGAGTGATCCGGTGACCTTGATCTCTTTATAACAGACCAGGTCGAACGGGAGAGTGATCGGTCGACCGGCAAGTCCGATCTGTACGAACTGTCCCTGCTTTTTCACCGCCTTCAGGCCGCTTTCGGACCCTTTTTCGCTTCCTGAGCATTCCAGGACGACATCCACTCCGATGCCGTCCGTCTCGCGTGCGACAATCTGTTCGAGATCCTCTTTCAGAACATCAACTGTGACATCAGCTCCGAGCTCTCGTGCGAGGGCCAGGCGGGGTTCATCGACACTCGTACCGGACACGATCACTTTCGCACCCTGACTTTTAGCAACCTGCAGGGCGATCAGGCCGATCGCACCCGGACCGGTGACAAGGACAGTGTCGGTGGAATCGATAGAGGCGAGATTCATGGCTGCATGGGTAACGCAGGCCATTGGTTCGATCATTGCCCCTTCTTCGAATGAAATGTTGTCGGGAAGGATGTGAATATTCCGGCTTGGGACCATCGTATAGGGAGCAAAGGCTCCGTTGTACCAGTAACCGAGCACCTTTCGGTCATTACAGAGGTTGTAGCGTCCACTTTTGCAGTTGTAGCATTCACCACAGTACGAGTAAGCTGTTTCACTGGTGACCCGGTCACCGACTTTGCAGTTCGTGACCTCATCGCCGACTTCGGTAACGACTCCGCTGAATTCATGGCCCGTGATGACAGGCGGGTTCACTGGAATCGCGATATCACTCGCTCTGATATGGAGGTCGGATCCGCAGATTCCGGTATACTCCACTCGTATCTTGACACTGTCGGGTCCGCAGATCGGTTCCGGCATATCCATCACCCTCATATTACCCGGTCCCTTCTCGTATTTCACTAATCCCTTCATCGTATAAGCTCCTTTCACTTCTGTTTCTGTAATCACAGTAGATTGTATACTATATACTACCAGAATATCCTCTAAAGTCAATCTCTCTGACCAGTATTGTCCGTTCGATCGGAGATACGCCTCGATTGTATACAATAGGTGGTAGTCCGGCAGGAAGCAGGTGTATAGGCTTTGATGTGAAAAAACTCAATACGTAGGGAAAGAGATGGAAAAACAAGGAAATTTGCATATTTACGAATAGTATTGGATTCTGTACTTGAAACCTTGAGCCATATTGAATATAGTATACAATAACACTATCTTACGTGGAAAACAAGGAGAATACGGTGAATCCTATATTACAGTCTCTTATCGAGAACAAACCATTCACACCGCTTGATGCCACACAGCTCTCAGCCCTCGCTGCAAACCTGCGACTCGAGATGTTTGATGTGCTTCATAGCAGACAGACAGGCCATTGGGGAGGTGCATCCTCAGCTGCAGAGCTGACCACTGCCCTCTATTTCAACCGAATGAACGTCAACCCCGACAATCCTCGGGATGAGGACAGGGACCGGTTCATTCTCAGTAAGGGACATGCATCGATGAACCTGTACACAGTTCTGGCCCACCGTGGATTTTTTCCCGTCTCGGACCTGCCGGGCTTCAGGACTCTCGGCTCTCATCTTCAGGGGCATCCTTCGATGAACAAGACCTCTGGCGTTGATATGTCCACGGGTGCTCTCGGCCATGGACTCTCCATCGGTATCGGTATGGCACTCGCATCACAGGTCAACAACAGAGATTACTTCACGTACGTACTCAGTGGTGAAGGGTGTCTTGATGAAGGTCAGACATGGGAAGCCATGCTCAGTGCATCGAAGTTCAAGCCCAGAAAGCTTGTCTACATGATTGACTATAACGGAGTACAGCTTGATGGAACCAGCAATGATATCATGCCGCTCGATCCTCTTGCCGACAAGTTCCATTCCTTCGGATGGAATGTTGCCTCGAGCGAATTCGACGGACACGATATGAACAGCATCCTTGATTCGTTCGCGTGGATCGACAGTGATGACATCTGGCCGAAAGCGGTCATCTACAAGACGGTCAAAGGAAAGGGAGTCTCCTTCATGGAAGGGAAGAACACCTGGCACGGTGCTCCCATCGACGATGATAGCTACAGCAAGGGAAGAGTAGAACTCCTTGCAGATATCGAAAAGAAGGAGGCACTCCTGTGAGCGTTGCTATGAGAGAAGCGTTCGGCAAGAAGGTTGCCGAACTCGGAAAAACAAATGACAGGATCGTCGTACTGGATGCCGATGTGTCGTCTTCCACGAAATCAGGTCTCTTCGGGAATGAATTCCCGGAGCGATTCTTCAATGTGGGTGTTGCAGAAGCCAATATGGTCGGTGTCGCGGCAGGACTTGCCACCGCGGGACTTCATCCCATCGTGAATGCGTTCAGTATCTTCCTTGCCCTCAAGGCAACCGATCAGATCAGGAACGTGTTCTGCTATAATAAACTGCCTCTGGTCATCGCAGGTGCCTACGGTGGGCTCAGTGATTCCTATGACGGTGCAAGCCACCAGAGTATCACCGACATCGCCATCATGCGGGCACTTCCCGAAATGGAAGTGATCGTTCCCTGTGACGCTCAGATGGCCGAAAGTGCCCTTGAATATGCACTGACACAGAATAAACCGGTCTATATCAGACTCAACAGGAATGCGGTTCCCGATGTCGGTCTTCCCTTCGATGCGGCTCAGAAGAAAGGTGTCGTCGTCAAGGAGGGCAGTGATGTGACCCTTGCTGCTAACGGTATCACCCTCAGTGCGACCCTTGAAGCAGCACAGATACTGGAAGGTAAAGGTATCAAGGCCGAAGTGCTTGCGATGCCTTTCGTCAAACCCTTTGATGTTCAGACTCTTAAGGCTTCGGTTGAGAAGACCGGCAGGCTTGTCAGTGTCGAGGAACATACCGTGGTCGGCGGTTTCGGTTCTGCCTGTCTCGAAGCTCTCAGTACAGAGGCCTTCAACTATTCGTATCGCGCTGTCGGCGTCGAAGACCGCTTCACCGAGACCGGAGGATATGATGAACTCCTGGTCACATACGGTATCAGCGGGGCGAATATTGCTGCGAAAGCAGAAGAACTCGTATAATCACTAATAGGAGGAACTATATGAACAGTAGAGAAAAAGCATATGAACTTCTCAAGGACTGGAAGAAAGACGGATACATCTTCGGGATCGACGTGCTCGATCAGGTAGGTGCGGCCGCAGCACAGTTCGGCAAGAAGACTCTTCTTGTGTCAAACATGACCTACCTGAAGCCGGTTGCCGATCAGGTGATCGCATCACTGGAAGCCAGCGGTGTCGTTCTTGCCGGGGGGCTTGTAGCTCCCGATGCAAAGCCCAACGCTCCACGGGAGGATGTGTACCGTCTTACGACGTATATCCTTCAGCATGACCCTGACAGTATCGTGGTCATCGGCGGCGGTAGTTCGATCGATGCAGTGAAGGCCGCAAATGCCCTTGCGACTCTCGGTGCAGCTCACAGCTGTGAGATCGATACCTATTTCGGCACCTCTCAGGTCACCGAAGCTCTCAGCAAGACCGGTAAAACCCTCAAGCCCGTCATCGCTGTGGAGACCAGTGCCTCCAGCGGCGCCCACCTCACCAAGTACTCGAACATCACCGACCCCGTTGTCGGTCAGAAGAAACTCATCGTAGACATGGCAGTTGTCCCTTCCGTTGCAGTCTTTGACTACAAGACCACTGTCAGTATGCCCCTCAGTGTCACTATCGACGGCGCGCTCGATGCTATCGCGCACACCTTCGAAGTGTTCTGCGGAGCGAATGATGAGAACTTCGCCCTTATCAGCGACATCACAAGTACAGCCATCGATCTCGTCGCCTCTCACGCATCCACACTGATCGACGATCCCTCGAACGTTGAAGCACGCGAAGCCATCGGTCTTGCGACCGACCTCGGTGGATATGCTATCATGGTCGGCGGGACCAGCGGCGCACACCTCACCAGTTTCTCGCTTGTCGACGTGGTTGCACACGGTACCGCCTGCGGTATCATGAACCCCTACTATGCGGTCTTCTACGGTAAGGCTATCCAGAAGCAGCTCAAAGTCCTTGGAGAGATCTTCAAGAAACATGGGTACATCGCCTCTGATGTGGCCTCCCAGGAAGGAAGAGAGCTTGCGACGACCGTCGCGCAGGGAATGATCGACTTCTCCAAGTCCATCAATGCACCCACGAAACTTTCTGATCTCAAAGGATTCACCGATGCTCACATCGAACGTGCACTCAATGCCGCCCAGGATCCTCAGCTCAAGATGAAACTCCAGAATATGCCGGTCCCGATGACTGTAGAGGATGTCATGGTCTACATGAAGCCGATCCTCGAAGCCGCCAAGAGTGGAGACATGTCCATCATCAAAGAGAAATAAGGAATATCTTGTATGATTATCGATCACCCATTCACAAACTCCTATCAGGCCATTGCGCTTCCTGACCACACGGATGTGGTCAGGATGTCTGAGCCGGAACCTGTTTCCTCCGTTGCAGAGAAGATCAGAGCATCACTGGAACATCCGATTGACAGTGATTCGCTCAGTGAGATCGCTCTTCGCGCGATGCAGCAGCGGAATGCGAAGGATGGTGGAAAGGCGAATGCAGTGATCGTAGTCTCGGACAAGACACGTCCAGTCCCGTATAAGGGAGAAGAAGGCATTCTTCTTCCGATCATCGATGTGTTGACCGAATCAGGGTATGCTGTCGAAGATATCCTGATTCTCATAGCCACCGGGACACATCTTCCGATGAAAGAGGATGAGATCTGGAAAATGATCGATACCCGGATACGGGACATGGGCATCACAGTGGTCAATCATGACTGCACCGACGGATCGAATCTGACGTTCCTGGGAAAGACGAGTCGGGGTACGGATATGTATCTCAATTCATTGTATGTCAATGCGGACCTCAAGATTGCGACCGGGCTCGTAGAGAGCCATTTCATGGCAGGAGCGAGCGGAGGCCGAAAGGCGATCTGTCCAGGAATCATCGGAGAGGAGAGTACCTATGTCTTCCATGGTGTGCCCTTCATGGCTGACCCGGGGTCGCGCGATCTCAACCTGAAGGACAACCTCGTACACGAAGAGGCTCTTGAAGTCGCCGGTACGGTAGGCATTGACTTTCTCGTTAATGTCACTCTCAACGGGAAGTTTCATATCACTGGTATATTCAGTGGAAACTACATCACAGCCCATCTCAAAGCGGTTGAAAGCATCGTAGAGCATGTCAGAGTCCCCTCTCCCTCTGCCGATATCGTTGTGACTCATGGAGGCTTTGTCGGTATCAACCACTACCAGCTTGCCAAGTGCGCCGTTGCCTCCCTCGGAGTGTTGAAGGAGAACGGATATCTTGTCATTATGGCAGACACGAACGACCCGACCCATCCGGTAGGCGGTGTCAACTATCTGACTACACTCGCACTCATGACCCGTATCGGTGCAGAGAACTTCACGAAGCTGATCGCAAGTGAAGACTGGACCTTCATTCCTGAGCAGTGGCAGGTTCAGATGTGGTGCAAGGTGTTCGAAAGAATCCCGATGGACCATCTGTACCTCTACTCTCCAAGTATGGACAGGAAGTTCCTTCCTCTCTTGCCAGGGCAGGATGGCAGCGTGTACATTGAAGAGGAAACACCGCAGGAAGAGAAATTCTCCCGGTTTATCGCCAATGTACTGAAGAATATCAGCGAGAGGGAAGGTAAGAATATAGGAGATATGCAGGTCACCTGGATCGAAGACGGTCCCTATGTCGTTCCTGCAGCGCAGGGTGACTGATCTCTTCTCTGTTTCATGCTGAGAAGGAAAGGAAAAGGGCATGACGAAGATCCTGATCATCGTACCGTATAGAGAGCTATTCACTCTCATTGAGCAAGAGATACAGCAATACGATACCTCCGGGTTTTCCATCGAACTTACCCACATATATGGAACAGACAGAGAGACCCTGCAGGATATTGAAGCCGATATCATCGTTGCCCGTGGGATCACCTACCTCGCTCTGGCTGAACTCAAGAAAGATACACACCTCGTTCCCTTCCTCTCGGGGCCTAACGACCTTATCGAAGCCTTTTATGCTGCCGGAAAGAAGAGTGATGGAGCATTCGGTCTTCTTACCGGAAGCGAGGACGTCTGTGATACTCGGCATGTGTCGGACCTGATCGGACGCAGCGTGAAGATGTATGTAGCCAATAATCAGGAGGAGATCCACCGGGGAGTAGAATATCTCAGGGCTCAGGGCTGCACGATCTTTCTCGGGGGGCTCACCAGCTGTCGATACTGTGAGAGCAAGGGGTATCCCTACATTCATATCAAAAGCGGTCGGCACTCCATTAACAGGGCCATTGCAGAAGCTATCGGAGCAGCACGTTCGCTTGAACGTGCCAAGGTGAGGATGAATATTCTCACCACTCTCATAAACAATGACAAGGATGCCATGATTGCTCTTAACAGCAGGGGTGTCGTTGTCGTAGCAAACTCCATGGCTGAGCACCTTCTCGGAAAGGGGATGGTGAATCATCCTGTGTCTGAGTTCTACGAAGGCAGCATCTGGTCCAAGACGCTCTCCAGCGGTGTAGGGGAAGAGGTCATCAAGAAGATCAACGGCCTGCAGATCCTTGTCTCCTCGATGCCGATCATGACCGGCAGTGAGGGTCTCGGTGTTCTCATGACATTCCAGAATATCGAGACCATCAGGTCGGTTGAACGCAAAATAAGAAAAGAACTGAGTAAGAAGGGACTTGTCGCCCGCTATACGTTCCGGGATATCATTACAGCAAATGAAGACCTTGAGCAGCTCATAGAAAAGAGCAGACGATACAGTAAGGTGGATGGAGCTCTCCTTCTCATAGGTGAGACCGGTACCGGTAAAGAACTGTTTGCCCAGTCGATACACAATGCATCGAAGAGACGTGGAGAGCCGTTTGTCGCTGTCAACTGCGCTGCCCTGCCCGAGAATCTCCTCGAATCAGAGCTCTTCGGCTATTCCGAAGGGGCTTTCAGCGGCGCAGCCAAAGGTGGAAAGCAGGGATTGTTCGAACTCGCTCACAGGGGTACGATCTTTCTTGATGAAATAGGGGAAATGCCCCTGAAACTTCAAGCAAAGATGCTGCGTGTGCTTCAGGAGAAAGAGGTCAGAAGGGTCGGAGGCGACACAGTCGTCCCGGTCGATGTCAGAGTTATCAGTGCCACAAACGTAGATATTTCACAGAAGGTTAAGAGTGGAGAATTCCGTCTCGATCTGTTTTACCGGATCAGTCTTCTCAATCTCCGCCTCATAGCACTCAGGGAGAGACCTGATGACATCCCGCTGATCTTCTCCCATTTCGTCAATTCTACCTGTACAGACCAGAACATACCCGTGCCTGAGATCACTCAGGGGGCCCTGGATCTCCTCAAGCGCTATCCCTGGCAGGGGAATGTACGAGAACTGCGAAATGCCGCGGAGCGTCTTGTCATCCTCCTTGCCGGAGATACTGTGACTGAACGGGAGATCATCGAGCTGGATATCGGAGCAACGAGCCTTTCTGATACTCCGACTCCAGATCATGCTCATGACGCGGGTAGAAGGAAAACTTTCCGGTCGAGCAGTGAAGAACTGTACCGGCAATTTCTTGAAAGCGGTCTTTCCCGGGAAGAGTTTGCAAAAAGTATCGGTATGAGCAGAACAACGCTGTGGAGGAAACTAGCTCAGTTCAGCTGAACCAGGCAAGGACTGAGCGGGGCTTGGATTGAGGTTGGTTCTCATTGCCGGAATTGTCTCACTGACAGATAGGTTCTCATCCATCTATATCGGAAAAGACATGGCAACACCTTCACGCTGGAAGCGCCCGGTACCCCTGAAAATCTTCTTTTCGGGATCACAGGGAAAGCAGAGTCCAGTGTTCAAGGACTTGATGGATTATATTGCGTTCCACTGCCTTCCTCGAAAAGTTCTGTGTCGACAGAGGGAAGGAATGGGCAGGATGCCTGGTAATGTTTCAAAAGTGTTGCAACATGAACCACACAACTGAAACTACCGGTCCGAGAAGGTGCTGATACGGGTAGCGTGAGTGTTTCCTGTATGTGTTTCGGTAATTTGTTATGAAATAGTTAATAGTGTATAAATTACATATATGCTACATTACTTGGCACGCCCTCTGCTTAACCTTATATGAACACAACACAGTAGACAGGTGGAATTATGAATAATAAACCAGTGCTTGGAATGCTCTTAGGCGACCCGGCAGGAGTAGGATCGGAGATTATAGCGAAACTCGCCTCGGAGAACTTTTTCAACGAGTATTGTCGTCCCGTCATTATCGGTGATATGAGAGTGATGAGACGCGGTATGCAGGCAGTGGGAGTCGATATCGAGTTTCAGGTCGTTTCATCGGTTGATGAGATTGACTGGTCGCTCACGACAATTCCCTTTCTCGACAGGAAGAACTGTGATCCCACAGAGGTGCCTTTCGGTAAGATCTCGGTACGCGGCGGGGCCGTCTGTCTCGATATGCTCGAGCTTGGGGTCAAACTGTATAAAGCGGGCCAGCTCGAAGGATTCTGTTTCACTCCGCTGAACAAGGCTGCGATGAAGGATGCGGGGTGTACGGTCGAGAGTGAACACCATTTCATGGCATCTCTGTTCAATCATACAGGGCCCTTCGGAGAGATCAATGTCCTCGGTGACCTCTGGACGACTCGTACCACATCACATATTCCCATCAAGGAAGTTTCTGATGCCTTGTCGGTAGAATCGATCATGCGAGCGATGAGATTGGCCGATTTTTCTCTTCGTAAGAGTGGTAAGGCCCATCCTCATCTCGGGCTGTGCGCCCTCAACCCCCATGCGGGTGAGGAAGGCAGGTGTGGAAGAGAGGAGATCGATGTGATCGCCCCGGCGATCGCTGAAGCGAAGAAGGCCGGCATCAACGCAAGCGGTCCGTACCCCTCTGATATCGCCTTCATCAGAGCCTTCGAGGGGCAGTTCGATGGCGTCGTGACCATGTATCATGATCAGGGTCAGATCGCTCTTAAGCTCAAAGGGTTCGATCAGGGGATCACCATAGCCGGTGGACTTCCTGCTCCCATAGCAACCTGTGCCCATGGTACTGCGTATGATATCGCAGGAAAGGGCATCGTTAAAACCAGTGCATTTGAGAATGCTGTGAAGATGGTCTCGAAGATGGCCCTTCACGCAGCACAATAGGGGTAACCATGGAAACGAAGAAATCTTTCGGCGTGAGAATGCTGATTCCGATCCTCACCGCAGTGTTCGGTATCGTCTTTCTTTTCCTCGGCTTGACACAGTACGGGTTCTGGCATGAGCTCAGGGGCCCCCTGCCGGGGTTTTTCCCGACACTAGTGGGAATCGTCCTTGTCATCATCAGCGCTCTGGCTCTCTTCCAGTCGTTCAAGGACCCTGCGCGGCCTGTACCGATGGAGAACTGGCTTCCAGCCGTCGGTGCCCTCGGGATTATTCTGGGGACTCTTGTGTTCGGGATGCTGTTCTCGATCATTGCTTTTCTCATCATCTGGATACGGTATTACGAAAAGTATAGCTGGAAGACAACTATCACCACCACGCTGATTCTTGTCGCCATTGTCGTTGGTGTCTTCATGTTCTGGCTTCAGGTCCCCTTTCCGAAGGGACTGATTCTCGACGCGTTCGCCTACTAGGGGGGAGGGATGGAAAACTTATTTTTGTTGCTTGACGGCTTCCAGGTCGTTTTCACTCTCCAGAATGTCCTGGTGACACTCCTCGGAGCAGTGCTTGGACTCATCGTAGGTGCGATGCCCGGAGTCGGGTCGTTAGCCGGTGTGGCACTTCTGCTTCCGTTGACATACCGTTTCAACCCGACTACGGCGATCATCATGCTTGGCGCGCTCTACTATTCGAATATGTACGGTGGTTCGTTCAGTGCGATTCTGCTCAACATTCCGGGTGATACTCCGGCAGTGATGACTGCCCTTGATGGATATCCTATGGCAATGAAGCGGAAACGTCCCGGACAGGCACTGTTCACAAGTAACATCTCCTCCTTCGTCGGTGGTCTGATCGGTATGCTGATCCTCACTTTCATGGGACCTGCACTTGCCGACCTTGGCCTGAAGTTCGGTCCTGCGGAGATGACAGCCCTGCTGCTTGTAGCAATGACGAGTATCGGATGGCTGGTGGGAAAGAACCCGACCAAAGGTGTTGTCCTGACACTCGTAGGTATTCTGATAGCCACTATGGGAATGGATACGCTGACCGGTTCTCCACGCTATAACTTCGGTAGTATGTACCTGCTTGGCGGTATTCCCTTCACTCCGTTTGTCATCGGCTCGGTCGGTTTCGCTCAGGTGCTGAAACTTGTCAGTGAAAAGAACAATAAAGTGGAAGCACACCTCGAAGAGAAACTGACGATCAAGGGCTCGCTCCTTACCCGTCACGAACTGCGGAGACTCCTGCCTCCGGCATTGCGAAGCGGTTTTCTCGGCACCTTCGTCGGGGTCCTCCCGGGAGCCGGGGCGACAACCGGAAGCTTCCTTGGATACGCTCTTCAGAAATCGTTTAAGAGTGAAGAGGAGCTGGGTACCGGTGCGATCGAGGGTGTGGCAGCCTGTGAAGCAGCAAACAACGCTGCAGCTGCAGGTTCTTTTGCACCACTGCTTGCCCTCGGTATACCAGGCAGCGGTACCGGAGCCGTCCTTCTTGGTGGACTGATGATGTGGGGTCTCAACCCGGGACCGCTACTGTTCTCAACACAGCCTGATTTCTGCTGGGGTCTGATCTCTTCTCTGTTCCTGGCCAACCTGCTGACGCTGATGATAGCACTGCTGATCATACCGTTTCTGATCAAGATCTTGACAGTTCCCATCAAGCTGATGATACCTGCTATCACGGTCATCTGTATTGTCGGCGCCTACAGCACCAGCAATTCGATGTACGGAGTGCTTGTGATGTTCGTCTCCGGTGTGCTTGGGTTCGTCCTTGATCGTAACGGTTACTCAACTGCACCGATGCTTCTCTCCTTCGTTCTTGCCCCGCTGCTCGAATCGAATATGAGAAAGGCATTCATCATCTCCCGCGGTTCGATCGGAATCTTCTTTGACAAACCGATCTCCCTGGTTCTGATGCTGATTCTGTTCGCGATCATTCTGACACCGATCGTCAGGGGTGTGGTCACGAAGATACAAGGTTCTAAAGGGTAAGTTGCCCTTGAAACATAAAAAAAGATTTTCGAAAAGGAGAAATCGTATGAAAAAGACAATGCTTTTCATTGCACTCGTCGCTATGATGGTTCTGCCACTGTTCGCTCAGGGTGAGGCTGAACAGGCTGCTTCAGGGGAATTCGTTCCTACCAAGACTATTGAATGGTACTGTACATCTTCCCCCGGTGGTGGTTCAGATATTTTCACCAGAGCAATCATCGACATCATCAAGGCTGAAGGGCTCGCCAACGGTCAGGATATCGTTATTCAGTACAAGACTGACGGAGCAGGTGAAGTTGGAAGAAACCTTGTGTCGAACACAAAG
Source organism: Sphaerochaetaceae bacterium (assembly GCA_016938475.1). Taxonomy (GTDB): domain Bacteria; phylum Spirochaetota; class Spirochaetia; order Sphaerochaetales; family Sphaerochaetaceae; genus SABI01. Next base: position 20,868 of record JAFGUP010000036.1, read on the forward strand.
GCAGGTAAGGCTGATTACACGCTGCTTACTTTTAACAGTGGAGACCTCATGCCGATGGTGAAGAACACTCCCAACAGGATCGAAGACTTCACTCCGCTGTCACACATGGCTGTAGACAAGCACCTGATCTTCGCAAGTCCCGATTCAAAGTACCAGAGTGCCGAACAGATCATCGCAGCGCTCAAAGCTGGTGAATCCATGGTGCTCGGCGGTTCAAAGGGTGATGACATCGCCTGTCACGCAGCTCTTTCCGAAGAACTCGGTGTGGATCAGGATACCTTCAGCTACATTGCGCACGACTCGACCGGTGCAGCTATCACAACCTTCCTCGGCGGTCACGTGGATCTGCTGATCAGTAAGCCTGCCGCTGCAAGTGAGTACGTCACTGCAGGCAAGATCATTCCTGTTCTTGCTCTCTCCACCAGCCGGTTCCCCGGTAACCTTTCAGTCGCTCCTACTCTCAGTGAGCTTGGGTATAACGATGTTGAGGTTCCCAACTGGAGAAGTGTTGTCGGTGGTGCCAACATGAGCGATGCAGCCAGAGATTTCTGGTCAGACGTGTTCGGCAAGGTTTCACAGACCGATGCGTGGAACAACGACTACATCAACAAGAAGAAGCTTGTTCCCGACTATATGGACTGGAAGGAATACAAGGCCTATGCTGATAAGTTCCAGGCCGATTACCTCTCAACTCTCTAAAAGAGAAGACTCGTGTACATCGATTCCGGTGAAGACCGGAATCGATGTCTGTCAAGGAGACACCTGCTATGAGGCGGATAGCAATCATCTATACGGTACGACCGGTTCTCGACACATTCTCGCAGCAGCTCGCTGCTCTTCTTCCGTTTGATGTGAAATTTCATCATCTGTATGATGATTTTCTGGCAAGTGATCCTCAGGAGAAAGGCCGGTTCACGCATGAAAACCTGAACCGGCTCTACAATGATGTAAGAAACTGTGAACTGACCGGGGCTGAGATCATCATCACCACCTGTTCGACCCTCACCCCTGCCGTTCAGAGTCTGAGACCGTTTTTTTCAACCCCCATCGTTGCAATCGATGATGCGATGTGTATGGAGGCTGTGAAAAAGGGTGCCCGCATCACGGTTCTGGCAACAGCCCGTTCCACGATAGAACCGACAGTCAGCCACATCATGCAGATGGCACAGGAGGAGGGAGTTCCGGTGACGATCACCTCAAGTGACGATGAGATCGCCTATGAGGCAATGAAGCGAGGAGACCTTGAGACCCATGATCAACGGGTGCTCGAGAGGGTTCGAAACGTAGAGAACGCGGATGTCATCGTTCTGGCACAGGCCTCGATGGCTCATCTTGCCTCCCGGGGCGAGGCTCTCTCAGGAGTCCCGGTACTTGCTAGCATACCCTTGTGCCTTGCCTCAGTTGCGGCTATGCTCAAGGAAACACCATGAAACATATCATAGCGATCCATACGGTAAAGAGTGTCTATGAAACCTTCCCTGAAGAGCTGAAAAGCGCTCTCAGCGTTGATGTGCTTCTTGACAATATCGTCGATGAGGTGCTTGCCAATGATCCTGCGAGACGGGGCGGAAGCTTTTCGAAGACACAGAAGAAGAGACTCTTATCGCTCATGATGAGCGCTGAACAGGCTGAACCTGATCTCATCGTAATCACCTGTTCCACTCTCTCTCCCTATATCGATAGTATACGGGAATTCATTTCTGTGCCTGTGATGGCCATTGACGATGCAATGTGCTATGAGGCTGTTCACAGTGGAAGTCGCATCTGTGTCCTTGCCACGGCTCAGTCGGCTCTGGCTCCTGCAGTGAACAAGATCGAACACCTGGCTGACAGGGATAATCTTACCGTCAGCGTGGATGGTTTCTGTGACCCCGAGGCGATCGCTGCCCTCAAAGCAGGAGACCGGGAGCGTCATGATCGTCTGCTTCTGACACTGTCGGAACAGGGGAAGGGGTATGATGTGATTGTTCTCGCACAGGCCTCGATGGCCCAGATGCGAGTGGCTGTCGAAAAATCCACCTGCGTCAGGACACTCAGTTCTCCTGAGACCTGTATCGCCGCGGTGAAAAAGAGTCTGGAGGGATAGATGAAAGAATCGATACATGATTACTGCAGGATCGGAATAGTCCATTCCATGGCCTTCCCTGCAAGTCAGAAGAGCGAAGAGCTGTACATCTCAACATTGAAGCAGATCCTGTATGATGATTTCTTCGAGATCGTTGAGATCGGAAAGATCCCGTTTCCCTCACTTGAAGGTCTTGTTCCCTCTCTGATCCACTTATCACATGCCGAGCTCACCTATAGCGGGCACTCACTTCTTTTTGCAGCGCAGGCGAATATCAACTCCAGGGATGAACAGGAGCGACAGCGGGCTGTCAGCATTCTCAAAGAGGGGATCGATGAAGCGTATGAGTTCGGTGCTCTTGATTTCCAGTTTCTCTCCCGATCCTATGATCCTGAACGGATAGAGGAACATCTGGCTTCGCTGGTGCGCAGCACGATAGAGCTGTGTGAATATGCGGCCCGAAAGGGTGGTATGCCGGTGTGTCACGAGATATTCGACAATGACATAGACAAGAAGTCTCTTGTGGGACCCGCTCCACTTGCCCGCGAGTATGCAATGCGGGTGTGTGAGAGAGTCGACAACTTCGGTCTGATGGTCGACTGTTCCCATATCCCGATGCTCAGAGAGAGTATCGATGAAGCACTTGACCCCATCAGTGAGTTCATCGTGCATGCCCACATGGGCAACACGTTGATAGGGGACCCTTCTCACCCATTCTATGGGGATACCCACCCGGCCTTCGGCTATCCCGGCAGTGAGAACGATACACGGTACCTTACTGAGTATCTGAGGAAACTGCTTGACCTGGGGTATTTGAACACTGACACACGTCCGATCCTATCTTTCGAGGTGAAACCACAGGGAGATGAGGATTCGAACATCATCGTAGCCAATGCGAAACGGACTCTCCGCGATGCATGGAGAGCTGTCTGACAGGAGATTGACATGAAATTATCTGTAGCTGTAGCTGGAAAGGAGGCAATGCCAACTGCCTTCGTCGTATTCAGAGGACTCGAGGAGTCGATCAAGAAGGCGAGTGATCTCGGGTATGACGGGGTTGAGCTTGCACTGAAACGCCCTGATGAGATATCGCCGGCCGATCTGAAGGCACTGCTTAAGAAGAATCGGATGGAGATCTCTGCGATAAGCAGCGGTCAGGTATGGGGTGCCCGTCAGCTTGCATTCACAGAAGCCGACAAGGATAGAAGGGCTGAACTGAGGAAGACTTTCAGTGGTTTCATAGATCTCGCAAGTGATTTCGGACAGCTGGTGAACCTCGGCAGAACACGTGGTTCTCTGGGTACTGAAGACCCCGAAGGAGCGAAGGGACGGTTCATGGACATGGCTCATGAGATGGCCGATTATGCTCACAAGAGGGGGGTGACTCTGATCCTGGAACCGGTGAACCGGTATGAGATAGATTTTATCAATAGTGTGGATGAAGCCTCTGCACTTCTGGATGAGATCGATCATCCGGCTTTTTCCTGTATGCCGGACGTGTTTCATATGAATATCGAGGATGACAATATCGGTCAGTCTCTCATCCGCAACAAACGGTACGTGAAATACATCCACTTCGCTTCATCACACAGGCACGCACCCGGGGATGGGCATTTGAACTGGGATGAAATCTTCCAGGCGCTGATGATTATGGGGTATGATGGGTGGACATCGGTAGAGATTCTGCCGTACCCTGACCCTGATACCGCTGCGAAAAGAAGTGTAGACTTCCTGAGAAGCAATTACGGATCATATTACAAGTAGGAGCCGGTGGTGTTCACACTCCAATTTTTCATAGCTATTGCCTGTGGCGCAGCGGGAGGTTTTCTCCTGATGCGCCTCAAGTTTCCTGCGGGACTGCTCGTCGGTGCCATCATTTCGGCATCGGCGTTCAGTGTGTACAGCGGAGGAATCCAGGTTCCTTCGTTCTTCTCTGTGCTCCTTCAGATTATCAGCGGGACACTCATCGGGTCTTCTTTCTCGAAGAAAGATCTGATGGAGGTCGGTAAGCTGCTCCTGCCTTCCTCTCTGTTTATCATAGGAATGGTGCTGACCAATCTTCTGATGGGCACTCTGATTTCTCTTCTATCTCCTCTCGACCTTATCACAGCTCTGGCAGGAACCATACCCGGAGGGATGACAACGAGTTTCATTATGGCAGATCAGCTGGGAGCAGATGTTCCGACAGTGGCTGTCATGCACATGAGCCGTCTCCTGTTTTCACTGATGCTGTTTCCTTCCCTGATCACCTTCCTTCTGAGAAACGATGAAGCCTATCGGGAGGAGAGTCTTGAAGTCACAGGAAAGAGCGGCAGAAGGATGCCTGAAAGTCTTCAGGTGCTCTACACACTCTCGGTCGGGACGCTGGCAGGGTGGGCCGGTTCCTTCATACCGTTCGTCCCTGTTCCTGCGATGCTCGTGTCCATGATAGCAGTCTCTTTTTTCAATGTGAGTATCCATCCGACTTCCTTCCCTACGCCGCTGAGAAAAGCTGCCCAGATCCTTGCTGGAGTTCTTGTGGGTTCCAAGGTGACGATGGATACGGTCTTCGGTCTTGGTCAGCTCATCATACCCGTTGCCCTGATGCTGGCCGGTTATCTGTTCTTCCATACCCTTGTCGGATATGCGGTATCGAAGCTTACCGGCATGAACAAAGGAATCAGCCTGTTCTGTACCATCCCGGCCGGTGCAAGCGATATCGCATTGATCGCAGATGATATGTCCTACTCTTCCCCGGTCATTCCCCTGATACAGATGACCCGTCTCATCGCATCAATCACAGTGTTTCCCATCATCATAAAACTGTTTGCCCTGTTTGTCGGGTGAATCAGTATCGATCGTATCAGTTCTCATTGACCCGCTGTTCTTAACTTCGTACAATACCCCAGATTCGCTCAAGGAGCACTCATGAAATCACTGTATGCCGACCTGTCGATACTGCTTACCGCAGTCCTGTGGGGGACCGGTTTTCCCGGGATGTACTACGCCCTTCAAAGCGGTCTGAGCCCCACATTTATCCTCCTTATCCGCTTTTCTGTGGCTTCCATCCTTCTTTTCATTCTGGTATACCGCAAGGTGCTCACGATGAGCCGTCAGGATCTGACACGGGGCATCATCACAGGGATCTTCCTGTTCATCGCCTTCTATGCTCAGACGGTAGGACTCCAGTTTACGACACCAAGTAATAATGCCTTCATCACGGCGACATACGTTATCCAGGTCCCGTTCATGTCCTGGATCCTGTTCAAAAAACGCCCGCACAGGAAGTTCTTCATACTTCCCTTCCTGACCTTCATCGGAGTCGTTGTCCTCACCTACACACCCGGCACCGGGTTCTCCTTCTCTCTCGGCGATACCTTCACGCTGGTCTGTTCTGTTTTCTTCGCACTTCACCTGGCGTATCTGGATAGAGTCTCCAAGATCTCGGATGTGCTCAACCTCACTTTTGTGCAGCTGGCAACCGCGGCTGTCCTGTGTCTGCTCGTCTTTCTCACCATTGATGGGTCCAATCCCGGAGAGCAGATCCTCTGGCCGCAAGCTCTTGGATGGACGATATACCTCTCATTGTTCTGTACCCTGATTGCCTATTTTCTGCAGACACGGGCACAGAAGTACACGACCAGCACGAAGGCAGCTATTTTTCTCTCGAGTGAGAGTCTGTTCGGTGCACTGTTCTCGGTGATAGCAGGTATCGAGCCGTTCACGGTTTTTCTTGTACTCGGGGGTGGACTCATCCTGACTTCGATCATCCTCAGTGAGGTGCGAATCACGTCGAAAACGAGCATCTCGCAGCCGCAACCACCCCTCAGGGGAGCCCTCGTAGAGGAGTGATACCTGCAAGAGGTGTGTTTGAGCATCATCCCAGCTGAAAGTAACTCATCAAACCCTTTTCAGATGATTTTTTCGCTCTCTCCCATAGAACCGTGTCAGACTCATAAGACAGTCGGGAACCAGCATATCCAGCCGTTCGTTGAAAGCCGTCAAATGTCTTCATGGTGAAGACTTTTCGCTTCGTGTAGGATTTTCACTGCAGAATATCAAACTCGATGAGAATGTTCTCAACATACCACTGTTCATGACTGATTGGAGTGAGCAGATCATCGACCTTGCTTTACAGCAGATTCTCTATCCAGCAGTCTGAATCGCGACTCGGCAGGGCGGTGTTCTGCCCCCAGAAGCTGGAAGACTGCCTTCAGGTATGGTTCGAATAACGTGTGAGATCAGGAGGGCAGAGCACGTCAGAGGCTGTAGTAGGAGGTCTTTCTGACAGGATGCCAGTTCATGTTTATGGCAGGCTCTCTCACTTTTTTCCACTGTTTTCCGTTATGCGCTCCATCGAACCCTATTCGGCGCTCATGGTGTCAGGCTGAGCAGTGTCTCCTGTCTCGATCATCCTCATCCCGTTCCCGGAACCCCGATACACATACAGCACACCATGCAGGTGTGCTGTGTGAATATTTTGACAGATTGAGTAGTGTTATTTCTTTTTCTTGTCGAACACACTGGAAGCAACGCTCCCTGCCACGTTCAGTGCATCCCAGGTCTTTGCGAAAGGCGGGGCATAACAGAAGTCAGCCAGGGAGAGGTCCTCTACTGTACCTTCAAGCTGGATGGCCATGGCGATGGGGTTGATCCGCAGGACAGCACCGTTCTTACCGGCGGTCTGTGCTCCGGTTATCCTGCCGGTTTTTGTGGAGAAGAAGAGTTTGATGTAGATATCTTCCTGACCGGGATAGTAGCCGGTCTGATTCTTATCCTTGATAAACACAGAGCTCATCGCCTCTCCCTCTTCGCTCACACCTGTGCGGGCGATCTCCAGGCTGAAGACCTTGACGCAGGCTGTGGCCAGCGTTCCCGGATAGACCTTGTCGCTTCCTCCGATCCGGTCTCCGATGATACGGCCGAGCTTGTTCGCTGAGGTTGCCAGAGGGCTGAACAGATGACGGTTTCCATGCATCTCGGGAACAGCTGCGCAGTCTCCTGCAGCATAAATATGTTCTATTGAGCTTTCCCCTTTGTTGTTGACGATAATCGCCCCGTTTGGCAGCATATCTATCCCTGAGGAAGCAAGGAACTGAGTCTGTACTCTGACTCCCACCGAGAGGATGACCAGGTCTGCGGGGTAGGTCCCCTTCGAGGTGACGACACTCTGGACTGACGTATCACCTCTGAAAGCTTCGACTTTCTCTTCAAGGGAAAGTTCGACTCCGTGAGAGAGGATTTCCTGCTGAGCGAGGTCCGATATCTCCGGCGAGACGGCAGCCTTCAATACGCGGTCCATCAGCTCAATGATCCTGACTTTCTTGCCTGCCCTGTGAAGCGCTTCGGCTATCTCGAGGCCGATGAATCCGCCTCCGACAACCACAGCATGTTCACCCGTGGAGGCTATTGCTTTCTTGATTGCTTCTCCATCATCCAGTACTCTGAGTGTATAGATATTCTTCAGGCCGACCCCTTCAATCGGTGGTGTGATACTGTCTGCTCCACTTGTCACGATGAGGTTGTCATAGGTGAGGGAGAACTGTTCACCATGCTCATCGAGTCCCGTCACTTCCCGTTTCACCGGGTCGACACGGGTTACAGTATGATGCAGACGCAGATCCACACCATCTTCACGGAACCGTTCAGGTGAACGGTGCAGCAGGTACCTTTTATCACTGAAGAAGTCGCCTACATAGTAGGGAAGACCACACCCCCCGAACGAGACGATCGAACTCTTTTCCAGTACCGTGAGTGTATCATTCGGTGCTGTTCTTCGAATTTTTGCCGCTGCACTCATTCCTGCAGCATTCCCTCCGATTACAACGTGATGCATGCTTGACTCCTTTCAGTGTCCCTTGAACGTTTCATGTGACACCCATATATAGTAATGACAAGATTGAGGTATCGTCTAGAGTCAGCATCAGTGCTTTCCATGCGGGTATTGCCTGTTTCAGAGGCAGGCGTTGGAGAATCACATTGATTCTCTCAGGTTTCTGATTTACTCTGTGCAAAGAGATACAGCGGGTGCGAACCCCGAACATACGATACACAATCCGGTGGAGGCAATGACAATGAGAAAAGTTGGGATCTATTATGCATTCTGGACCCATGAATGGGATGTGGATTTTGTTCCGTTCATCAGGAAAGCGAAGAAACTCGGTTTTGATCAGCTGGAACTGAACGGAGGGACAATCGTCACGATGAGCAGCACGGAGCAGAAGGCTCTGAAGCAGATGGCAGAAGATGAAGACCTTCTCCTCTCCTACGGGATAGGACTGCAGAAACAGTACGATGTGTCTTCGCTGGATAGTCGTGTGCGCAGCAACGGGATCGACTTCATGAAGCGCATGATAGACTCTGTTTCCCATATGGGAGGGGGCATGATCGGGGGAACGGTGCACAGTTACTGGCCGGGGCAGATGCCGCCGGATCTCACTACCAAGCAACCGATCTGGGATGCGTCTCTTGAAAGCATGAGCACTCTCGCCCCCTTTGCCGCAGAGCGCAATGTTCACCTGAACGTGGAAGTACTGAACCGCTTTGAACAGTTTCTGATCAATGACAGCCATGAAGCTGTCACGTATATGCAGCAGCTTAACCAACCATCGGTGGGCATTCTTCTCGATACCTTCCACATGAACATCGAGGAGGATTCTTTCGGGGATGCGATCAGACGGGTCGGCACCTATCTTTCAGCCTTCCACCTCGGAGAGGCGAACAGAAAGATGCCCGGAACAGGGCGTATGCCGTGGGCTGAGATAAAAACAGCCCTTGATGATATCGGTTTCGACGGACCTATGGTAATGGAACCCTTTGTAATGCCAGGAGGCCAGATCGGTCGTGACATCGGCGTGTGGCGTGATATCGTGAAAGACCCTGACCTCGATGCGATGGCATCCACCTCCGCAGCATGGGTGAAGAACCATCTGTTCTGATGCAAGGGACGCGGGAAACCCACCTCCTTCTCTGTACTATGAGCGGTATGTTGTCACGGGGCACTCACATCCTGTCTGAGGTCTCTTAGGGCACGCTTTTGATCTTGAAGGAACTTTTCGCGTGCAGGTTTGTATAGTGCGGGCGGCAGTTTCAGGCGTATTCATGCAGAGGGTGGTACAGTCATATCGTGAACAAAGATGAGGAAGGGAAAGGAGAAGTATATGCTGAAATCACTGGCAGAGCTCAAAGATCTTATTGTTTCAGACATCCGCGTGAGAGTCGCAGTGGCCTTTCCCTATGAAGATCATGTAATGCATGCTCTGTGCAGAGCGATCGATGAGATCGGTGTCGAAGTGCTTCTGTACGGGAAAGCTGATGACATGCATCCCTTCTCCTCTCTGATAGGCCCACGTACAGAGTACTTCACCGAAATTGACTGCTCTGATGAGATATCGGCTTGCGAATCTGCGGTAAAAGCGGTTCGAGATGGGCGAGCTG